>NZ_JADPRZ010000004.1 GCF_017347095.1 Sporosarcina sp. E16_8 | reverse complement strand
AGGCATAAGACAATCCAGCGAAGTGGCGCACTTTGCCACATAGCTGGATTGCTTATGACCCGAGCGGCTGGCGCAAGGAGCTGGACACTAGGAAAAGCGGAGGGCGCCGTTTAGACGCGACAGGCATAAGACGATCCAGCGAAGTGGCGCTCTTTGCCACATAGCTGGATTGCTTATGACCCGAGCGGCTGGCGCCCGGAGCTCAACATGAAAAAAATATCTCCGTAACCATTTTACTCGGTTACGGAGATATGCTTGTTAATTAATTTTCACCTTCACTGATTGTAATTGTCATACGAATAATCCGGTTGCGTTCCATTTCCTCGATTTCAAAACGCAGATGATTGTATGTAAAGCGTTCGCCTTCTTCTGGAACGTGACCAAGCTCTTGCAGAACAAATCCTCCAAGCGTCTCATGATCCATTGGCAATTCAATACCGAGTAACTCCATCGCATCCACAATTTCAAGCCTGCCATGACAGATTAAGCTAGTATCCGTCTTTTCATAGACAAATACTTCCTCGTCATCATCCGTCTCATCCTCAATGTCCTGACCAATCATTTCTTCAATAATATCTTCATGCGTTATCATGCCTAGCGTTCCGCCGTATTCATCCAGAACGATCGCCATATGTTTCTTTTTCGATAGCATCATCTTGAATACTCTCTCAACGCTAGCGGACTGCACAACGTAAAACGTATTGCGGTCAATTAAATCACCAAGAGTCTGCTCGGGATCAATCGACCATTTAATTAACATTTTAGAATAAAACACGCCTAAAATCGTATCCATACTATCTTCGTAGACAGGATAACGCGTGTAAGAGTGCTCCAAAATGGTGTCACGGACTTCTTCATACGTCGCTTCAATCGGTAATCCGACGATATCCATCCGGTGTGTTTCAAGGACATCGGACACGTCTTTTTCTGCAAAGTCGAGTACTTCCTTCAAACGATTCGATTCATCCATCTCAAACGTTCCTTCTATAGAAGCAATGTCAACCATCGAACGGAGATCATCTTTTGTGAGCGTAGCTTTCGTTACAGTTCCTTTCGAGATGATACGGATGAAGATATTTGTGAACAATCCAAGCAAAGCTGTCAGCGGCGTTAATAACTTTACAAGTAGCATAATCGACGGCGAAACCATGTAAGAGACGCGCTCAGAAAATGTTGCTGCAATCGTTTTTGGCAATACTTCGCCGAAGACAATGATAATAGCGGTCAGAACTCCCGTCCAGACACCTACGCTAAGCCCCTTATCAATCGCTATCATCGTAACTAAAGTCGGCATCATAATATTCGCGATATTATTTCCGATAAGTATTGCTGTAATCATGCGATCCGGTTTCGAAATCAGTTTCTGCAGCTTGATCGCATGCACGTCTCCCTGATTTGCTCGAAACTGTACCTTTCTCCTGTTTACTGCTGTAAGCGCTGTTTCACTCCCTGACAAGTAAAATGACAGGAATAAAAATAATCCAAGTGCGATAAACAAAAGCGATTCCTCCCGGAAATGATTTCATATTTATATATTCAGCCAATTAATAACTTTCAAATAGCATACCATATTATTCATACTTACATTCATCTTTCTAACTCACTATCTACATCATCTGCTATACTATTTCTATTCACGAAATTATTTGAAATGAGGGATTGTGTTGAATCATTTAGAAACACTTGACGAGTATTTTAAAGAACAACGGGACAAACATCTTGGACAATTAAAAGACTTCCTTCGCATTCCAAGTATTAGTGCTTTATCCGAACATAAAAACGATATGCAACAAGCTGCGGAGTGGCTGTTGAATTCATTCAAAGAAGCAGGACTTGAAAACCTTTCAATCGACGAGACAGACGGACAGCCGGTTGTTTACGGTGATTGGCTCCACGCAGAAGGAAAACCAACAATTCTAGTTTACGGCCATTACGATGTACAGCCGGTTGATCCGCTAAATTTATGGGAAACGGGACCATTCGAACCCGAAGTCCGCGATAACAAATTATATGCGCGCGGCGCTAGTGATGATAAAGGACAAGTGTTCATGCATGTGAAAGCCGTTGAAGCACTCATCCGGAAAACAGGCAGTTTACCAGTCAATGTGAAGTTCATCATTGAAGGCGAAGAAGAAATCGGCAGTCCAAATCTCGAAAAATATATCGAGGCCAATAAAGACAAGCTTGCAGCTGACATCATAGTCATTTCTGATACGGGTATGCAAGGACCAGGACACCCCGCAGTTTGCTACGGACTTCGCGGTCTATGCGGCGTGCAAATTGACGTGCAAGGTGCTAAAAGCGACCTTCACTCCGGCTTATATGGCGGTGGCGTCCAAAACCCAATTCATGCGCTTGCAGAAGTACTCGCCTCGTTCCGTGACCAAGAAGGAACGATTGCAATTGAAGGATTTTACGAAAATGTCCGCCCTCTATTAGATGAAGAGCGCGAAGCCTACCAAGCACTTGGCTTTAGCGAAGATGAATTGAAAGAAGAAATTGGCGTGACAGAACTGTTTGGCGAAAAAGGATATTCGTATCTTGAACGTACATGGACCCGCCCGACACTTGAAGTGAACGGCGTATTTGGCGGATTTTCAGGCGAAGGCATTAAAACAGTATTGCCAGCCGAAGCAGGCGCAAAAATTACATGCCGTTTAGTTCCTGACCAGGATCCAGATGAAATCATTGAAAAACTGAAAGCGCATATCGAAAAATATAAACCAGCTGGCGTAACGGTTACAGTAACGGAATTCGATAAAGGGAAACCGTTCATTACACCGTTTGACCACCCTGCAATCCAGGCTGCAGGACGTTCATACGAAAAAGTGTACAATGTACCAACTGCCTACACACGTGGTGGCGGTTCAATTCCAATCGTTGCAGCATTTGATGAAATCCTAGAGTTGCCAGTCGTCTTGATGGGCTTCGGGCTAGCGTCGGAAAACTTCCACGCACCGAACGAACACTTCCATTTGGAAAACTTCGACCAAGGATTGCGTGTCATCGGCGATTATTATTACGAAATTGCCGGCTTTGAGAAAGATGAATTGAAAAAGTGATACATGTGCCGGATTCTCCTTGCGAGGGTCCGGTTTTTTAGAACTAAGCAACACTTTCAACAAAGTTAACAACATCCAGACCCAACTTCTCAACGCTTCAGCCTAACTAAACAACGCATGGGCCACTAGACGACCCCGGTACAGAACTGCAAAAAAAGGCCCGGATTGCATTAACAAATGCAATCCGAGCAAAAACTACCCCAATACCATTATGCTTCTTCTTCTTCGATTTCCTGTCCGTAATACGTGACAAATTCTTCAAGTGGCTTACGTGGACGGGCCTTTGGTCTTTCATCATAATAACCGAATTGAAGCATACTGATTATACGTTCGCCTGGTTTAACGCCAAGTTCATCTCTGAATTTAGGGTTATCCAGGAAGCCGGGTGTTTTCCAGCATGTACCGATTCCTCTATCCCATGCGAGAAGCTGTGTGTTCTGAACGAACATGCTCGCCGCTGCGTAATCTTCTAGACGTTCTTTCTGACGCACGTCCTCAGGAACTATAACAAATGCAACTGCACCAGGTCCTGTGAAATTCTTCATTTTTTTCTCAAGATCTTCTTCCGAAAGTTCTTTCCATTTCGGAACACCATATTCACGCAAAATATCGAGGAATTTCACATATCCCTTATCAGCAGCTACAACAAAGCGCCACGGATTACGATTGCCATGATTTGGTGCCCATGCTGCATCTTCAAGCATTTCAGCAATATTTTCCGGATCAACCGGCTGGCCGTTAAAGTTCTTTATTGAACGACGCGTAATAATCGCATCTCTGACAGACAAAGCTTGCTCATTCATAACTCATTTCCCCTTTACACATACTTCGACCATTATACCTTAACTGTTCATTTTTAGCGAAGTCATCTGAATACGCACATATTTAATGTTTTCAAAATACAAGATTATTACTTTCCATGGTATAGTAATAACAGCAAATATTATAATGAAAAAGGATGATTTTATTCATGATAAAAAAGCCCATTGCTTGGATTGTAGACAGCACAGCATACATTTCAGAGGAACTTCGTCAACATCCAGACTTCTTTTCAGTACCTTTAAATATACATTTTGGTGAAAAACAATTTGTTGACGGTGTCGACTTGAATCCTCAGCAACTTTACGAGAAAATAAAGAACGCTAAAGAATTCCCTAAATCATCACAACCTTCGGCGGGTGCATTTGCCGAACGGTACGAAGTGATTGCGGAACAGTATGAACAAGCAATTGCTGTTCACGTGTCCGGTAAAATGAGTGGGACACTTGCCTCCTCTATAGCAGGCTCTGAAATTTCTGGATTCCCTGTTACATTCATCGATTCACTTTCCTTATCCTATGGAGTGACCGGATTAATTGAACGAGGCATGGAAATGCAAGACGAAGGCGCAACTGTTCCAGAAATTGAAGCCCAGCTTAAGAAAATGGCCGGCACGATGCATATCTATATTTTAATGGGACAGCTTGAACAATTGTACAAAGGTGGTCGAATGAGCGCTGCTCAATTCTTCATCGGAAGCTTGTTGAAAGTGAAACCAATTGTCCAGATTACGACCGAAGGCGAACTACAACCCGTAGACAAAGTACGGTCCGAGAAAAAAGCTCTCCAATACTTGGTCGATAAAGTAGTCGCAGGCCACCATCCTGGCCGAACGAAAATTCATTTAATGCAAGGCAATGTCTTAGAAAAGGCAGAGTATTTAAAAACTCTTATCATGGAACAAATACCCGATCTTGAAGTGGAAATTGGAGATATTAGTTCCGTTCTCGCGGTTCATGCCGGAGAGGGTACGCTGGCTGTTTTATGGTTTGACTGAAGGAACAAAAGCGCAAGCGCCTATTCAGGGGCGACAGGCATAAGACGAGTAAAGGAAGGCAGCCTAAAGTTCGCGACATCGCGTCGCAACAAGGAGGGATAAAGTTCAATCCCTCCCCACTGCATGACCTGCATCCTGCAGACCCAAGCGGCGTTCTTTGCCCGGGAAGGATGGAATACAATCCTTTATAGCCTGACAAGCAAATTAAGGAACACAGCCAAAGTACGCCGCGTCCTGCGGTAATAAGGAGGGATGCGAATTAATCCCTCCATACTGCGTGACCCACATCCTGTGGTCCTCTGAGCCTCTAGGAGCTGGAGGCTCGACAGTAGAAAAGCAGTCCGTCTTTAGTTGACGGACTGCTTTTCTACGCTTATATACTCAACTATAGTCATTATGAAAATTGGTCATTAATTTTAAAAAAGACATACTTTGCATTTGGTGAGAACATATACGAATCTTTGTATGCCCAGTGACGGTGCTGCGCGTTGAATGTATGAGCATTAACGAGCGGCTCTGAACCATCTTTCGCGGTGACGATGGTCGAATGATCAAATCTGCCATCCCCTTCAAAATCGTAGGCAATGACATCCCCGAGCCCTAACTCCTGAGCTGTTGCAACTTGTGTTGCCGTCAATCCCTTTTTTGAAGTCGCTAAATACCAGCGCAGCGAATGTGCCACTGACCAACTGAAACTCCACGTCCCCCCTTGGAGCCACCACCCATTTCCACGACTTGGATAGCCATGCATGGGTGCCCCACCAGCGAGCAAACATTGCGATATGAAATTCGTACAATCCACATCGAATGCCGGAAATGCCGGATTACGACTATTCCACCACGTATCCGCATAGCGAACAGCCGCTTCCCTGTTGTACATGATCCAATTCCTCCTTTCATTAAACGTATGAAAACGAAGCGGATGGAATGCGTTGAACCTGAGGAAACTGTGGGGCGAGCATAAAATTGTTCAGGTAATAAAAAAAGCCAAACCACTTGGAAAATCAGTGGTTCAGCACTTTAGATAAGAAATTCTTCGCCCGTTCGGAATCTGGATTCGTAAAGAATTTTGATGGTGGAGCCTTTTCTACAATTTTACCCTCCGCCATAAAGACGATTTCGTCACAAATTTCTTTGGCGAAACCCATTTCATGCGTAACGACGACCATCGTCATCCCATCGTGTGCCAATTTACGAATCGCATCAAGCACTTCCGTCACCATTTCTGGATCGAGTGCGGATGTCGGTTCGTCGAAAAGCATCACTTGTGGATCCATAGCAAGCGACCGTGCAATAGCAACACGTTGCTGTTGTCCGCCCGAAAGCCTACCAGGATAAGCATCGAATTTATCGCCAAGCCCAAGAGAGGTAAGCAGCTCTTTCCCTCTCTTTTCGGCCGCCTCTTTACTCATCCCTTTCACCCTTAGCGGTGCCATCGTCACGTTTTGAAGCGCTGTCAAGAATGGGTACAAGTTGAAATTTTGAAATACAAATCCGATATTAATGCGCGCTTTGTTAATGTCCGTTTTTTTGTCGTGAACGGAAACGCCATCCACAATTATTTCTCCATTATCAATTGGTTCTAGCGCATTTAATGTCCGAATGAGCGTTGATTTTCCAGCACCACTTGGTCCAATAAGTGCAATTACGTTGGATTTCGGTACTTCTAGTGATACATCCGTTAGCACTTGATGAGCACCAAAGGATTTATTAACGTTTTTAATGGTAATCATAAACGACACTCCCTCACTACTAGCTTATACTCACACCTCGCGAGATAACAATCGTTTCTCGAAATACCGGATTATCAGCGATAAGCTGAATGTCATAATGAAATAGATTACGGCAACAAACGTCCACACTTCCAGTGAACGAAACGATGTGGCAACGAGGTTTTTTGCGTTTAACGTTAAATCTGCCGCAGAAATTACTGATACTAAAGACGAATCTTTTATTAGTATAATAAACTGTGACGCTAATGGTGGTAATACACGACGAAATGCTTGCGGTAATATTATGTATCGCATAGCTTGCGTGTACGACATTCCCGATGAACGCGCGGCTTCCATTTGACCTTTCGGAACCCCTTGAATTCCCGAACGAACGATTTCAGTATGAATTCATCACCGCCAAGTCGGGCAGCAATAGCGTCTTTGGGTATACTTCCACATAATCTCCTACCAAATTCCTCGATTACACAGTCACCCATTTCATGGCCATATTGATCATTGATACCCTTGAAATGGTCGATATCCAAAAGAAGTACCGTAAAAGCATTACTCCCATTCCGAAAATGATCCAATTCCATTAGTAGCTGATCTGTGAAAAACCGACGATTGGGTAAATTCGTTAAAAAATCACGGTATGCAAAATACTCAAGTTGCTCTTCATGTTTTTTTTGTAACGTAATATCGCGTATAATCATCACCATATGTTTAAACTTATTCCGTTCATCATAAACTGGGGTGGCTTTTAATTCCGACCAAAGCCATCCATTCAACTTATGCTTTATCCTCAAACGTATACTGCATGTTGTTGCTTCCCGAAGTGCTTGTACAAAATTCTGTTCCATACGAGACACATCTTCCGGATGCACATGCCAAGACAATGATTTCCCAATGTATTCCGTGGAATCGTATCCGTAAACTTGGTTACTGGAAGGAGAAACGTAGAGATACTCCTGCTGGTCATTTATCAACACGATGACGTCCTGGGCATTCTTTGCAATGATTCGAAAATGCTTTTCACTTTCAAAGAATTTATTGCTCATGTCATCCAATTCTCTTAAATCCTTCATAATTGCATAAATGCCTACGATTTTATCCCGCACTTCAATCGGTGTGAAGTTGACGAGGCAGCTGACACTTGCTCCTGATTTCTCAAGTAAGGTTATACGATGATCATTAAGCCCATACTCCAATACCTGTTGAAATGATTTAATGGTAAACATAGGGTCATTTGTATCAAGGAATTCGATAAGTCCCCTACCTTTCAATTCATCTAGCGAATAGCCACTGATTTTTTCCACAGCCGTATTGCCGCTCAGAATAACTCCACTTAAATCGGTCGTAAAAACGGCGTCAGTATTATTATCGAACAACGAGCGATAACGTGATTTACTTTCAACAAGCTTATTCCAAGAATCTTCACTTTCCAGTTTCGCAACTTTTTCATTTGTAACGTCTTTCACAACGGCAATAATATGTGTATATGCTCCTGCCTTGTCGAATAAGGGTGTCAATCTAGCCTTAGAATAACGTTTGATTCCGGAAGGTGAATTAAAGGAATCTTCATAAGTCCTGGTTTTGTTAGTGTTCACTACTTTTCCATATTCGTCGTTCAATAAAATACTAAGTCCTTCATCATGCACTTCGCTAAATGTTTTGCCAATAGCATTTTGGTCCAAGTCGGTTTTCTCAAGAGCCATGTGATTAAAAAAGGCATAGGTAAAGGTAAAATCTTCTTCAACTTTCACGATAAACACCATATCTACGAGCACTTCTACCAAAGTAGTATCAAAAGGCAATATAATTTCCCCGACCATTCAGAATTTCCTTTCTCAAAAAAACAGTAGTTCATTTCTACCTAAATTCCCATATTTCAATATACTCCCACTATAAAGTACTAGTAAAGCATAGAGGTAAAGAAATAGTAAGTTTTTAATTTTGCTTGCAAATAAAATGACAATGAACTAATGATTTCTAAAAAAAAGAACCCTTATATATCAAGGGTTCTACGTATTTTAAAACTATATGGAGCATAGGGGGCTCGAACCCCTGACCTCTTCACTGCCAGCGAAGCACTCTCCCAGCTGAGCTAATGCCCCGTATCTTTGATACAATAAGAAGTATAGCAATATGATTCGAAAAAGACAATAGGCAGGGGGAAGTCTATATGCAGCATGCAGAAAGAGAAATTACCGAACCCGTTGCGTTGTGTGACGACAAAGGGTTATTGAATCCAGATGCAATCGGCTTCGCACGTCAGCCCTTCATCCAAAGCAATCTCAAGAACCACTTCATGCGCAAGAAGAAGTGGAATTATTGGTGTGTGTACGGAGAAGATTTGTTATTTTCCGTAACGATTAGCCATCTCGATTATGCAGCTGTCTGCTTTGTCTATATTTTGGATTATGAAACGCAACGGTTTTATGAAAAGCAAATAACGATTCCATTTGGGCGTAATGTGAAGATGCCCGAAAACGTGCTGGATGGTGTTAAATTCGTGAATGACAACCTAACTGTCCAGATCATACATATTCAAGGCGAAACGCATTTGTCCGTGACGATCCCAGATTTTGATAATGAAGTACTGCATGCAGATTTCCATATTGATCATCCCATCGACGATGAATCGTTGAATGTTGTTATACCTAGGAGCAGGGACATTTTCCAGTTCACAGCTAAGCACCATTCATTGCCAACTTCCGGGTTCGTTAAAATCGGTGACAAACGGTATGATTTCAATCCAGATTATAGTTTTGCCGTCCTCGATTATGGCAGAGGTATCTGGCCGCGAAAAGCAGATTGGAACTGGGCGATGGCATCGCAACGTCTTGGTGGCCATCGCATTGGACTTAATTTCGGTGGTAAATGGACGGATGGGACAGGCATGACTGAAAACGCAGTGTTCGTTGATGGTTTGATGACTAAAATTCATGAGGATGTTCTATTTACATATAACAATAAAAACTTCATGATGCCTTGGAAAATCCGAACAAAGTTTTCAGATACCGTAAATATAACATTTACGCCTTTTTTTGAACGTGTTTCTATGACGAATGTACGGCTCGTACGCACGGAAGTCCATCAAGTAGTCGGTTATTTTAACGGGACAGTACGCTTACATGACGGCTCCACCCTACAAATCCGCAACATGCTTGGAACTTCGGAAGAACATACCGCAAAATGGTGATTAATAGGATTGAAATTGCACATTATACATTATTTACACTAGCCGGCTAAAATGCCGGTTTTTTTATTTGTACACGTATTTTGTTTAGAAAGTGATTTATTAGGCAAAATAATAGATAAGACAACAGATCCGAAAGGCAGTGAGTATTTTGAGAAAATTGAATATGGCGGGTACAATCGTGATTACAGGTGCATTGCTGATGAGCGGATGCGGCAACTTCGGGAAAAATGCAGATAAACCTAACCGGGAAGATGCTGTAATTATTAATGAGGCTGAGAAAGCCGGTGGATCCATAGAAACTGGTAATGGATTTGGTTTTACGTCATTCGATCTTGAAATCGATGTCGATGGCAAAGATGCAATTGATGCTGATTACGATGTTGCCGAAAAAGCAAATGCGGATTATGAAAATAAACTAACGAACGTCAAACTGAAAGATAATAAAGCGATGGATGAGCTGAACAAAATGTTTATAGAAATTCGAATCACAAAAGATACCCCCCAACAAGAAGTGATTGATAAGGTTCTCCAGTGGTTTGGGTTGGAAACTTACTCCAAGTTTGACCTTGAAGTCGATTTTGACGATGGTACGTTGCTTGATATCGAAGACTTGAAATAATAGCAATGGAAAAGGCTACGAGGAGATAATGTCCTTGTAGCCTTTTCCATTGTCCCGGTTCCCAGGTGCCTAGGCCTATACAGGATGTAGGTCATGCAGTGGGAAGGGATTGAACTACATCCCTCCTTGTTGTCACAGGAGGTGGCGTACTTAGGCTGCGTTCCTTTGAAACGGCCGCTTACGCTTTTCTATACTGTCTAGACTCCAGCGCCTAGCTCGCTGTGGAAAAGATGAAAGAACCAAAAGCCAAAGTGCGGCTTCCGGATCTTTCCCTTTTTCCTTCACGAGCTACCCAGGCGCTTACGCTTTTCTATACTGTCTAGACTCCAGCGCCTAGCTCGGGTCATAAGTCATACCAGCTATGTGGCAAAGTACGCCACTCCGCCGGCACGCCTTATGCCTGCCGCGTTTAGGCAGGCCGCTTACGCTTTTCTATACTTTCGATTCAAGCAACATATTGTAAAAAACACCTTGTCTTTCAATCAATTCCTCTTGATTTCCAAACTCTATCAGTTTTCCTTGCTCCATAACATAAACGGTATCGGCTTTCCGAACGGTGTTCAATCTATGTGCAATAACAAAACTGGTCCTGCCTTCCATAAGGCGATCGAGTGCTTCCTGGATTTCTAGCTCTGTCACCGTATCGATGCTGCTCGTGGCTTCATCGAGAAGGAGAATTACTGGATCTGCAACAAGCGCTCTTGCAATTGACAGTAACTGCTTCTGCCCTTGTGAAATTTCGCCGCCATCTGCCGTTAATACAGTGTCATAGCCATCTTCCAGCCGACTAATGAAACTATGCGCATTGGCCTGTTTTGCCGCCTTGATGACTTCTTCGTCCGTAGCGTCAAGTTTTCCATAACGAATATTTTCAAGTACTGTAGCTTCAAAAAGAAATGGATCTTGCAAAACAAATGCCGTCTGGCTACGAAGTGTTTTCCGTGGCAACTTGCTAATCGGAATACCATCGATATAGATTTCTCCTTTATCGACTTCATAGAACCTAGCAAGCAACTGCATAATCGTTGTCTTCCCTGCGCCAGTAGCCCCGACAAATGCCGCCGTTTCTCCCGCCTTCACATGAAATGATAAATCGTTAATTGTATAGCCGTCCGTTTCGACTGCATAACCGAAGGATACATTGCGGAATTCGACGTCTCCCCTGAGGATCCTATCCTCATTTTCTGTCGCCTCATCCTTCTCGACCGGTTCATCCATAATCTTAAAGACCCGCTCCGCTCCCGCGATTGCCGACAGCACTGTGTTAAATTGGTTGGCAAGATCATTAAGCGGACGCGTGAACTGGCGTGCAAATTCCGAGAAGATGACGATTGTCCCGACCGTTACAACGCCGTCCCCTCTTAACGCAAGCAATCCACCCACCCCTGCAACGACCGCAAAACTCGCGTTGTTTAACATATTCATCACTTTGGGGATAAAACCAGAGTAAGTCAACGCCCAGAAACCGGTTCGTCGAAGTCGGTCACTCTTCTGCGCAAACTCTTCCATTACACGTTCTTCCTGTGAAAATGCTTTGACAATGCGCTGGCCAGAAATTGTTTCTTCAATCATTCCGTTTAATTCGCCCACTGCTTGCTGCTGTTCTTTAAATAAAGGTCCCGTACGGCGCGTAATCCACCGAATCGCTACGAACATCACTGGAACAATGATCATCGTCAGTAGTGTCAATAGAGGGCTCAAGTAAAGCATGACCCCAAACGTTCCGGTCAGCGTCAAGATGCTTGAAAATACTTGGATGAAAGATGAGTTCAGCGTTTGGCTAACGTTTTCAATATCGTTGGTAATTCGGCTCATCAGTTCACCGTGCTGCCGTTTATCAAAAAATGTGACTGGCAACTTCTGAAGATGGGCAAACAAGCTCGTCCGTAAGCGGAAAACGGTTTGTTGTGCGATGCCTACCATCCAATAGTTTTGGAAATACATCGCAAGTGATAAGCCTATATAGATAGCGATAAGCCACCCGATACTGCCGCCTAAACCCGCGAATTTCATCGGGATTATATAGTTATCTATAATTTTCCCAATCATCAACGGCCCAAGCAGCGCGAGGACTGAACTGACGAAAACAAGTGCGAGCACAGCAATGAGTAGTCCTCGCTGTTCATCGACAAGTTTCCAAATCCGGAAAAGAACTGACTTCCAATTACTTGCACGCTCTTTTTTCTTCTTCCCGGTGCCATTAATATCTTCCTTTGATAGAATCGGCTCGTAGCCGAACGGTTTACGAATTGCGCGTAACATCGGCCGCCACCTCCTCATCGGATTGGGATTCCGCAATTTTCCGGTACAGTGCGGATTGCTCCATCAGGTCGTCATGTGTTCCGTAGCCAACAACTTGCCCTTCATCTAATAGAAGAATTTTGTCCGCGCCTTGTGCGGTCCGGATTTTTTGTGTGACAACGAGCATAGTCGCTTCTTCTCCTTCAAGCGCATCCCATAGTGCCGTTTCCGTTTTCACGTCAAGCGCACTTGTGCTGTCATCGAGAATCAAAATCGATGGTTTCCGAACGAGCGCCCTTGCAATGGATAATCGCTGTTTCTGACCACCCGATAAGTTAACACCCTTCTGTCCGACCCTCGTTCCATACTTTAGCGGGAACAGATCAATTGATTCATGGATTTGTGCTTTTTTAGCCGCCTCTTCCAATTCGTCGACATCCGCCTCCATATCGCCCCATGACAAGTTATCCAAAATCGACCCTGTAAATAAAATCGATTGCTGCGGCACGAGTCCGATTGTATCCCTCAAATCTTTCAGCGGCCAGTCCTCTACTTCTGTTCCACTGACATAGATCTTCCCTTGTGTTTTTTCAAATATACGTGGAATAAGATTAAGCAATGTAGATTTCCCGGATCCAGTCGCTCCCATAATAGCGAGTTTTTCTCCCGGTGAAACGTGGAATGACACGTTATCTAAAATCGGTTCCAACTTACCTGGATACACGAACGACACGTTTTCGAATTGCAAATCGCCTTCATTGCGCAACAGTCCTGTACTTTCCGAACTATGGATTTCCAAGTCTTCATTCGCAAGCAGAACTTCTTCCATCCGCTCAGAAGATGCTTTTGCACGCGAGAATGCCACAATAATGAATGAGAACATCGAGAACGCACCCGTCATGCGCATTGCGTAGTTAACAATTGCTACTAGTTCACCCACTTGTGCGCCGCCATCACGAACTTCAATAGCACCGAACCAGAGTACAGCCATTAGACTGGCGTTCATAACAAATAATAGGATGGGCAATATAAGCTCCATCATTCGCATCGCTTTGACGGTATCCGTTCTTAACAGATTAGATACTTTTGAGAAGCGGCTTGCTTCATAAGCCCCGCGTAAAAACGCTTTAATAAGCCGTACAGCCTGTAAGTTTTCTTGAATGACACGGTTTACTCGGTCAAGCCTGTGCTGGACTAGCGAAAAATAACTGACCCCTTTTTTAGCCATAAAATAAAGAAATATCAGCAAAAATGGTGCCCCAACTACTAGGAATAATGCCAGTTTCACATTGACGAAAAAAGCCATAATCAGACTTCCAATTACGAGCAAAGGTGCACGCATCATGATCCGAAGTCCCATAAAAAGGACGTTTTGTGCCATCGTTACATCACTTGTCAAGCGCGTGATGAGTCCCGATGTCGGGAACCGAAGAAATGTCGCCATGGAAAATGCTTGTACTTGGCGAAACAATGCCTGTCGTAAGTCGAACCCAAAGCTTTGTGCCGCATGTGCAGCGAAGAATGAATTGATGGCCCCAGAAAAGAATGCAACAAACGCCAGTGCCATCATAACGCTTCCCCACGTCCAAATAACGGCCTCATTCCCAGCCATGATGCCATCGTCGATAATTTTAGCGATGAGCATCGGCTGAATTAGCTCTACAGATAATTCCAGTAACATAAGAACTAATGCAATTACGATAGGCCATTTATATGGCAACGCATAAGAAAAAACTGTTTTCATTTTTTTGACCCCCAGAAACTCTTTCGTTTTACGAATTACTTCTCGATAGAACTTATTATGCCACAGCTACTCGGTTGTGTATAGTCGATTCGACTGAATTATGGGATATCTTAAATTGTATGATTTCATTGAATACCGCTTCGCCGCTTAGGGGATGCCTCCCACCCTAAGCCAAACAGCTTCGCTACCATTCTTAGCGTTTCGGCTAGCTCTATAAGGCGCATGCGTTGGATTATAACTGCAACTTCTGAGTTCTGCGTAAATCTAAGCAACCTACCCCTTCCCTCTAATCAAAACTTCGAAATCCCCGATTATCAGTTGTATTTCATTCCCAATTACCGTATAGTACATTACAACAGTAATGCACTAACTATTAGGAGGTGACACCGGTGCTTAACCTGGACGGCTCGAAACCAATTTACGTCCAACTTGCGGAATGGATCGAAACAGAAATAATTGACGGCACCCTTTCACCCGATGAAAAAGTCTATTCACAAAACCAACTTGCGGAACTCTTCACTATTAATCCAGCAACGGCCGGCAAAGGGCTTACGTTATTGCTCGAAGCGGAAGTCATCTACAAGCGACGCGGTCTAGGAATGTTTGTCGCGCTGAATGCCCGCGCCAAGCTACTTGCCAAACGTAAAGAAGATACTCTTCGGCGACTAATTCAGGAACTGCTCAACGAAGCTGCGCTACTAGGTGTTGATGCTTCACATTTGCTAGCAATGATTGAAGCAGAGCGCGCGCAGAAAAAGGGGGAATAAACATGACGGTGATTGAATTTAACGATGTGACAAAAACATATGGTAAACGTATTGTGTTGAATAAGATGACTTTCAGCATTCGACACGGTGTTCTTACAGGAATCATTGGACGTAATGGGGTCGGCAAATCCACAGTAATGAAAATCATTGCAGGACATATTCAAGCCACGTCCGGAGACATCCGTGTTTTTTCAGACAAACCTTTCAACAGTTTGAAAGTGTCTGCAAACTCCATCCTTGTTGACGACACAATGAGTTTTTCTGACAAACTGACGTTGAAAGACATTTTGAAAGAGGCGGATCGTTTCTATCCGAACTGGGATGCTCCACTTGCACAACGATTGTTCGATTACTTCAGTTTTCATTCGGATGCGCGCCAGATAGATCTTTCTAAAGGGAAAAAAAGCACATTCAATGCCATTATCGGTCTTGCCTCCCATTGTCCGCTGACGATTTTCGACGAACCGACCACAGGTATGGATACCGTCGTACGGAAAGACTTTTACCGTGCGCTACTAAAAGATTATATTGCTCATCCACGGACCATTTTACTATCTAGCCATCACCTTGAAGAAATAGAAGACTTGCTCGAGAATATTCTCTTAATCCACAATAAAACCGCCCTTTTTCACGGTCCTGTAACGGATTTACAAGAGATGTTTGTCAGCTTAATTGGGAAAAACGAGCTAATTAGTACCTTCATTGCGGATATAGAAATTTTCAGCAGCCAGATAAATGGTTCTTTCAGTGAAATACTCGTCAAAAACAATTTCACTCCCGATGAAATAAAACAGTTACACACACAAGGCATCCAACTAGTTCCTGTCTCAGCGGACGATGCATATGTTGCACTGACAACCGGGACAAAAGGAGGTATCGATCATGTATTTAACGGAACCCTTGTTAACTGATGTCGTAAAAAAACAATTTCTTCATAAATTGAAGGCATATACAGGTGTCTTTAACTCACTTCTTGTTATGCAGCTGATTGGAATTATTTTAGGTTTTGGAACCAGCAGTGGTGGATCCAGTAGTGGAGGTACGCTAACGGTAAACTATAGTTTTCTAACTGGAGATGTGCCCGTTATCTTCACGCTTCTTTGGGCATTTTCAATGGGCATCCTTGTCACAACGCTAGCTTATCGTAACGACGCTTTTTCTTTCGTATCAAATCGGCTTAGCCACAACATATCCAGCTTTCTGTTTTTACTATTTGCGTCTGTCATCGCCGGTACCCTAGCAACCCTTGCAGGTTCAATCATTAAACTTATCTCTTCATTCCAAAGTGATCCCTTATTCGCGGAAACATCAGGACTGTTCAGCTCTCCAGCCGACTTTTTCATCATGACCTCGACTTCGGTTCTATACACCGCCCTGTTTGCAAGCATGGGTTATGTAGTGGGTTCATTCATCCAGCGCAGCAAATTCGTTCTCCCACTTCTCATTGCAGCAATCTTTGTAATTCCACTACTCCAGTTAAATATGAGGGGCCAAGACCTGATTGCAAACAGTGTTGCTTTCTTTGGTACCGAAACATCGTTACTCCTTTTCTTACTAAAAATAATTGTAACAATTAGCATACTTTTCGCCATTTCCATCGGGGTTACAACTAAAACGGAGGTGAGAAAATAATGTCTGGTCTTATATCTCTCATCTTTATCGCTTTAATTATGTGGTACTTCTTACAAGGAAGAAAAAAATCGACACGTCAGATAAATAAAAAATGGACGTATGTGTTTTTGGCAACATATGCAGCCCTTTTAATCATTGCAACGGTTGCAGTAGAACTAGTTGATACCACTTCTTTAAACAGTCAACCGAAAGCGGAATCAAATGAACATCTTAATCGCCTTACGACTGCTATACAAAACGGGGATATCGGGTCAATCGATTCTTCCACTATTCTCAGTAAAAAAACGCAGACCATTGGAAAAACACTCCGAATGAATGCGCAAGGCAATGATATTAATTCAACAATTATTGTAGAACGTAAAAGTGAAAATGATGGATTGATTGAAGAAACAATCATTAAGCCTCATCTTCTGCTCGGCGAGTACGATTTCTCTGATCAACTTAACTACGAAATACCAGAATGGACCGCCTACTCGATCACGTTCCTAGAACCACCCCTTACCGAAATAACCTATACCACTTATCAGGAAGCTTATCTGTTAAGACAGTTCACACGTACATCCCGACAAAGGAATAATTCTCACCACACTTCAGAGCGCCAGATTGCTGTACATCTACTAGTCCCAAAAGATTTAATCATCACCGCAGACGAACGTCTTTACATCAACTACATCAATGAATAAGAAAATCCCTGGAAGTCATGAGGATAAAGGCGCACTATGCCTTTTCAACAAGGCTTCCAGGGGTTGGTGTCTGTAGTCTAGACACCGATCTATGTAGAAAAAATTATACTTTCTAATCTTTTAACAAAAGGACCGGAATTCCCCAATGGGACCGGTCCTTCTACTATTCTATGTTCTCGCCTTGCTCCCCGCAATCGACAGCCAAGTCACCCCGATAAGCATGATTATGGCCCCTGTCAATTGCCACATACCAAGTACCTGACCGAACCAAATAACGGAAACAACCATTGCTGTCAGCGGTTCAAAGCTTGATAATATGCTCACTTCCACTGGTGATATGTATTTCATGCTGCTCATGAACAAGATAAAGGCAACCGTCCCTACTACAGTGACGAGTAGGAGCATGCCCGCAATGGTCCAATCTGCTAAATAGTATAAGTGGGTAACAACAGTCAATGGATTCGAAATGAAAAGCGTCATTCCCCCGATAATCATTCCCCAGCCAATTGATAGCAGAACTCCCCATTCTTGCATCAGCCGAACCGGGTATAATGTGTAAAACGAGAATGCAAAACCAAGTGCAATTCCCCATAAAACCGCAACTTTGCTCAGAGCAAAGCCGGAAAACGAGCCGTTTGTCAAAAGGAGGACTAATCCCACCAGTGTTACAATCATTCCGAGTACTTGTACAACCGGCGGCCAAGTCTTTTGCGCTGCCGTTACAAATATGATGATGAAAATCGGTGCAAGAAACTGGAACAATGTCGCAATGACTGCATTACTCGTATTAATAGACGCAGCAAACGTGAATTGGACCCCGAGCATGCCAAATACTCCAAAAAGAAGGAGTTGACGTGCCCATACTTTTTGCCGCCAAGGAAGAGTGATGGGTTTCCCCTGTATCTTCAGCATAGCAAGCAGAAACGAACCCGCTAGCAGGAGGCGAACTGTCAGCATGAAGGAAACCGACATATCACTATGTAGCAAAATCCATTCCATCATCGGACCCGTGGTCCCCCAAAGCATTGCACCCGAAACAATCAAAGCAATACCCTTTAATCTATCCATGTCTATCCCCCTAATTCCACTATTTATCTACAAATACAGATACTAAATTAATGATTTATCACTTTCATGATGTACAGACACGAGAACTTCTTTATAATAGTAATATCATACATATCCGGAAGGGGGACATTTATATGAAGCCAGATTATGGACAATTCGTGCCAGAACTGCCGGACATAATGAAAAGTCTCGAACAGTTTTATATGGTAACCCGAACAGATAGTGAAGGTTCGATTATTTATGCAAACAAAAACTTTTTGGAAACCAGTAAATGGACACCTAGGCGGGTGCTGGGAGTAACTTTGTGGCAAATGCTTCCAGAAACTGTTGAAGGTCAAATTCAGGCACATGACATTTGGAAAAGCATAATGGCTGGGAGAAAGTGGTTCGGCAAGGTTGAAAAAATAACGCGTTTGGGTGAACCGTATTTTGTGAATATGATTGCCATTCCCAACATGCCGTCACATGAAAAACCGTTTTCCGTTACTTTCCTTGAATTGGATATCACTGAAGACGTGCAGTTACGGGACCAGCTACAACAAATTGCATTCATTGACTACGAGACTGGACTAATGAGCCGCTACAAACTTGAAACGACCGTGACAGAAATTATTGAAGAGGCAAAAAGTTTCTCATTTGTCCTCATAACTATTGATCACTATTATACATTGAAAGATCTTCATTCATCCGAATCAAAGATTGAACTTATTAACTCATTTTCAAATCGGCTTAAGCGATATTTCCAAGATAATCTAATAGCCAGGGTCGGTGCAAATGAATTTATCGTTCTTACCGCCTTCGGTGATTGGTATGTGCAAGGCTTTCTACTATTCCTTGAACAGCAACCGATCTATATCAACAATAGTGCCATTCCGTTATCTATTAGCGGTGGCGTCGTCCGCTATCCTGAAGACCAGAAAACCTATAACCACCTTATGAAAGCCGCATTGGCCGCTACAAAAGATGTTAGCAATAATGGGGGCGGTAAGATTTCTTCTCTCTCAGCCGCTTCACATAAAGTGCTTAATAGGCGAGCAATTATCGACCAAAAAATGTTATCCGCCCTAAACCATCAGAGTTTAAAAGTAGTCTACCAACCACAATTCGATCTTGCATCTGGTGAAGTGACACTTTACGAAGCGCTCATTCGATGGGATGATGAAGAACTTGGTACTATTACGCCTGACGAGCTTATCCCAATCGCAGAAGAGAACGGTCTCATCCATAATATTGGAGCTTTCGTACTTGAAGAAGCCGCAACCGTTGCCGCACAGTGGAACGAACAAGGCCGTCATATAGATATTTCAGTAAACACTTCCGTTCGGGAGTTCAGTAATTCACAAATGAAAAACAAAGTTATAGACATCCTTAATAAGACGAAATGCCCCGCAAGTTGCATCCAGTTCGAAATAACCGAGAAATTTGCTTTCCAAGCTGAAGAAGAAAGTTCAATCATTCTTCAGATGAAAGAACTTCAAGACGCGGGAATCGAATTCGCACTAGATGATTTCGGTACCGGATATGCATCATTCCGGTATATGCAGCATCTACCTATTACAAAAGTAAAAATCGACAAGGTATTTATCGATTCCTTAACGACACATCCAAAAACGCAGCAACTTGTTGAAGGAATGATACGTTTTTGCAAATCGATGGGATTATATATCGTAGCAGAAGGTGTTGAAACAAAGGAGCAGTACAAGCTTCTCGAAAAAATGGGTGCAGATGCCGTACAAGGTTATTATATTGGCATACCGGTAACATCCGACACCATCTAATTTAATAATGTTAATTAACGAAACGGAGTATCTTTCATAGGGAGGACACTCCCTTTTTTTATCTGTCTAGGCCACCCACGCTTTTCTCAAAGCTTTTTCCCCCTCTTCCTTCCGATACCGGACCTAAAGACGAGCTGTATAATCACTTCTGCAAAAACAAGCCCCATCGCAATCGCACCCGATACCATGAAAGCACCCGATGCAAATGAAATTGCCGTTAAATAATCTTGTTCAACAATATGCCTCATCGCATTATAAGCCATCCCCCCCGGCACGAGCGGAATGATTCCAGCGACACTGAATATGATCATTGGTGTACGAAAACGTTTGGCGAAAATATGAGCAACGAGCGCAACCATGAATGCACCTAGGAATGACGCTTGCACGGGATCGCTCGATATTCCATTAAACAAGCTATAAACGAGCCAACCCGTCATCCCTACAAAACCGCAATAAAACAACATTCTACGTGGGGCATTAAATATAATTCCAAAACCTGTCGCCGCAAGGAAACTAAGAATCGCTTGTACAATCCACGTCAAAACTCAAACCCCTTTTCCATTTAGAAAGATAAAACTAGTGCCACGCCAGCTCCGATTGCAAATGCCGTCAGAAATGCTTCCGCCCCTTTTGACAATCCCGACATAAAATGACCGGCCATCAGATCGCGCACTGCATTCGTAATGAGTAGGCCTGGAACGAGTGGCATGACCGATCCAATGATAATTTTATCGAGTTCCAGCCCTAGTCCGGTCTGAACTGCAGTAAACCCGATAAGCCCAATAAACAATGAGCCAACGAATTCCGCAAAAAACTTTACCCTCGTCAACTCATGAATTTTTGTCACTATGACGTATCCGACACCTCCCGCGAAGATAGCAGCGGGTACATCCATCCAAAGACCGCTGTACAAGATTAGAAAGCACCCACTCGCGACAGCTGCAGCAATAATCTGTAGCCAAAGAGGGAACATGACATTCGTTTTTTCGATTTCTTGGAGCTTAGAGTACGCTTCTTCAAGTGTATATTCATTTGTAGATAGCTTACGTGAAACGTCATTAACGAGTGCAACCTTTTCAAGATCCGTCGTCCGATCCTTTATCCGAATCAGCTTCGTATGATGCGGACTGCCTGGCGAAAAAATAATACCTGTCGGCGTAACGAAACTATGAGTAGCTGACAGTTGCTGCGTTTCAGCCATTCGCGCCATTGTATCTTCTACCCGGTACGTCTCTGCTCCAGCTTCCATCATGAGACGTCCCGCGAGCAGACAGCAATCGATTGCTGTCTCTTTGTCCACTATTGGCATATGTCGTCCTCCTAACTCAGGTGAAATAAAGTGCGATGTCTCTCTATATGAGTTTATATAGGTATACATTTATCACATTTATATAGAGCAATAAAACCCAATTCCTCTCTATTAAATAATCTTATCGAAGCTGAAGGCAAATAACAATGAACAAAGTGAGTTGATACCCTTTCTGCACAAGAAAAAGACCCAGCGCGAGTCCGAATCTTTCATCTTAGAATCCTATTCAGTCAATTTGTAAGTTACCAATTGGCGCATACGTATCAAGTGAGTAATTTTTGATTTCCTTCATTGAAACTGTGTACAAGATGTCTTTGCTATAAAGCATGCGCTGTATTTCTCTTTCCCAATCCCCGTACTGCTCTCCGCGGCTTTTCGCTTTCAGTAAATCGCCCTTTAGCACGATACCGTGTTCTGGAGTAATTTCATAGACAAGCGCACCAGAGCTTTGAAAGTCGATGTTATGATCTTTCCCTATTTCATCGTAAACCGATACTGGGAAACCGTATAAGTTTCGTTCTTTATGCTGGAACAATGCTTTGTGATCATATTGAACCGGCGAGTATGTTCCACGACCGCCAATGATTTCGGTGTCCGTCTCTTTTGGATTATTGAAATCAGTTACGTCGAATAAGGAAACCTTCATGCCCATCGTCAAGATGAGCGGTTCTCCCCCTTGCGGATTTTTCTCGGCAACTGTTTCATAACCAAAGCCAATGAGATGGTTTTCATCAAGCGGATGCAAGTAGTTGCTGAAACCTGGAATTTTCAGCTCGCCAAGCACTTTCGGGGCAGTCGGATCAGCCACGTCGATAACAAACAGTGGATCCGTTTCCCTGAACGTCACCATATAGGCCTTATCCCCTATGAAACGTGCAGAGTAGATGCGTTCTCCTTTCGCAAGACCTTCAACCGATCCTGTGGTATTAAGGTTTTCATCCAAAATGAAGAGATGGTTTTTAGATGGTTTTTTATCATCCCACATATTTCCCTCTGTCGTGACGACTCGGAAATAACCATTGTGTTCATCCATTGAAAACTGGTTGAGTAAATGCCCTTTTAGTGTGGCTGAATTTTGAAATGTGACGTTTGTCTTGTTCAATGTAAACTTAAATAATTCACTGTTTGCAGTGCCGGGATTCCAACTCATTTTATTGGATATAGAGGTGTTCGTTTCGTAAATTGTCGCCGCCAAATACAGATTTTTTTCAGACATATAGAGTTGCTCACTGGCACCTAGATAGCCTTTCGTCACAACCTTACCCTCTGCTGGTGATGAAAGGTCAATGGCTGAAATGACGGAGTACGTTGGTTCCATCGCACCTGGTAGAATTGAGATATCCTTGTAGTCAATCAGTTCGGAATCAGGGCCTTCTATGGAATCATATACATGGGGACGAAGCGTGTCTCCATCGATTTCATTCATTATCCAGAAGTTCGGCTGTACATTCGTTACAAAGTACAGCATATTTCCTGTTTTCCGTGCACCGTTTAAATAGCCTTCAGCTCCGATTTCTCGAATAAGTTTAGGCGTTTTCGGATTCTTAACAGTATACATACGAACCGTAGTCATTCCGTTCATTGGTCTACTGGTCCTCGCCTCACTAGTACTCTCTTCGTTGTTGTAAGGTTCATATTTCTCACCAAGGACAATTAGCGTGTCGCCGTGTAGGAACAATTGAGATGGATAAAATTCTTCTTCCATTTTAATTTCCGAAGTCTTCTGGATTTTCTTCGGGTCGCGGATATCGGTAATGGTGACTTTGTTATTGCCCATTACAGAATATATATAGTTACCGTCTGTCTTTACGCTATCGGCTTCATCGACTCCTTCGACTTGATTGTTGGTTGTCGAATGATCTGAACCACTACTTTTAGCAGATTCTGATTTAGCGCTATTCGACGAAGTTGCATCTTCCATTTCCATTGTTACCGTTTGATCTGATTGTTGCATTTTATTCGCTCGTTCGAAATAGGCTTTCAACTCTTTTGCAGACGCGACGGATTCGATGGTTTCGTGGACAGTAAATTTGACTTTATCCATTGGTAGCGATTTTAAGACCCTGCCTTTAAATGCATTTTTCTTGACGTGAAGTGTATACGACCCCGGTACGAGGCCTTTTACATATAGTGTATTACCAGCATTTCCAAGCGTAACGTCGGCTGTTACCTGCTTTCCATTTCGATCAGCTATATATAAATCATTCGATCCCAATGCGTCCTTTTTCAACGGTGTGGAGAAGTTTGCGTGCCATCCCTGGTCCAAAAGTGCACTATTGGATGCCGTAACAGTCACTTTGTCGATGAAAAACGCGATAGAAATTGCAACTACTGTAATAAATGCCGTAATAAAAAGCCAACTTACCTTTTTTTTCAATTTGACCAACCCTTCCCTTTTGGTTTGTTACACCATTAGACTCTGTTAGGATGATTTCGTTTCACTAATCTGAAAATTTTTAGTAGTCGTTGTTTTATTATGAAACTATGCTAAAAACATATCGATTGAATGGCTAGCATAGTATAAGCTTAGGAAGGACAAGAGAAGAGGGGGATGTTTTGTGAAAGTATTAACAAGGTGGTCGAATACACTAATGGAGCGGTATTTACCGGATCCATATATCTTCGTCGCAATTCTGACGTTGGTCGTATTCTTGCTAGGCCTCGGATTAACTGATTCCGGACCTCTCGACATGGTTACGTATTGGGGAGATGGTTTCTGGGGGCTTCTCGCATTTACAATGCAAATGGTTATTGTTCTTGTTGCGGGGCATGTGTTAGCAAGCAGTCCAGTATTCAAGTAACTATTAAGTACTCTGGCAGGTTTCGCGAAATCACCTGGTTCTGCAATTCTTCTAGTTTCAGTTGTATCACTGATTGCTTGTTGGATTAATTGGGGATTCGGTCTCGTTATCGGTGCACTTTTTGCGAAAGAGATTGCACGTAAAGTAACAACGGTCGACTATCGACTCTTAATTGCAAGCGCTTACTCAGGTTTCATCATTTGGCACGGTGGACTTGGTGGATCGATTCCACTTTCAATTGCGACAGCAGATCACCCATTCGCAGGCATCATGGGTGTTGTTCCGACGTCAGAAACGATTTTTTCAAGCTATAACATAATTATTGTTGTCGCACTTATTATCTCCGTTCCGATTTTGAACCGCTTCATGATGCCGAAACCGGAAGATACGGTTACTGTAGATCCGAAGCTGTTGGAAGAACCTATTGAAATTGATAAAGATACAGATCGCACACCAGCAAGCAAGCTTGAAAACAGTGTTACGCTTTCCATGCTGATTGGTGCGCTCGGTCTCGTCTACCTGATTCAGCATTTTGTTTTAAAAGGCTTCGATTTGAATTTGAATATCGTCAACTTGATATTCTTCACGCTCGGAATCATTTTCCACGGGACACCGAAACGATTCCTTGCAGCGGTTACGAATGCTGTGAAGACGGCGGGCGGTATCATTATCCAATTCCCATTCTATGCGGGAATTATGGGAATGATGGTTGCCTCTGGTCTTGCGGGTGTCATTTCCGAATCGTTCGTCAGTATTTCGAATGAGCATACATTCCCACTCTTCACGTTTTACGCAGCGGGAATTGTAAACTTCTTCGTACCATCGGGCGGAGGACAATGGGCTGTGCAAGCTCCTATCATGCTGGATGCAGCACAAACACTTGGCGTCAGCTATTCGAAAACAGCAATGGCCATCGCTTGGGGTGATGCATGGACAAATATGATCCAGCCGTTTTGGGCACTTCCTGCACTCGCAATCGCTGGACTTCGCGCGAAGGATATTATGGGATATTGTTTATTTGTTCTCTTTCTAAGCGGTATCATCATTAGTATCGGATTGTTTTTCTTCTAAAATAATTAAAAAGGGCTATGCCGTAAGTCGGTAATTTACGACTTACGGCATAGCCCTTGTTTGTTTAGTAGTAAAAGCTGGTTGGGTGGCGTTAAAAACTTGTGGACCGATCATTACCCCACGAACCAATCATTCTCCCTATTCAGCCGCCACGAACTTCGGCAGCGGATCTGCAAATCCAGACCAATCTATCGCCATTTCTTCATCTGTTAACAAACAACCATCTAGATCCTCCTCAATCTCTTCTCTGTCCATATCAAGTCCGATGAATACGAGCTCCGTTTGACGATCACCGTGCTTGTCATCCCAACGTTTCAGCAATTCCGGGTCGTCCGCGAAAACTAGCTTTTGCTGCGCTTTTGGAAGTGCTGCAATCCACTGCCCTGCCCCCTGGAATATAATTGAAGAACCAGCCTGCGATAATAATCCTGCCATTTCCGGCCGCGTCGCCAACCAGAAAAAACCTTTTGAGCGAACAATCTCTTGTGGAAAACCGGTTAGCCATTGATGCCATCTCACCGGATGGAATGGACGTCTCCTCCTATACACAAAAGATGTTATGCCGTATTCATCAGTTTCCGGTACATGCTCCTCGTTTAATTCCTTTATCCACCCCGCCCCTTGACTCGACTTGTCGAAGTCAAACAACTGGCGGTTCAAAATCTTCGCAGGATCCACACGGCCGAATTCAATCTGTATGATCTCTGCGTCTGGATTTATCTTCTTAAGGAACGCAAAAAATGGCTCTTTATAATCTTCATCAATAAGATCCAATTTATTTACTAGTAATAGATTAGCAAATTCAAGTTGATTGACTAATAGGTCTGCTATATCACGATGATCATTTTCATCATCGGTTTGCTTACGTTCGAGCAAAGTTTCCCCGCTTTCATAGTCCTTCCAGAAACGGAACGCATCCACAACCGTTACCATACTATCGAGTCTGCACACTTTGGATAAGTCGATTCCGATTTCTTCATCAATGTACGTGAACGTTTGTGCAATGGGAATTGGTTCAGAAATACCCGTCGATTCAATGACGATATAGTCGATATCGCCTTCAGCCGCGAGTTTTTCCACTTCTATCATTAAATCTTCACGTAATGTGCAGCATATACAGCCATTCGATAGCTCCACAAGCTTTTCTTCCGTACGTGAAAACCCATTGTTCTTAATTAAAGCCGAATCGATATTTATTTCACTCATATCATTGACGATGACCGCAATTCGTAGGCCTTCGCGATTCGCAAGTAGATGATTTAAAACGGTTGTCTTACCCGCTCCAAGATAGCCGCTCAACACCGTGACTGGAATCTTTTTTATTTCATTCATAATGGACTGCCCCTCACCTCAAATCGTAATGATTACGATTCATATATTACACAGAGATATTTAGTAATGCAAGTAAAAAATGAAAAAACCCCTTTTTTAATGATTTTCAAACTCACGTAATTACGTTTTACAGCTTAATTTCACAAATTCCATCGAATTGCTTTAGACTATCAAGCCTATTAGTTTCAATGCCATCGTTTGTTGGGTAATGTAAATGTGTAGCTATATTTATATAAGAAAGGGTCGATTACATTTGGAAAGTATAGAAAATATTACTAAGCCAAAACGAAATTTAAAACCATATTGGATTGCCCTTGCATTCACAGTCATGATTATCATCATGCTTCTTCCTAATTCCGGTGACTTGCCTGTAATGGGGCAACGTGCACTTGCTATTTTGGCATTTGCCGTCATTCTTTGGATGACGGAAGCGGTGGCTTATCCGGTAAGTTCGGCAATGATTATTGGCCTTATTGCCGTGACACTCGGCCTTGCACCCGATATGGCGAATCCCGATGAGATACTCGGCACAAAAGCAGCCCTTAAGTTAGCCCTTGGTGGATTTTCTAACTCCGCGGTTGCACTTGTTGCTGCCGCCCTATTTTTGGCCGCAGCGATGCAAGCGACAAATCTCCACAAACGGTTGGCTCTCTATATCCTGTCAAAAGTTGGGGTTAAAACGGGGGCTATCGTTTTCGGTGCCATAATCGTATCCATTGTACTTGCATTCTTCGTTCCAAGTGCAACAGCACGTGCGGGCGCAGTTGTTCCGATTCTTCTCGGAATGGTTGCAGCGTTCGGACTACCTCATAATAGTCGTCTTGGTGCACTTCTTGTCATCACTGCAGTCCAGTCGGTCTCCATCTGGAATATCGGGATTAAAACTGGTGCCGCACAAAATATGGTTGCGCTCGGTTTCATCGAAAAGGAAATGGGTGTATCCGTCTCTTGGGGAGCTTGGTTCTTGTATGCAGCTCCTTGGTCAATCCTTATGTCTATTGCATTGTATTTCATAATGATTAAATTGATTAAGCCAGAAACACAAGTTGTCGAAGGCGGGAAGGAATTGATCCAAGGTCAACTGAAAGAACTTGGCCCGATGAAATCGACAGAAAAAAGATTAATTTTTGTCGCACTTACACTGCTATTCTTCTGGTCAACAGAAGAAGTACTCCACCCATTTGATACGACGACTGTGACACTCGTGGCAATTGCGATTCTTCTCTCTCCCAAAATCGGAGTATTCGACTGGAAAACGGTTGAGAAACTTATTCCCTGGGGAACAATCATCGTTTTTGCAGTAGGGATTGCGCTTGGTACCGTCCTCTTGGATACAGGAGGCGCTCAATGGCTATCCAATAGGGTCTTCGGTGCAATGGGACTTGAAAATATGCCGCTTCTTGCAACGATTGCCTTGCTGTCATTATTCAACATTCTCATTCACCTCGGATTCGCCAGTGCGACGAGCTTATCATCGGCGCTAATCCCGATTTTCATCGCGCTTACAACGACGATTTCCTTGGATGCCAACAGCGTCGGATTCGTCTTGATCCAACAATTCGTTATCAGTTTTGGTTTCCTTCTTCCGGTCAGCGCACCGCAAAACATGCTCGCTTACGGAACTGGTTCATTTACGGTAAAGGATTTCTTGAAATCCGGTATAGCGCTAACAGTTATCGGGTATTTACTCATCCTGCTGTTTAGTGCTACGTATTGGAAATGGATTGGACTTCTATAATTTCAAACGAAACGCTAAGATCCCTCTCATTTCGGGCTATCTTAGCGTTTTTCGTTTATTTTATTAGACTATAGGGAATCACTTCTTATTAAGACCATTTGTATGGGAGGAGTTATTTTGCCAAAAGATAAATATGAAAAAATTGATAAACAGGTTTCAGGGCAGACTCAAGCTCATCAACCCGGTGTGGAGGCGGAAATGGATCCTGCACCGATTTATGATGATGAAAATTATGTAGGTTCAGGAAAATTGAAAGGAAAATGCGCTTTGATTACAGGTGGTGATAGCGGGATCGGTCGGGCAGTAGCGGTCGCCTTCGCAAAAGAAGGCGCGAATGTGGCGATTGCATATTTAAGTGAACAGGAGGATATCGACGCGGATAAAACAGTGGAACTCATTAAAGGTTATGGTGGAAAAGCGCTGAAAATCCGAATCGATATCAGCGAGGAAGAACATTGCGAGCAATTGGTGGATAAGGTTATTAATGAATTCGGTGGTTTGAATATTCTTGTCAACAATGCTGGTAAACAGTTTCCACAAAAAGATATCTCGTTGATTTCAGCAGACCAGCTTCGGGAAACGTTCGATACGAATTTCTTCGGCTTATTTTATATGACGAAGGCGGCTATAAATCATATGACAAACGGTGATACTATCGTCAATACATCATCCATTACAGCGTATAACGGGGCTAAAGAATTGCTCGATTACTCCGCGACAAAAGGAGCGATTACTTCCTTTACACGGTCACTCGCACTGAACTTGGGCGAAAAAGGGATACGTGTCAACGCCGTTGCGCCTGGTCCAATTTGGACACCACTCATCCCAGCAACGTTTGACGCGAAAAAAGTCAAAGAACATGGGGCAAACACACCTGTTAAACGTCGCGGCCAACCTGCTGAAAATGCACCAGCCTATGTGTTTCTGGCTTCAAGTGATTCTAGTTATATGACCGGCCAGACGATACATGTGGATGGTGGCGATTTTGTAGGATCGTAAATGGATATTTTCTGCGCGCCATGACTAAGTTCACCAATTGCCATGACTTCCAGCGCTCGAGCCATGAATAACTCGAACATTGCCATGACTTCCAACGCCCGGGCCATGAATAACTCGAACATTGCCATGACAAGCTGCGTGCGCCATGACTAGTTCACCAATTGCCATGACTTCACGACTATCTGCCCTACTTCAATAAAAAAACCCCTCTAGCACGGAATCTCTTCCGCCCTAGAGGGGTTTTTTCACTTATGCTTCCACTGTTTCTTTCGAATGCCTCTTTTTGTAAAGAAGTGCAAAGTATCCGAATGTAATCGCAAGGAACGCGACCATGAATCCGATTAGAATACCGTTGTTCATCCAAAGGAACGACATATTGCCTGTTGAGATGGCGGCTTTGAATGCTTGGACGGAATACGTCATCGGCAATAATGTGTTGAAAATTTGCAGTGGTGCCGGTATTAATTCGAGCGGGAATGTCCCTGCACTCGTCGTCAATTGCAAAATCAGGACAAGGATTGCTACAAAACGTCCCGCATCTGAAAGTATGGACACACACATTTGTACAAGTGCAATGAATGTGTAGCTCGTAATGATCGCGGTCAAGACGAACAACGGTGTATTCACTGTTTCCATTCCGAGTGCAAACTTAACAACCCCTGCTGCGATAAGTGCCTGCAAAAGACCGACGATGGCCAACACAGAAACTTTACTTGCGAACCATCCGAATGCCCCCGTTGGCTTAATAGCAGGTTCGACTAGCGGGAAGACGATGGAAAGAAGCAGTGCACCGACAAACAGTCCGAGTGATAGGAAGTATGGAGCAAAACCGGTACCATAGTTTGGTACATGGTTAATGCCTTCCTTCTCTACATCGACAGGTGCTCCGACCATTCCATATGTTTTGTCTGTCGGATTCACTTCGCTGGCAGTTTTATTTGCTTCTGCAAGTTTTTCTTGCAGTGTGAGTGTTCCTTCATCAAGTTCAACCATACCGTCAGACAGTGTCGCTGATCCTTCGGCAAGTTCTTGCGATTTAAATGCAAGTGTTTCTGTTCCTGATTTCAGTGTCCCTGTTCCTTCAGTTAATGATGTGAGGCCTGATGCAAGATCAGATGACCCTTTCTCCGCAGCCACGACGCCTTGTGAAAATTGTTTCAATCCAGCTTCAAGTGTATCGTTGCCTGACGCAAGGGCGTTTGCCCCTTCAAGAAGTTGTGCGGAAGACCCATTCAACTTCTCCAACCCAGCAAGTCCCTGGCTATGTGCTCCGGAAAGTTGATCGGCAGCACCATTCAAATCGGTGGTACCTGCTGCCATTGAAACTGTACCAGCAGACAACTCTTTCATCCCACCCGAAAGTGTAGCACTTCCTTGTTTCAATTGGCCAAGTGTTTCTTTGATTGCCGTTTGCTGTTCCTCTGAAAGCCCGTCAAGAACTGGACCAAGCTGTGTAGATAATCCCTCAATTCCAGCAGTGAGATTTGCAGCCGCCCCAGTAAGCTGACCTGCCGCACCATTCAATTGCCCAGATTTCTCCTTCAATGTACTAACAGCTGAGTTAAATTCTTGTTCTTTCTGACCCATTTGACCGTAACTTGCGGCCAATTGACCGACGCCTTCTGTATAGCCAGTAATTCCATCCTTAAGTCCTCCAGCGCCTGCTGAAGCCTTTTCTGCGCCTGCAAGAAGATCTTTTGAACCTTGCGATAAAGTACCGAGTCCTTTATTCAACTCATTGGCACCTTTAGCTGCATCGTTCGCTCCTTGCGCAAGTTTTTGTGAACCATCCGCAAGTGTAATCGTGCTGCTTGCCAACGTTTCAAGATACCCTTTCAATTCATCTGCGCCAGATGATAGTTTTGCGGCACCGTCATGTAATTCACCTGCGCCGTCCGCCGCTTCACCGAATCCATCGCCCATTTCCGTAATGGAATCAAAGAGCTTTTCCGCGTACGTTGAAGCAACTTGCTCATTCACTTCTGCACGAATTCGGTCCATCGCTGTTTCTCCGATTTGAGCAGAAAGGAAGTTGAATCCTTCATTTGGCTTATAAACAATTGTTAATTTTTCCGGTTCATCATCCAAAAGTGTAGTTGCGTGTTCGGAGAAGTTTTCCGGTATTTCAATTACTACGTAATAATCTTCATTTTCAAGCCCTTTTTCTGCATCTGATTTTGATACTTTCTTAAAATCAAACTGCTTACTGTCAATTAATTTATCGGTCAGTTCCTTTCCGAGTGCCAACTGCTTGCCGTCCATTTCCGCTCCATTATCAAGGTCGACGATTGCAACAGGCAAATCACTCATATTGGCATATGGATTCCAAAACGCCCATAAAAACATACCTGCATAAAGGACAGGTATAAACAATATAGCAATCAGTGGAACGATTAATTTTTTTGAACGTAAGAGCAGTTTCCACTCTGCCCATGTCATTGTATTCTTCATCTATCTATTTCCTCCAATACTGGTTGACCAATTCACTCAAACGGTCAATTCAGAATAAAAAATGAAGCCTCAAATTAAGAGACTTTTAAAAATGGTCCCCTTTAACAACGCAGCGATACGCTCTTCCGATAGCTCTTCATCGTGGGTTTTACCCCAGTCTGAGACAAGTGCGAGATATGCCTTAAATAATATATATGCGACAAGTTCTGTATCACAGGGAAATACTTCACCTTTGGCAATTCCCTTTTCTATCTTCTCTTTTACATAAAAAATGATTTCTTTTTCAATTGCCTGTAGCACTTCACCTACAGCAGGTGTACGCAGTTCTTTTTCTTCATCAATTAACTTAGCATACAATTGATGCGTTCCACGGAATTTGAGCATTTGCATCAGCCTGGCATGCGCATTTTGTTCGAATGGCGCACCTTCAACAGAAACAGCATCCGCCTCCGCCCGCATTTCGTTAATCATTTTTAACACAATGGCATTAAACAGTTCTTCTTTATTGGCGAAAAACGTATAGATTGTTCCTTTGCCCACATTCGCAATTTTCGCGACCTGGTCCATCGTTGTTGCTTTATATCCGAACAACGAAAATGATTTTTCAGCTGCCTCCAAAATTTCCTGCCTGCGGTCCATTTCTCCACCTCACTTTGAATGGATCATCCGATTGACCACGAAACGCTTTCGGTCATCTAGTCACTATATTACTCCGGCTACTCGTATTATGCAAGGTTTTTCTTCCGGATAAAAAAGTCTAAGAAAGGATTACTCCCTCTCAGACTGTGTACTTAGTTCCCTATTCCACTTCACTCATCCACATTTCATAGATAGACTCTAGCTCTTGTTTCATCACGGTAACTTCCGCTATGAATGATTCATACTTCACCCAATCCATTTCATCTTCCGCTTCTTTTTCCAGAGCGGCGATTATTTGTTCAAGTCTCGCTATTTCTAGTTCTGTGTTTATAGCTATCTTTTTTTCCGCTTTTTCTATCTTCGGCTTTTTTACTGCGATAGGTTCGGGCACTTCAACTACGATGCGGATTTGAAGCTCCTGCCACTTCTCACGTGCCCAATTATATGGTCCGTCAAATGTCGTCATGAGTCCGTCTTCCAACCATGCAGTACGGGAGAATAGTTTATTCAAGAAATAACGGTCATGTGAAACGGCGACGATCGTGCCCGTAAAGTCTTCCAGCGCCTCTTCAAGCACTTCACGTGACTCAATATCCAAATGATTTGTTGGCTCATCAAGCACTAAGAAATTAACATCCTGGTACATCAGTTGTGCCAAACGGAGCCGCATCCGCTCTCCGCCACTTAGGTCTCCAATTCGCATAAATACATCTGGACCGTAAAACATAAACTTCGCTAATATATGTCGAGCTTCCCCTTCAGCAACATTTACTTCATCACGAAAGACGTCTATCAGACGCGCCTTCGGGTCCTTGATTTTAAAATGCTGTGACAAGAACCCAATCTTCACGTTACTTCCTACTTTACTCAATCCAGCATCAATCGGAAGCTCGCCTAAAATAATTTTCAGTACGGTTGATTTTCCGCATCCATTCCGACCGACAATCGCTGTCCGATCCTTCCAATACACATGGAAGTCCGCACCCTTCAATAGCTCCTGCTGCCCAAATGATTTCGTGATTCCTTCCATTACAACGACTTCCTTACCACTGCGTGGCGCAGCTTCAAACGACAAAGTCATTTTCTTCGGATCGATAAGTGGCTTCCTTACTTTTTCCATCCGCTCTAGCGCCCGTTCCATATTGCGCGCTTGCCGGTGGAGTCCTGGATTTGGAGGATTGGCTTCATTCGCCCATTGGTGGAGCCGTTTAATGGCCTCTTTCATTTTTTTAATCTTCTTTTGTTGCTCTTCGTAATCCTGAAACTCCCTCATAAGACGCTCTTCTTTTTCTAGAATAAAGGCGGAATAATTCCCGTAATAAAGATGAATATCCCCTTCTTCAAGATCCGCAACCTTCTTTACAACACAATCCAAAAAGTAACGGTCATGCGAAATGATGACAACTGTTCCTGAGTAATCCGTTAAATATGCTTCCAGCCATTCAACTGCAAATAAGTCCAAATGATTCGTCGGTTCATCCAATAACAGCAAATCAGGTTTCGTCAATAATAGCTTCCCTAGCATTATCTTCGTCTGTTCGCCACCGCTCAATTGCCCAAAAGAACGTCCGACGAATGATTTCAGTTGCAATCCATTGATGACTTTCTCAATTTCCGAGTCTACGGCATAGCCCTCACGATTGGCGAATTCCTCCTGTAAATCTCCGTATACCCGAAGCAACTTATCCATGTCCGTGTTTCCGGCATTGGCTAGCTCTGCTTCTAACTCCGACATTTTTGCCTGCATTTCTTTTAGTTCTACAAATGCACTGTTGAGCACATCATAACCGGTCGTTTCTTTTTCATATAAAGGGATTTGCGCTAAATAGCCTATCTTTGTACCCTTTTTAAAATGAATTGCCCCACTGTCAGGTTGCTCCGCTCCCGAAATCAACTTAAATAACGTTGTTTTCCCACTACCGTTCCGTCCGACAACACCTAATTTATCACCTGTTTTAATGTCCAAAGAAAGATTCTCAAAAATCATATTCCCACCGAGCATTTTGCTTATTTGTTGAACTGTACATATCATCATTTTCCGCTTCCCCTCGTCCTGTTTTCACAACTGGAAGCATCTTACGAAAAGCGCTGGGCGCCCTGAGTCTAGACAACAAAAAAGACCGCGTGTAAGCGATCTTCCCCAAAATAATTATCGTAAGGAATGCATGCTAAACAGCTGTGTGATTACTGAAATTGTCTACAAAAGGACAGACTAGTCCCGTTGACTGCAATTTCATGAGTAATCGCACATGAAGTGGCTAAGTATTCCAATAAAACTTCACGTGCATACACCGTGTCTAACATCATTCCTCACCTCCGCTCACTAATAGTAAGAATAGTATAACACAAATCCATGCGTCAGTCACCTAGACAATTCCCACATAATAACCCTAACAAAAAAGGGTGTTGTCCGATTAGTCGTTAACGTTTTGACTTGTGGACAACACCTTGTTTATTAGCGGCATAAGGGGTTTTTTCCCCTACGCCAATTGCTGTTCGGCAAATTCACGATACAACGCATGTGATTGTATCAATTCTTTATGCGTTCCACTACCTGTAACCTGCCCATTTTCAATGAAAATGATTTTATCTGCATCGACAATTGTGGATAATCTGTGGGCAATGACGAACGTTGTGCGCCCTTCCATCAATCGTGTCAGCGCATCTTGAACGACGCCTTCCGATTGGCTATCTAGGCTTGCGGTTGCTTCGTCCATCATCAATATTTTTGGATCTCGTAAAAAAGCACGAGCGATGGCGATACGCTGCCTTTGCCCTCCAGAAAGTTTTACACCTCGTTCTCCAACTTCGGTGTCCAAGCCTTTCGAAAATGTTTTAACAAATTCGTCGGCATACGCCATTTCAGCAACTTCCCAAAGCCTTTGATCCGGAATACTTTCCCCATTTTCTAATCCGTAACATAAGTTTTCACGTATTGTCCCTGCCATCATGGCACTCTCTTGTGAAACGTAACCGATCTGACTGCGCCACGACGCCATCGACAACTCTTTTATTCGTGTGCCGCCGATTTGAATTTCACCGGCTGTCGGTTCGTAAAAACGCTCAAGTAATCCGAACATAGTCGTTTTCCCACCACCACTCGGTCCGGCGAATGCTATCATTTCACCAGGCTGGGCCTCAAAGCTCACGTTGCCGATTACCGGTTCATCGTCTTCATAAGCAAACGACACGTCCACAACTTGAATTGGTTTGTTCGCAATATCCATCACCAAGCCATCTTGTCCTTCTTCCAATGGCAATTCTAAAATATCGATAATACGCTCTGTTGCGCCTTTCGCTTTCTGCAATTGTGTGAAGAACATTGCAAATGATGTAATTGGAAAAATAATTTGGAATAGATACAGTAGGAATGCAACAAGTGAACCCGTCGACATTGTGCCGTTCGCAACACGCATACCGCCATATCCGATGATCATCACGATGACCACCATAACAACTAGATACATAAAGGGAGCAATCAGTGCAGTTATACGAGCTTCTTTCAAGCCAAAACCAAGTAATTTTCCAATTCCAGCTTTTCCACTCGCCTCTTCATTCTGTTCGGCATTAGAAGCTTTCATCAAGCGGATCTCGCCTAGTGTTTGTTGAATATTGCCTGTGAATATAGCTGTTTCATCTTGTAGTCCACGCGAAATCTTCGCCATTTTGGTGCCAAGTGGAATCATGATTCCCACTGTAATCGGAACCGCAATCAACATGATAAGTGTCATTTTCCAATCCATGATAAGCAGAATCGTCACCGCACCTATAATCGAAATGATGCCCGTAATGAACTGCGGGAAATGTTGTGTAATCAATTCTTTCACGATTCCCGTATCATTGATGACACGGCTCACCGTTTCACCGCTAGATTCCTTGTCAAAGTGACTGACAGGCAAACGTATTAGCTTTGTCCACATGCGTTCGCGTAATCTCGCAACTACTTTTTGTCCTACATAACTCAGTAAATAAATGGATACCCCATCAATTACTGCTTGAACAATAAACGCTACCCCAATAGCAATCATTATCGGGACGCTAAGTGAGGCAACTGAAAACCCATCCACTAAATTTTTCGTTAGCAAAGGGACAACCAAACCTGCAAGTGTTGTCAACACACCTGCTGTCAAACCAACTGCTAAAGCTAGTTTTGGGATTCCTGTTGATAAAATGAGAGAGAAAAACGGCTTCAAGCCGACTTTTTTCTTATCCATAGTTTTTAACTCCATTCCGCTGAATCTTTATTTGATAAGCTTATCATAGTAGATGTATGTAAACCCAATATCAACAAACTTCGTTTTGTTGCCCGAAATATATAAATCTTACGGTTAATTTCCACGATAAAAAGACCGCTGAGAAGACCATTCAAGTTCTCGGGTTAGACAGAACTTAAGGAATTAGACAGTGGTCTAAAGGTATATAGATTACTTGAATAACTCGTACTTGTGGACAACAGAGGCGTTTCAACTTCACTTATCAGTTGGACAGTACATTTAGCTTATCAAGCAACTTATAACTTAATAATAACTTCCGTGCCATCCTGTGCTTTGACATTTACTAACTCCAGTTTTTTATGCCCTTTCAATTCTTTGATAATTCCCTTGAGCTCCTTTTTATTAAAGAGCGGTATTGTAAATGACATTTCTTTTTCCTTCATCGATTTCTTCACCCACTTATTAACAAGTCGATTGATGAGTTCTGAAGAAACTATAGCAATACCTATGTTGAGAAGCACATAAGGAACTGGAATGGAGAGCCGTACTGCTCCCGCTTTCACCTTGACGTTTAGCATACTGTCACCCTATTCAATCGCGACTGAAATTGTATCGCCATTCGCAGATTTAATATCTACAATTTGACCGTCCAATTCATTCTCAATCGCCTCTATAAGTAAGCCGATGTCGATATCTTTTACATACTTTTCCGATTGCGGGATACTAGCAGCGATGTTATGTCCAGCTAACAAAACGACTTTCACAAGCTTAATCGGCACATTGACTGAAACATTATCGTTTTCCGCAGATACAATACGGATTTTCAGCATTTTATCAGCATATACAGGTGATTTGGAAGAAAGATTACTCCCCGATTCCCGATCTTTCAATACTTGGATCAATTCTGATGCTTTTGTTGCATCAACTTTCCCCTCTTGTACCATCGTTATTATTTTTTCAATTTCTATACTCAAAGCTGGTTCCTCCTATTCGTCTTTTAATAACCTGATGGCTTCTTCCGCAGAAATTTCTCCACTTTCCAACATTTCAACTACCTTTTTCTCATCTACCACGTTTTTCTTCTTCGTTTCAAATCCTAGGGAGCTAACAACTTCATTTAATTTGCCACGAACCGTAGGATAGGAAATCCCCAGTTCTTTTTCAACTTCTTTAATGTTTCCCCTACACATTAGAAAAACTTCAACGAAGCGAAGTTGATCATTCGACAGGGATGCCAATTTGGATAATTCGAATTCATTTTCGATGGTTGTGTGACAGTGAGAGCAATGTAACTTCGTAATTTTTAGTGTTTCACTACAAACAGGACAGTGACTAATAACTTGATAGGCCATAATTAAATTTAGTTCCCTCCTCTCATTTGTATACATCGTATCGTAAATAATCAACATTATCAATACCGATATTAAATTTATTAAGTTCGGTATTTACAATGTTGATAAAACCGTTTAACTAAACCAATAAACAACATCTCCACCTCAACAATGAATTATACTTCTCTTTAATAAAAACGTGTTTTATCACCCCAAAAAGAGCGTATCTATTTAAAGAACGCTCTTTTTTTTCTTTCTAATTCTATTTTCGTAACTCTAATTTACTTCATCTAGTAATTACTAAATCCCGCAATCGGTCGACGGCTTTTTGCAGTACCTCCACTTTCTGAACGAGCGCCAACCGGACGAACCCGGAACCTTCAGAACCAAAGATACTACCCGGAACCATGACAACACCGCATTGCTCGATTACTTTAAACACAAATTCCTTATCATCCATGTCATACGGATATTTTGCCCATACAAACATGCCGCCGCTTGAAGGAGTGGCCGACCACCCAATCTCTTCCATACCTTTCATTAACACACTATGGCGCGCAGAAAACTCTACCCGCAGACGATCCGTAATCTCTTCCGCATTATCGAGTGCGATGACAGCCGCGTCCTGAATAGGACCGAACGTTCCATAATCCAAATTCGATTTAAGCTGCCTTAAAATGTGAACTACCTCGGCATTACCAGCAACATAAGCGATGCGGGCACCTGCTAGGCTAAAACTTTTGGATAATGAATTAATCTCCATCCCGACTTCCATTGCACCAGGTGTCGATAGGAAACTGATTGGAGAATCACCTGTGAAATAGTATTCGGAATAGGCCGCGTCATGGAGCACGATGACATTATATTTCTTGGCGAAGGCTACTACCTTTTCAAAAAATACTGGGTTCGGCATCGCTGGTACCGGATTTCCCGGTAAATTCAAAATAAGTAATTTAGCGTTTTTTGCAACCTCTTCAGGAATCACATCCAAGTCTGGTAAAAATCCATTTTTCGCCAGCAATGGCATCTCATAAGGAACTGCACCCGCAAGCTTAATACCCGCTTCATATGCAACGTATGCAGGATTCGTTGTCAACACAAAGTCTCCTTCATTGCAAAAAGCGAGCGGCAGATGGACAAGTCCTTCTTGAGAACCCATTGTTTGAATTATTTCCGTTTCAGGATTGAGCGTAACACCGGAACGTCGTTCATAATAATTCGCGACAGCTTCGTTAAACTGTCTTGTGCCGCCAAGTGTATAACCGTATGTATTCGCTAGAGCGCTCTGTTCTGATAACACACGCCTCACTTTTTCGTCAGGGGGAAGATCCGGACTGCCGAGACTTAAATCATAGACTTCAGCGCCCGTCGCTTTTTTCACTTCGGCTGCTACTTTTAAATCTCCGAAAATGGCAGGTGCAAAAATGGACATTTTTAACGAAGGTTCAATCTTCAAAGGGAAACACTCCTTTTTTATGGTGAATTGTTTTTTTAAGGAGTAGTTTATCACAAACTATGCGGCTAGTGTAAATAAGGTTGTAAAAAAAGGGAATATGTTTGGCCTTCCTGCGAGTTATAAACAACCACCGATGCGATTGTTTCAAGACTTACCACCTAAAATTAGGATTCTATTTCAAAAAGAGTGCTCCAAATAAAAAATCATTTCTATTTGGAGGGTATCACGAATCTATATCTGTTAGTTATGCTTACACCCTATCTTTGAATTCAACAGGATAAGCTCGGTATTTAAGAGGATCCATTTCCAGTCATATAAACTTCTTCAAACGGTTGAATGATAACAAAACCTTCACCACTAAACTCCATTTGAATCGATTCTCCACTACCACGACCAAAGAAGGTCCTAATGCTAATATCTGTTCGAAACTCCGGTGTTAAATGGCCAGACCAGGCGACTGTTGCATTCGGGTCTGTAATGACGGATTCTCCAGGGTGGACAAGTAGCGTTAGCGGCTCAAAATGGGTAGTAATCGCAACCTTCCCTTTACCTCTCAACGTGACATTGAACAGTCCACCTGACATCATTCCAGCCACTTTCTTCATCAACTTAATATCCCATTCAATACTTGGTTCAAACGCAAGAAGATCATTGCCATTCACCGTAATCGATTCATTATTCAAATCAAAAATGGTTATCTTTTTCCCTTGGTCCGCTAAATAAAGCCGACCATTTCCTGTTGCTTTCATCAGTGAAGTACCTTCACCCGTAAGCGCTTTTTTAAACATCATGCCTACACCATGCTCAAGCACTTTTTCCCGCTCAAATTTAATCTGACCCGTATATGAGATCATAGAGCCCATCTTCGCCCAAACAAAGTCAGTTAAATTCACTTCTAGAATTCGCGGTGTTTCCAATTCAAAGTATTCACTTACCCTCTCATCCTGCTTAGTCTGTTTGACGAATTCATTAATCGTATATTTCCCCATCTATATCTCCCCTTTCAGCAATTCAAAAAGCCTATTCATACGTTCAACTCGAATGTTTCAAAGGAGTTCAAGTGGTCTATTTTTTAATCGCTAAATTTTTCAAATAACGTTTTCAATTCTTCACCATCATAAAAACCCCCATCATTTATGAACTTTTCAATCTCTATCGTACCATCATCCATAAACTCAACCTCCCACAATTGACCAGGGACGGCTATCTCCACCATAATCGCTTCATTTCTAATTTTATTTAGTTTATAATCTATTTTCTTGTCCTCTAGGCTATTAAGAAAGCCTAGCAACCGTTTCAAACTTTCCATATCTTCACCCCATAGTAGGTACTTTCTCAACGTTTTACTGTACTATATGGTAGTTGTATCCCTCTATCGCTTATCACTAACCAAGAAAAAATCCTGATAGGCCTATCCCTTCAGGACTGTAAATTCACTCAAACGGCCACTCAGGTAGCCTATTACTCAATTTCTTATCTTCCCGGTAACCAAGCACATATTCTGCCTGCATAATCGTATGGATTTCACGAGTTCCTTCATAAATAACAGGCGCCTTTGAATTACGCAGGAATCGAGCGACTGGGTATTCATCCGAATAGCCGTATGCGCCGTGAATTTGGAATGCATCATCCGCTGCTTTATTGGCAAAATCGCATGCCTGCCATTTCGCAAGCGATGTCTCGCGCGTATTACGCAATCCTTTATTTTTCATTTCACCAGCTCGATAGACAAGTAGACGACTCATCTGATAGCCCGCTTCCATGTTAGCAATCATTTGCTGAACGAGTTGGTGTCTACCTATTTCCTTACCAAACGTTTCCCGCGCATGGCAATACTTCACACTTTCTTCGAGACAGCCCATGATTAAGCCAACCGCCCCCGCAGCGACAGTGAAGCGCCCATTATCAAGTGACGCCATGGCGATTTTAAATCCGTCGCCTTCTTCACCTAATAAATTCGCAGCTGGGATACGCATATCTTCGAAAAACAGTTCGCCTGTATTGCCTGCACGAATGCCATACTTTCCTTTGATCGCTTTCGATGAAAAACCTGGCGTCTTCCGTTCGACGATGAACGCGCTAATACCATGGTGTTTCTTCGCTTTATCCGTATACGCGAAAACAAGGAAATGATCCGCAATATCACAAAGGGAAATCCACGTTTTTTGACCGTTTAATACATAGTCTTCTCCGTCACGCACGGCAGTTGTCGACATTGCAGCAACATCGGAACCTGCACCCGGTTCTGTCAATCCGAATGCACCTATTTTTTCGCCCTTCGCTTGCGGCACAAGGTACTTTTCCTTCTGTTCTTCATTACCCCACTGCAGTAGGCTCATAGAGTTCAAGCCAATATGGACCGATACTGCTGTCCGGAACGCTGTATCCCCACGCTCCAATTCTTCACACAATATCGCGAGCGAATTGTAATCCATGCTACTGCCACCATATTGCTCCGGTATACACACGCCCATGAAGCCAAGATCCGCAAGCTTCTTCCAAATCGCCTGATCGAATCCACCTTGTGCATCCCATTTCTGGATATGAGGCATAATTTCTGCATCGACGAACTGGCGTGCCGTTTTCCTCAACATTTTCTGTTCTTCCGTAAATCCGAAGTCCACTTTTCCATCTCCTTTCACAAAATACTTTGCCGTTAATCAGATCAGAAATTATACGTTTTCAACTTGGAACAGTGTCTAGCTCTAGGCACCAGCCGCTCGGAGGCTCACAGGATGTGAGTTACGCAGCGAGGAGGGATTGAACTGCATCCCTCCTTGTTGCCGCAGGACGCGGCGCACTTAGGCAGGGTTCCTTGATAGTCAGCTCAACTATGCGGAAGTTCGCCGCGCCGTTGGTCCGTCTTATGCCTGTCGCGTCTAAACGGCGACTTCCGCTTTTCTTAGTGTCTAGCTACAGGCACCAGCCGCTCGGGTCATAAGTCAGCTCAACTATGCGGAAGTTCGCCGCGCCGTTGGTCCGTCTTATGCCTGTCGCGTCTAAACGGCGCCTTCCGCTTTTCTTAGTGTCTAGCTACAGGCTCCAACTCCTCGGGTCATAAGTAATCCAACTATGTGGAAAAGTGAGCCATGCCTGCAAGGATGCAGGTATGCAGTCGTTGCGACAGGAAGTCGCGATCTTAGACTGCCTTCTTTTATTTACTTATGCCTGTCGGAGCTGTGCGGCGTCTTCCGCTTTTCTCATTAGACACGCGCCTCGTTCGACTCGATGCTTTCTTCGATTACAACACCGCGCTTTTTCATCTCTTCAATATACAATTCACCAGGCACGATATTTTCAGGTGGATGAACGCCACGTTTCGTAATGGTGCCATCGCCAATCATTTGCGCCACAATGGAAATCGTGTTTGCCGTAGCACGCGCCATTGCAGTCTCATTTACCGCCGTATCCTTTTCCGTAATTAGATCGTACTCGTACGTTACGGGCATACCGCTTTTTTCACCGCTGACAATAACGCGTAGCAACACTGCATCCGATTTCTTACCAAGGCGAAGTTGCGGTGACAGATGCTCCCTCATGACGTCGCGGACTTTCACTTTATGACCGTCAACAGTCACTTCATTGTCCCGTGATAGCAAGCCTAAATCGACAAGTAGTTGGAACTTCTCCGCATGCCCTTTGTAACGAATCGTTTTGTATTCAAGTGTTTCCACATTCGGGAACGATGTCGTCAATGTCGACGTGCCGCCTGACGTATGAAACGCCTCAAGCTCACCGAATTTATCAAAATGAATCGTTTCGATTTCAGACAATGATGGTACTTCCAACAGTTGCCCATTTCGAATAACGTGAGAAGGATCAGTGTAATGATCAAACACGCCTTCCAATGAAAAGACGACATTATAATTAAGCGGCGGCTCCGGTTTCACCGGAATTCCCCCAACAAATAACTTGATGGAACTAACTTTATCGAGTTTACCTGCTCCATAACCAGTAAGAATATTAATCATTCCAGGAGCTACCCCTAGATCTGGAATGATTGTCACACCTTTCGCAATCGCCTCGTCCGCCAGACCGAGCACCGCATCCGTTGCACCGCCGATATGACCGCCAAGATCAATGGAATGAACACCGATATCTACTGCGATTCGAGCAACCTTTTCATTAAACGTATAGAATAGCGCATTGATAACCACATCCCCTAGTGCCATCACTTCGCTTAATCGCTGATCATTTTTCGCATCCAGTAATAGGACATTCAGCTTGTCGGACATGAGTTCCTCCGCAAAGTCTTCCGCCTGCTTGACGTTCAGATCTGCCAAATAAACTCTTTCAACGTCATCACTTTTCACTAGATCGCGTGCCGCCTCTTTCCCCATTAAACCTGCTCCAAGTATGACAACCTTCATTTCCCCATCCCCTTACGTTAGGTATTAGTCCGTGTCAATCTGCGCTCGTTGCAATTTCCCGCTGAAGTCTATATAAATACTCTTCCATTCAGTGAATACATCAAGTGCTGCAACACCAGAATCACGGTGCCCGTTGCCCGTCCCTTTTGTTCCGCCAAATGGCAGATGGATTTCGGCACCTGTCGTTCCAGCATTCACGTAGACAATACCTGTATCAAGATCACGTTGTGCCCGAAACACTTTATTGACATCACGCGAGAAAATTGAACTTGAAAGTCCAAACTTCACACTGTTATTGACCTCAATCGCTTCATCTAAACTTGAAACTTCAATGAGCGAAACGACAGGCCCAAAAATTTCTTCTTGTGCAAGGCGGCTATCCCATTTCACATCTGTGAATAAAGTTGGTTCGTAATAATGGCCATCCGCAAGTTTTCCATCCGTCAATATATTTCCACCCGCAAGAAGTTTCGCGCCTTCATCCTTGCCAATTCCGACATAGCCGTGAATTTTATCGAGCGCTTTTTTATTGATGACCGGACCGATTTTCACTGATTCATCCAGTCCATCGCCAATCGATAACACTTTCATCGCTTCCACAAGTTTTCGCTCGAGCTCTTCCTTTACATCTGTATGCACGATGACGCGGCTACATGCTGTACAACGCTGACCCGCTGTTCCGAATGCACTCCAAAGGATCCCTTCCACTGCCAGTTCGATATCCGCGTCATCCATAACGATGACCGCATTTTTACCACCCATTTCAAGCGATACTTTTTTCAAATGGCGTCCACCTGTTTCCGCAACATGACGACCCGTTTCAGTCGACCCTGTGAATGAAATAACGCGAACATCGGGGTGTTCAATCATCGCTGTTCCAACTTCTGCTCCCGACCCGAAAACAATATTCGCAACACCCTCAGGGAGCCCTGCTTCTTCAAATATAAGTGCCATTTCGTACGCCATCATAGGTGTTTCCGTTGCTGGTTTCCAGATGAATGTATTGCCCGCAACAATTGCTGGGAACGATTTCCATGTCGCAATCGCCACTGGGAAATTCCATGGCGTAATGAGCCCGACAACTCCGATTGGCGCACGGACACTCATTGCGAACTTGTCTTGAAGCTCCGAAGGTACTGTCTCCCCGAACATGCGGCGTCCTTCTCCCGCCATGTAGAGTGCCATATCAATGCCTTCCTGCACTTCACCGCGTGCCTCTTCGATGACTTTCCCCATTTCTTTCGTCAATACTTGCGATAAATGCTCTTTCTTCTCTTTCATGAGCCGTCCAATTTCATATAAAAAGTCTGCACGTTTCGGTGCGGGAACGAGTGCCCATTTTTTCTGAGCCTCTTTCGCCGACTTTACCGCAAGACTCACATCTTCTTTAGTCGATAATCTTACTTGTGCCAGTTCCATACCATTTGCTGGATTCAAGACTGCCGTATAATCTGCCCCACCAGCTTCCTGCCAGGAACCCCCGATATAATTGTTCAGTCGCATTGCAACATGCCCCTTTCTCTAACACACCATTTTGAAAACGCTTACATCTATTAATTCGACATTCCCTATCATATCCCTTTAATTTTACCGAAAATGAAAACCCCGGACGATTTCATTCCCGTCCAGGGTTAATCCATTTCTATCCTATTCATCTCAATCGCTACTCATTCCATCTACAGAGTTATTCCTCTACTTGCTGGCGGCTTCGTTCGTACATTTCAATGACAAATTCACGGATATTATCTGCATGTTTCATCATCGAACTCGCCGATACAACGAACAACTTAGCAATTTCAGCATTCGTCAATTCTTCATCTTTTATAATCTCCAAATCAACTGCTACAAAAAATACTGCAGCGGCGATAACACCAGGTTTACGGAAATTGGGGCGCTCTTTCAAGAAATACGTTACGACAATATTTCTCAGTAATTCACGTGCTTCTTTAGGCGTATTTCTTAACTCAAGTACTTCATCAAGGCTCTCGATTACTTCTTGCTGAACTGGTGTAAAATCATGCTCTATTAGTTCATTCACTGTTCGTGAATCCCTGGCAAGCAAAATTTCGTAGACGTCTGTCATATGCTCATTATAGAACGCAAGACTCTTATCGAACCCGCTTGACTCCGCAAGTTCAACTATTTGTTTTTCGAGTGAACCATTCCAATCATTAATAAACATAAGTGAAGAGATTACGTAGATATCATTGTTCTGGTCCCGATTATCCGGCAAAACAATACCGAATACGAATGAATGCTCTTCCAGTAGCATTCCTTCTTTCTTTTCCAGTTTGAACATGCGCTCGCCAAGTATTTCTTGGACAACAACATATCCTTCCTTCTCCTCTTTCACTTTAGCAAACAAAACAATAGGCTCTTTCCATAATTCCAATACGGATCGAACTGTACCTCTTATCGGGCTATTCAACACTCTGAGAAGATGACGCTTCCACAAATCACGCCGCGCAACGAATAAGAAATATTCACTTACAGCCTCTTCTACGTCATCCGGTGCCATCAGTTTATCAAGTTTACTTTTCCAGTGTCTTCTATGGCTTTCGAACTCTGAAATATCCGCTGGGGCTGTAGCTTGTTCATATGCACCAAAGACGATACGCTCAAGTTCCTCATCAATAAGTGTCTCTAAAGGTGATTCATTTTTCTCTGCACAACACTTTTTATATTTCTTTCCGCTCCCACATGGACACGGATCGTTTCGTCCTACCATTTTCCCACGTCCTTACAATTATACGTTATTAATATTTACCTCACACTCAATAGTAACAGAAACAAAAAAACTCCGCAGTGGTATATATATATACCCATGCAGAGCATTCTTTAATCTTTTGCTAATTTTTCAATTTCCTCGGACTTAGTAAATGATTTGTCATTAGTTGGTAGAGCTACACGTTTCATGAAGAGAGACAGTGCCAAGGCAACAATCGCAACAATTGTCGAGATGAAAAACGAAAAACTAATTCCGTCAAGCATCGCTTGTGCTTCCAGTTGTTCCTTTAACTTTGCAAGCCCCTCAGCGGTCGACGGAGCATTCCCTGATACCTGGACTTCTGCAAATAACTCCGCGCCGGTTGATTCCATCCGCTTCGTCATAATCGTTAACAGTATCGCGGACCCAATTGCACCGGACACTTGCTGCAACGTATTGTTCATTGCCGTACCGTGCGGATTCGAGATCATCGGCAACTGATTCAATCCGTTCGTCATAACTGGCATCATCACCATCGAAATCCCAAACATGCGAATCGTATAAATCCACATGATGTAATAATAGCCGGACTCCATGCCTAGTCTACTTAAATAGAATGTCGAAATGACAGTGATTGTAAGCCCGATGATCGCCAAAATCCTTGCACCGTACTTATCGAATAAGCGACCTGTAATCGGCGACATAAGCCCCATGACAATCGCACCTGGAAGCATAAGTAATCCTGAATGGAACGGTGAAATTCCCCGTATTGTCTGGACATAAAGGGGCGTAAGAATCATGCCGGAAAACATTGCAATCGATAGTACGATTGAGATGGCAGACGATAAGGCGAACATTGGATGTTTATAAATCTTGAAATCCAACATTGGGTCATCCATACGCAATTGACGCACGATGAACGTTACTAGTGCAATCGTACCAATAATGATTGTTCCATAGACAAGTGGCGAATCCCAACCTTTATCCGGATCTCCCGCCGAACTGAATCCGTAAAGGAGTCCGCCAAAACCAACACTAGACAAAACTAGCGAAAATACATCTAATTTCATGTCACGATTCGGTGTAATGTTACGCAATTTAAAGAAGGCGTAAATGAGCGTCAAAATTGAAAACGGTAAAACGATACCAAAAAGTGTACGCCATGTATAATGCTCGATTACCCAACCTGACAAAGTTGGACCTATCGCTGGCGCTGTAATCATTACAAGACCAAATATCCCCATTGCAGTTCCCCTGCGCTCAATTGGAAATGCCGTCAGCATAACGTTCATAAGGAGCGGCATCATCATGGCAGATCCACACGCTTGAACCATCCGAGCAGCAACAAGTACACCAAATGATGGTGCAAGCATTGCAAGAAGTGTCCCTAGAGTAAACAGCACCATAGCCGTTAAGAACAATCTCCTATTTGTGAATTTTTGAATGAAGAATGCACTTGCCGGGATTAAAATACCGTTAATAAGCATATATCCAGTCGTCAGCCATTGGACAACTGATGGTTTTATATCGAACTCAACCATAATTGTCGGCAATGCAACGTTCAACAATGTATTATTTAATAAAGCCACAAATGCACCTATAAACAGGATGGCTATCATGCCATAGGGCGGTTTTTCTTGCATTTTTTCAATATCCATATTACTTCCTCCTATTTAATACGTAACGTATAGAATTTGTACCCTTAGTACATCATGTTCAATATATTATACCGATAGTCCAAAACATGCAACCTACGAAAACGCTTTCATATAAATAAACTTTATTTCATTGATATAACAACATTTTAGGGATAACATATAAATGTACCACTAGTACAAATTGAATTTCCCACTTCAAGAAAAGACCAACAAAATACAGAATAAAGGTGATTATATGAACGATCGTAAACGCCAGGTTTTATTGACAGCACAACGACTTTTTATAGATAAAGGGTTCTCCACCACGTCTGTTCAAGACATATTAGACGAGTCCAACATTTCGAAAGGAACATTCTATAATTACTTTTCATCCAAGAACGAATGTCTCAAAGCGATACTCGAACATGCACATGATGAAACGACTGTGAGAAGGCATGAATTGCTTATCGGACAAAACTTGTCCGATAAGAACATTTTGGTTGAGCAAATTTTAATACGTATGCACTTGAATCGCGAACATAATTTGTTGCCCATTTTTGAGGCTGTCTTCCATTCGGGAGATAGCGACTTGCGTGGTTTCATCAAGAACATGCTTTTAGCCGAGTTTTCTTGGCTAACAAGAAGACTGGTGGACGTCTATGGCAAAGATGCAGTGCCCTATGCTGCTGATTGCGCCGTTATGCTATTCGGAATGATGCAGCAAATACTTCATGCTTGGTCAGCCGTTTCCAAAGAGGAAATGGACTCCTTGAAACTCGTCACTTTCTTACTACGTAGAATCGATTCCATCATGCCGGGTATGATTAGCACAAAAGATGCATTTTTCACTGAAGATGTATTTTCCAAATTAAGCGGGGATGTAGAAGATCAAACAGAAACAAAGGAACAATTGCTCGAACGTCTTGCAGGATTTTCGGATTCGCTCGTGGATGATGCTCTTCCCGCTGGCAAACAATATATTCAATTCCTATTGGAAGAACTTCGCTCTGAGTGTCCACGAATATTCGTACTCGAGTCCATCGTCCGCTCGTTCCGGGAGACTTTCAAAGGATTCTCCAATGAACCTGAAGCTCAAGAGCTGGCTTACAAAGTTTGGCGTTATGTCGACACACTCGATTAGTTACAGTTTTTCTTTATACTTGTTGAAACTTTCTCCACTCTATTTCGTATGATTGGGTAGTAGACTATTTTTTCTAAGGGAGGAACGTAACAAGATGAACAATCACGAAATCGATTACAAAATACATGGCGATGATATGCAGTTTGTAGAAGTCGAGCTTGATCCTAAAGAGACGGTAGTAGCGGAAGCAGGGGCTCTGATGATGATGGAAGACGGTATCGAAATGGAAACAATCTTCGGTGACGGGTCCGGCTCTTCAGGCGGGGGAATTATGGGCAAACTGATGGGCGCCGGAAAACGAATGTTGACTGGGGAAAGTTTATTCATGACAACATTCACGAATACGGGGGCAGGCAAAAAGCATGTCTCTTTCGCATCTCCTTACCCTGGTAAAATCATCCCGATGGATTTAAGTGAGCATAACGGCAAAATTATCTGCCAAAAAGATGCCTTTCTTGCTGCCGCAAAAGGCGTGTCTGTTGGAATCGAATTTCAACGTAAACTGGGTACCGGCTTTTTCGGTGGTGAAGGGTTTATCATGCAGAAACTCGAGGGCGATGGCATGACGTTCATCCACGCTGGAGGCACGATTATCGAAAAAAGGCTACGACCGGGAGAAATATTACGTGTTGACACGGGATGTCTCGTGGCGATGACGCACAACGTAAATTACAACATCGAAATGGTGAAAGGCGTAAAAACAGCATTATTTGGCGGCGAAGGGCTCTTTTTCGCGACATTGAAGGGACCTGGAACTGTTTGGATTCAATCACTTCCATTTTCTAGACTCGCTAGCCGTGTCTTTGCAGCTGCACCGCAAACACCTGGTGGAGGTTCACGTGATGAAGGTAGTATTGCAGGTGGTTTGTTCAATATGTTAGGTGGGAAATAACTAGTTAATTTCACTACCGAACACTGGGCACTACGTGTATAGATGACTTTATTTGCTTTGGATTGAATGACTTCTATACGATTACCGAGATGGCTGGATGTGTGGGGGTGCGACTTTGTCGCACCCCCACACATTTTTTCGGTAATCACATGGTGAACCTTCATCCGTCGCGCTCCAAATTCATACATACATGTAGTGCTTGAGCCTTTTGGGACGAAAGAATAGAGGGCTTCTAACCTGGAGAAAAGCCGCCAAAGATGCAATTTTGGCAGCTGAAAATTTCTATAAGGTTTTCTCACTTTTTATTAAAGAAGTGCCACTCTCTAATAGTCTTCACGTGATTAGATGCATACTCTTTACTAAAAGTAAGCAAGAAGCACATTATAAAACGTGCAAGAGTGCCCGAAATTGCATCTTCGGGCACTTACCCTCTCTATAGAAAGTTATCTACTCTTTTTTTCAAAAACAACTGCATTTTTCACTTGAACATCGTAGGAACGCGACAGGCAACTATTTGCAACAGTATTACTGAAATGTTGTGGCTAGAGTGACGGAGTCACTTCTAGCCACACTAGTCCCCTCAGTAAATCTATCATGAATAGTTAGCCGCAAGCGGGCCGAAAATATTCAAGTGAAAACGAAGGTCATCGCTCCCTTCTCACCATTCTTTTATGAAAATAAATGGTTAAACAACAGACGTATCCTTGTATATAAAAAAGTTCTCAACTTCCGTTATAAACGCTTTTATTGAAGGCGACACATACCGATCTTTCATGTACGTCAAATACACGGTTCTCTCCAGCGCAGAAGAATCGATTACTTTACTGACGATTGAAAAGTCATGTGGCCCTTGTAAGTAATTTTCGGGAATAAGTGCAATGCCTAAATTTTCACTGACTAAACTTAGTGCCGTTTCGAAACGCTCAATTTCATATTTAATTGTAGGCGCCGTATTGTCCAATGCAAAAGCATGTAAGATGTCTTCCCTTGTCTGAAACCCCTCGGTACTAATGATGAATTGCTCATTCTCCAATTCTTTAAGCGTTATTGATTCCCTTCCCGCCATTAGGTGACTTTCATGAACGACCAGTACAAGTTTTTCCTTGTACAACGGGACGGCTTCTATATCCTCTTCTTTAATTTGCTGGTTCGTGATGATGGCATGTGTTTCATACTTCCTCAACGAATTCTTTACATCGTCACCACCTAATACTTCCGTCAATCGAATATTCATCTCGGAAAAACTTTCGTTGTATCGTAAAATCACTTTCGGTATCCAATACTTCACCGACTCTATCATGCCGATTTGGAGTTCCCCTTTTCCAATGAGCCTTACCTCTTCCATTTCCTTTTTCACAATCGACATTTCTGATAAAAGATGAATCGCTCTATCGTATAAAACCTCTCCCGCTTCCGTTAGCCTACTATTTCTCGTGTTACGTTCAATAATTTGAAACCCCAATTCCCTCTCCAAGTTTTTTATGGCGTTGCTTAATGACGGTTGAGAGATATGTAGCTTCTCCGCCGCTTTTGAAAAACTCATATGATCAACGACTGAAACGAAATAGTTTAACTGTTTTAGGTCCATACTGATTGTCACTCCCCCCTAGCCTATAGTTTAAGGCTATAAATATATAGTAATTATATATTAGAAATTATAAATCAGGTGCTTTATAATAAATTAGTGAAGTTGTAACTGAAAGTTCAGAAAGGGTGAAGCAATTGCTTACAAGAGTAGATACTCATATATGGTCGGGACGTACGGATCATATTGAAAATAGAACGAGTTTCCGGTACCACCAAGTAGTTGAAGTTATCGAGTTAGAAGATTTACCTTCATCACCCGATACATGTGCAATTATCGGTTTTGAAAGCGAGGAAGGCGTCCGCCGCAACAAAGGACAACTTGGCGCAGCACAAGCACCAGATGCATTGCGTAGTGAACTAGCCAAACTGCCATGGAAATTCCCGGTAAGTAAGCGGCTTGTCGATGTCGGAAATATTCAGTACATGGGTACTGACCTAGAAAAAGCCCAACAACAACTGGGCGACACAATTGCAAAAGCACTAGAGAAAAAAATGACACCAATCATTCTTGGTGGCGGTCATGAAACCGCTTACGGTCATTATCTTGGAATCCGAAAATCAATCGGAGAAGACGCTTCTCTTGGGATTATTAACATAGATGCCCACTTCGACTTACGCTCATACGACGAACAACCGTCGTCCGGCACGATGTTCAAACAAATACTTGAGCATGATGAACAGAGCAGCTACTTCGTCGTCGGAATTCAGCGATACGGTAACACGCAGGAACTATTTGAGACAGCCGATAGGCTCGGCGTCAAATATGAATACGAAGAGAATATGCATATCGGAAATATGGACAAATTGACGGTAGCTCTTGAACAATTTATCAACCAACATGACTTTGTTTTTCTTACCTTATGCACCGATGTACTCAATGCCGCCTTCGCGCCAGGTGTCAGTGCCCCTTCGCCATTTGGACTAGATCCTTCCGTTGTACGTTCCATTATTCGAACAGTCACCTCACACGAAAAAACGCTGTCGTTTGATATTTCGGAAGTAAATCCTCTTTTGGATGAAAATAATCGTACAGTAAAACTTGGAGCATACTTAATAAATGAGGCCATTACAACATTTTTAGGAGGGAAAATTCATGACGCTAGTTCTTAATCAAGTCTCCACGATTTTCCTTGCCATCGCATTACTAACCTTCGGAATGGTTTTAATTAAAAAGGTTGGTTTTTTACGAAAGTTCTGTATACCTGCCCCCGTTGTTGGTGGATTATTATTCGCCACTTTAGCGACCATTCTCAAATCTCTTGGATGGCTAGAAATTACACTTGATACATCCCTACAAAGTTTATTCATGCTTACATTCTTTACGACAATCGGTTTAGGAGCAAGCTTTAAACTTATTAAACTTGGCGGGAAGGTTCTTGTCATCTACTGGCTGGCTTGTGGATTTTTAGCGCTTGCACAAAACACTATCGGAGTCTCCATGGCTTATTTGTTCGACTTGCACCCACTTATCGGAATGATGGCTGGGGCAGTTTCAATGGAAGGCGGACACGGAGCCGCTACTGCATTCGGCCAAACACTTGAAGATATAGGTATTAATTCAGCTCTTTCAATCGGAGTTGCAGCGGCTACATTTGGACTTGTTGCCGGCGGTCTTATTGGTGGTCCTACCGTTAAATATCTTATTACAAAACACAATCTTAAGCCTTCTGAAACGGAGAATGGGATTGGTAACCCTATTACTGAGAATGAAAAGCCAATTCAAACAGATTCATTTTTCACGCAAATTTTCCTCATCACACTTTGTATGGCGCTTGGCACGTATTTGGGTGAATTGTTTTCAACTGCAACAGGATTTGTTCTACCAGGCTATGTAGGCGCAATGTTCGTTGCTGTTCTTGTTCGGAATATCGTCGACAAAATTAATCCAAAAGTAATCGACATGAAGAGCATTGGCTTAATCAGCGACGTTACATTAGGAATCTTCCTGTCAATGGCACTAATGAGCATCAAATTGTGGGAAGTTGCGGATTTGGCACTTCCACTACTTGTTATCGTCTTTGTCCAAGTTGTCTTCATCGTACTTTTCGGTATTTTCGTCTTGTTCCGTCTGCTTGGGAAAGACTATGACGCGGCTATCATGGTAGCCGGTTTTACAGGACATGGTCTCGGTGCTACTCCTAATGCAATGGCTAATATGGCAGCTGTCACGGAAAGGTTCGGTCCTTCGACAAAAGCATTCCTAGTCGTTCCGATCGTCGGTGCGTTCCTCATCGACGTGTTTGCAATACCAATTATTATTACAACCATAAATCTATTCAATTGATGGCGAAAAGCTTCCCACATTATGTTTTCTATGTGGGAAGCTTTTTTTGTTCTTTAGGACGTATACATTCAATGCTCGGAAATTTGTTGTTTTAGTGACAGTCCCCGTGAAATACGCTACCATTATACAACTACCCTTTATTTTAGTAATAAGCACATATTCATTACATCGAAAGGATTGACCATATGCCTCAACAAGAACATTGGAAATCGAAAATAGGATTTGTGTTAGCAGCTGCCGGTTCGGCAATCGGGCTCGGTGCAATATGGAAGTTCCCTTATGTAGCCGGAACAGGCGGTGGTGGTGCCTTCTTACTTATCTTCTTGTTATTCACGCTACTACTCGGATTCCCTCTACTAATTGGAGAATTCATTCTCGGGCGAAAAAGCCAAAGTGACGCTATTACTACCTACAAAAAGTTTGCGCCTAACTCAGGGTGGCATATAACAGGGGTTATTGGTGTTGTTACGAGTTTTCTCGTTTTGTCATTTTACAGTGTTGTTGGAGGATGGATTATTCTCTACTTAGTTAAAGCTATGACCGGGGGCCTCGCAGGACTTTCGCAAGATCAGTTCGGTCCACTATTTGGAGAAATTATTTCGAACCCGTACTCTACCCTAACCGGTCAATTACTCTTTTTGGTGCTGACAATTGTGGTTGTAGCCCAAGGCGTTCAAAAGGGAATTGAGAAGGCAAGTAAGATTATGATGCCCGCCCTCTTTATTTTATTTGTCATCATCGTCATCCGCTCCCTTAGCTTGGATGGGGCAATGGAGGGTGTGAAGTTTCTACTCGTACCTGATTTTACTAAGTTGACATCCGAAACAATTTTATTCGCCCTGGGACAAGCGTTTTTTACATTGACATTAGGAGCTTCCGTCATGGTTACGTACGCTTCTTATCTTCCTAAAACGCAAAATCTACCGGGCTCAGCGATGTCGATCATTGCTATGAATATTGTCATCGTTCTGTTAGCTGGGCTAGCGATTTTCCCAGGCGTGTTTTCATTTGGGCTTGAACCAGACGCAGGACCGACATTAATCTTTTCAGTATTACCAGCTGTATTCAATCAAATGCCCTTTGGTATGTTCTTCTTCATTGCATTCTTGCTTTTATTCTTATTCGCGGCTTTAACCTCCGCATTCTCAATGATTGAAATTATCGTTGCAACGATGACGAAAAATGATCCTTCAAAACGGAAAAAATTCACTTGGATAATTGGAATGGCGATTTTCATTGTTGGGATCCCATCTTGTTTATCATATGGAGTAATGGCTGATGTGAAGTTTTTCGATAAAACGGTATTTGATTTAGTCGATTTTGCAGTAAGTAATGTATTGCTACCACTTGGCGCATTATTAATTTCTATTTTCATACCATTGAAGATATCTAAAACAGATTTATTTGATGAGATGAAGCAGGGTTCGAAAATCGGCAACATTTTCTTTACTGTTTGGTTCTATTTGTTAAAGTATCTAGCCCCTATTGCAATTATTATTGTCTTCCTTGATGCACTGGGTTTATTTAATTTGTTTACAAACCACTCTGAGTAAATGTTTTGCGATCCGCTAAACATTCACGGCAAATTCAGAAACCGTAAAAGGCTGTATGTCGACATAATTAGGCATTTTTTTATAGAAAAACGAGAAATCCATCACCTTAGACGGGATAGTTTTCTCGTTTTTTCATCCTATACTTAGCTTTCTTCCTCAAAGTTCAAATCCCATGTAAAACCAAACTTGTCTTTCACTTTCCCATACTTAGCACCCCAGAACATATCTCGCAATTCCATTAGTACCTCTCCATCTTCGCGTAGGCCATCGTATAATCGCTTGGCCTCTTCGTCACTTTCACAGTCGATAAGGAGGGTAACACCTAGTTTGGTGTTCTCAGCTGGCTTGTCCACAGAATCGGCAAGCATAATTTGAAAATCACCTTTTTTCAAATGACAATGAAGAAGATAATCAGCTGCCTCGGGTGGATGTGGGAAATTAGCGTCTGCATATTTCTGCATTCTGATTCTCTCAATCCCTAATAAATTTGTATAGAATTCAGCCGCTTCATTTCCTTCTCCGTAAAATGTTAAATATGGAATGAGTGCACCTTTCATAATTGTTGTTCCTCCTTTAATTAAACTAGATGTATGGTTAATTCGACAAGATTACATTCGAATCCTTTTTAAATAACTCGATTTTCCGGCTCCCGCCCCTCAAGTACATCCGTAATCGCCTGTGCGTTCAAGTTCATCATGGCAAGGCGCGTTTTAATGCTTGCACTGCCGATATGTGGTAGAACCGTCACATTCGGGAGTGTAAGAAGCGGATGATCTAGTGAAACGGGTTCTGTTTCAAACACATCGAGCCCCGCCGCCCAAATCGTATCGTTTTTCAATGCATCGTAAAGAGCCACCTCATCAACAATTCCGCCACGAGCAACGTTTATGAGAACCCCCGTATTCTTCATAAGGCCGAGCTCCCGTGCACCAATCATTCCTGCAGTTTCTGGTGTAAACGGTGCCAGGATCAGAACGAAATCCGCCTCTTTCAGCAGTGCATCCAACTCTCTAAACTCAAAACCGTGCTCTGCTTCTGCATCGGGTTTACGGCTGCGATTATGATAGAGAACTGTCATATCAAAGCCTTTTGCCCGACGCGCAACTGCTTCGCCAATCCTTCCCATACCAATGATTCCTAGCGTTGCACCGCCAACATCCATTCCCGTAAATCTCATTGGCGCCCACGAGGTCCAATTGCCTTTTCTAATTTCATTTTCTGCGGAGATTAATTTGCGTGCTGTTGCAAGAAGCAGAGCGAAAGCAAGATCCGCCGTCGTTTCAGTTAAAACACCTGGCGTATTCGTCACGATGACGTCATATTCCCTTGCCACTTCTAAGTCAATATTGTTATAACCAACGGCCATATTTGCAACAACTTTAAGCTTCTTACCTGCTTCAAAAACCTCACGATTGATGCCATCCGCCAAAACCGACCATAGTGCATCAGCTTCTGCCACTTCTGTTAATAAAACAGCGCGTGGAACCGCTACACCTTCCTCCTCCCACATACGCACGTCAAATTTATCTCGGAGCGGCGCAACCGCTTCTTCCGCTAGCTTTCTTGTAATAAAAAGTCTTGGTTTCATTCGAATCCCCCTATTCCCACAATTGACAATAGTGTAGCATATAAAGAGTAGCATTTGACCTGTGGCAAACTTCGAGCAGGTCATTAGTGGTTTTGCTGCACCTAGATTCCTTAAAGATAGAGAGATGATCTCGATGAAACCCGTTTCCTTACAGTCACGCATATTCTCATATGGCGCCCTCTTTGTTTCTCTAGTGGCGATTATTATCGGCATTTCCTTCTACTTTACGATGTCACAAGGCATTGAGCAGCAGATTGGTGACCGCGCGCTAAGTATAGCCAAGACGACAGCGGATCGTCCCGATGTCCGTGCAGGATTTGGACAGGCTAATCCATCGGAATCATTGCAGCCGATTGCCGAAGCAGTGCGACTAAAAACGGGAGCCGAATACGTCGTTATCGGAAACAGCGAAGGTATGCGATATGCGCACCCTGTTGCTGAACGGATTGGTCAAAAAATGGTAGGGGATGATAACGAACGTGCACTCCTACTGGGAGAATCCTATATTTCTGAGGCAACCGGGACACTTGGGGCCGCTTTACGCGGGAAAACACCCGTATTTAACGAGTACGGTGAAATAATCGGTATCGTTTCCGTCGGTTTTTTAAAAGAGGATATTTCCTCAATCTTTTTTCAGTATGTTGATAATATTTCCTACATTGTACTTATCGCAATTATCCTGGGCGTTATTGGTTCAAGCGTTCTAGCCCACAACATTAAAAAGGAACTGTTCAACTTAGAGCCTGCAGAAATAGCGAATCTATTCACCGAAAGAAATGCGCTTATTGAGTCTGTACGCGAAGGAATCATTATGGTCGACGCCAAAGGCATCATTACGACGGTGAATATTGCCGCATATGAAACACTTTCCCTACCTGGGCAGACTGAACTAATCGGACGGACAATTCAGGAAGTCCTTCCGAACACCCTTCTTCCAAAGGTACTTGAAACCGGAGAAAGGCATCTCGATCGATCTATGGAGATTCATGGAAAAAAAGTGATTGTAAATCGCATTCCGATTCTTGTCGGCGAACAAATCGTCGGTGCAGTTTCAACTTTCCGTCTACAATCAGATATTGACCAACTTGCAATGGAATTATCACAAGTCAAACGGTATACCGAAGCACTTCGAGCACAAACTCATGAATACACTAATTTCTTGTACACCATTTCAGGTCTTATTCAGCTTAATTCATACGACGAAGCACTAAGCCTTATTCACGATGAGACAGCTGAACATCAATCACTCATCCAGTTTGTAACAAAGCGGTTGCAAGACCCCTTTCTCGGAGGGATTGTCATCGGTTTCTTCAACCGGGCGAAAGAATTGAAAGTCCGGTTCCTTCTCGATGAAGATAGTTTCTTGCAGACACTTCCGAAACACTTGGAAAAAAACCACTTTGTTTCTATCATTGGAAACTTAGTAACAAATGCTTTTGAAGCTGTGGAGTCGTATTCTGAAGAACAACGAATAGTTCGTATTTTCATTTTGGATAACGGAGAAGAAATTTTAATCGAAATAGAAGATTCAGGACCCGGGATAGCTGATGAAGTACTGGATGTTCTATTCCACGAAAAGGTATCAACAAAAGATCAAGGGGACCATGGATATGGACTAATGAAAGTTGCGGAAAACGTGAATGATCTCGGAGGTTCCATTACGCTGGAAAAAGGTGATTTAGACGGTGCACTATTCATCATTTCTATACCTAAAGGAGGCTTTTCATATGACGGAACTGATTGAAATCTTAATTATTGAAGATGATTTGCGAATTGCTGACATTCACAAACGGTTCATCGAGAAAATAGAGGGCTTTGCTGTCGTAGGTTCAGCGCATACTGGTGATGAAGCGAAAGATTGGATTTCAGCATTGTTGCCAGACCTCGTGTTGCTTGATGTATATTTACCCGATGCCCTAGGCACGGAGCTAATGGGCTTCATTCATGAAAAAAGCCCGGAAACAGATATTATTTTTATAACCGCCGCGTCGGAAATTGAAATTGTAAAAAGAGCATTCCGCCATGGTGTTATAGACTACATCTTAAAACCGCTTACATTCGATCGATTTAGGGATAGCCTCCTTTCTTATAAAGATAAAAGAGAAACATTTTCCGGGGAAGGGCTTATGCAAGAAGACGCCATCAAATCCCTTTGGAATAAAACGCAATCTACACCATCAAACCCGGATTTAATACCGCCAAAAGGTATCGACCCAATGACCAAGGAGAAGGTAGTCAGCCATATTAAAAGTATAGAAGGCGGCATTACTGCCGAAACACTTGGATTGGAAATTGGCGTAAGTCGTTCGACCGCAAGACGTTATCTAGAATACCTTGTGTCAGAAAAACGTGCATTTACAGAACTTCTATATGGCTCGGTCGGACGTCCGGAAAGAAGGTATTTTATCAAAAAACGGTGAACAGTATGAACAAAATGACGTTTAACTTCATTATCGAACTTATAAACGATAACTCTTAATTTAATCAAAATTCTGATAGATTGATGACAGCGGATGAAAACGCTGTCATTTTTTATTACAAGGGGGATTAATATGAAGATGTGGAAGAAACTTACGACAGTTACCCTAGCAAGTATGTTGGCACTAAGCCTTGCAGCATGTTCTGCAGACGACGCTGAAAGCGCATCATCGAAATATCCCGAGAACAACATTACAATTGTCGCTCCTTCCGGGGCAGGTGGCGGATGGGATTTGACCGCTAGAGCAATTGCAAAATCAATGAGTGATACGAAGCTAATTGATAAATCGATTGTAGTTGAAAACAAGCCTGGTGGTGGCGGTGCTGTTTACATGGCAGAGTTCGCAACAAAAGAAGTAAAAAATGATTATGCCCTTCTTGTTAAATCTCCGCCAATCTTAATCAACAACAACAAGGCGGAAGGTAACAGTCCTTACGGCTATAAAGATACTAAACCTTTAGCACAACTAACGCGTGACTACGGAGCAATTGTTGTCAAAGCGGATTCAGAGTTCAAAACATTGAAAGATGTGCTGGAAACAATCAAGAAAGATCCTAAATCGGTGACACTTGCCGGCGGATCTGCTCCGGGATCGATGGACCATCTTGTCGGCGTCTTACCTGCATTCAAATACGGTATTGACCCGAAAACAGTAAAATATGTATCGTATGACGGCGGCGGAGAAGCTGTCGCGGCATTGCTTGGAGGGAATGCCGATGTTATCGCAACGGATGCCTCTGCTATTGGAGCGTACGTGAAATCCGGCGATGTCCGTGTCCTTGCAGTTAGCTCATCGGATCGTCTTGGGGGTGAATTGACGGAAGTTCCTACATTCCAAGAAGAAGGGATTGACGCAGAATTTACAATTTGGCGCGGTCTCTTTGGTCCTAAAGAAATGTCTGATACAGCTTATGACTACTGGTCTGAAAAGCTAGAGAAGATGGTAGAAACAGATGAATGGAAAGCTGAATTAGAGAAAAATGGTTGGGAAAGCGAATACCGTAATGCCAAAGATTTCACTATCTATTTGGAAGATCAGGACAAAGTGATTGTAGAATTACTAACAGCACTTGGAATGCAAAAGTAACATTATTCGGGCGGCTTCAGCAGCCGCCTTTTCTTTTGGGAGGTATCAAAGACTATGAGTAAAACGTTCGACCGATACAGTAGCATCGTTTTTTTACTAGTTGGTCTATTGTTTGTAATCGAAAGTCAAAAAATTTCAGACAGTGCATACGGATCGACAGTTGGACCGAAAATTTTCCCAATGTGGCTTGGTGTTATTTTAATTCTATTAAGCTTGCGCCTATTATACGAAACATTTAAATACAAAACTAAAACAGCATCTGAATCAAAGCTGCAATATAAGAAATTCATTATTATCCTTACTAGCGCAGTTTTATATGCATTTCTATTGGAAAAAGTCGGCTATGTCATCTCAACGTTCCTTTTTTTACTTATCGCTTTTCAGACGATGGAACGTGGACGATTATTGCCTTCTGTCATTATTGCGGCCGTATTTTCACTAAGTATCTATTATTTATTTGCAGAATTTCTTGGCGGATCATTGCCCGGATTCCCTGTACTCTAGCACGAAAGGAGTCAAGTTATGAGCACTTTACAGTTTTTAGCCGATGGATTCGGTATCGCCTTTCAATGGCATAATTTATTATTTGCATTTGTTGGGGTCATAATTGGGACAGCAGTCGGCGTATTGCCTGGAATTGGTCCTATGAGCGGGGTCGCCCTTCTCATCCCTGTTACAGCAACTATTACTTCGGGAATGCCAACAGATGCAGCGGCTGCCAGTTCAATCATTTTACTCGCGGGTGTCTATTACGGGGCAATGTATGGGGGTTCCACAACGTCAATTTTATTGAACACTCCTGGTGAATCTTCCTCTGTCGTCACCACTCTTGACGGTTATCAGATGGCTAGACAGGGGCGGGCCGGAGCAGCTTTGGCCATCTCGGCTATTGGCTCCTTTGTTGCCGGTATCATTTCGCTAATCGGTCTTGTGCTGCTAGCAGAACCACTTTCAAATATCGCCATCAAATTCGGACCAGCGGAGTATTTCTCTCTAATGCTGTTAGGTCTTGCCGCCGTAAGCGGGCTAGCTGGCAATTCGATGACGAAAGCTTTAATGATGACTGTCTTTGGACTCATGTTAGGCACAATCGGTATCGATGCCGTTTCGGGAATCGCCCGCTTTACATACAATCAACCCATTCTATTTTCCGGATTAGAGTTCCTAACGATTGCGGTCGGATTGTTCGCACTCGGTGAGGTGTTCAAGACAGTCTTAGAACGTGATCACGAAGACGGAGCGATAGCAAAAATCAACCGTATCCTCCCTACAAAACAAGATATGAAAGACAGTGCCGTCCCTATTGTACGTGGTTCCTTACTCGGGTTTTTCATCGGAGTCCTTCCAGGAGCTGGTGCGACACTTGCTTCCTTCTTCTCCTACATGACGGAGAAGAAATTCAGCAAAAACCCTGAAAGCTTTGGGAAAGGTAACATCGCTGGAGTGGCGGGCCCGGAATCGGCGAATAACGCTGCTTCCGGTGGTGCGATGATTCCCTTACTAACATTAGGGATCCCCGGCTCAGGTACGACTGCGATTCTGATGGGCGCTCTTATCATGTACAACATCCAGCCAGGCCCCCTTCTCTTTGACGAACATCCGGAAGTAGCATGGGGACTTATTGCGAGTATGTTTATCGGCAACTTGATGCTGTTAGTGTTGAACATGCCACTCGTTCGAGTGTTTGCCAAAATCATTCAAACGCCTAAGAAATATTTGTTACCAATCATTGTTGCTATCTCATTTTTCGGAGTATACGCAGTGCAATATACAACTTTTGATTTATATCTGTTGCTCGGATGTGGTGTGGCCGGCTATTTATTATCAAAAAACGATTTCCCGGTGGCTCCATTAGTGTTGGCCCTTGTATTAGGTCCGATGATTGAAAACAATATGCGACGAGCACTGACTATTTCTAACGGTGAATTTAGCATATTCTTCACAAACCCACTATCACTCGTTTTTATCATTGCCGCTGCAGCATGGCTTCTTATCCCGCTGCTATTAAAACTTAAAGGGCGAACTGTTGTTGTAGAAGATGAGGGTTGATTAAAAATCGGATTGCCTTAGATTAGAGGCAATCCGATTTTTAATTTATAAAGGAGATAAACAACGACCCCACACACCATCATTCACCATGAAAATAAGCACTACATTCACCCACCTATATAACTCATACCAATCTTCTTACGATTTTTCGCCGTCTGTTCGGTTCGCTCATCCGAATAGCGGTCGCCGCGACGTTGCCATACACCTGTAATTACTTCAAGTAGTTCCGCATCTGCCATTCCACTGCGGATCAATTCCCTCAGGTCGAACCCTTCTGACGCAAACAAACATGTAAACAGCTTGCCATCCGATGACAACCTGGACCGTGTGCACGTCGAACAAAATGACTCCGAAACGGAAGTGATGAAACCAACTTGCGCTCCATTATCCACGTAACGGTATCTCTTCGCAACTTCACCAAAATAATCCTCTTCCGCCGGTTCAATCTCATGGACAGTAGAAATCATGTCATAAATCTCTTTTTTCGTCACAACCTTTTCAAAGCTCCATCCATTGTCATTTCCAACATCCATAAATTCGATGAACCGTAGCGTAATACCGCGTTCCTTGAAATAAGCGGCCATTGGAAGGATTTCACCCTCGTTGACGCCTTTTTGAACAACCATATTTACTTTGATCGTAAAGCCGATTTTTTTAGCGTAGTCAATATTGGATAGAATCAATTGCGGTTTTATTCCCCGCCCATTCAGTTTGCCGAAAATAGTCGGATCAAGCGCATCAAGGCTCATGTTCAACCGACGAAGACCTGCATCATAAAGCGGCTGCGCGTATTGTTTAAGCAACACACCATTAGTTGTCAAACCAATATCTTCAATTCCCTCAATCTTCATCAACTTTTCAACCAGTTTCGGAAGTTCACGGCGCATAAGCGGTTCTCCACCCGTTAAACGGAGTTTTTTCACGCCGAGTAATGCAAACAATATGGCAAACCGTTCAATCTCTTCAAACGACAGCAATTCGTTTTTTGGCAGAAATACATAATCGTCACCAAAAACTTCTTTCGGCATGCAGTAGGCACATCTAAAATTACAGCGATCCGTCACCGATATCCGGAGATCCCGAATCGGTCGTCCAAGCTTATCTATGATTGCTTCCAAAACGTCATCCCCTTTCCAGGGCTTCCGGTGTATTCACGTTCATGAACATCCGTTTTTCATCATCAGTTAAAGTACTACCATCCACCCAAACAGCATTACTTTGGGCGAGTATTTTCATTACACGAAGTTGGTCATTTTCTAGCGCTTCTTTCACTGCACTCGCCAATTTCCTGTCCCAAATGGAAACGAGCGGATGATACCGCCCATCCGAAACAACTGCAGTGACACCTTTATCATGGTGTTCCAGCAATTTCGACATAACCATACTATCTACAAACGGCATATCGCATGGCAACACGGCATAGCGGTCCGCTTCCACGAATTCCATCACAGACAGGATCCCTGCAAGCGGACCGAGCCCCGCATATCTAGTTAAATCGGTCATCGCGTTCACGCTACTAGGAAAGCGCTGCATATGTTCTGGACGCGTCACGACAAAAACTTCGGCACAGCATGGAACCAAAGCATCCATCGCCCGTTCATAAAAGTACTGCTCGCCAAGTTTAACAAACGCTTTCGGAGACCCAAACCGCCGTGATAATCCAGCCGCTAAGACGATGCCAACCGTCCTGTTCATCCGCCGCTCACTGGTGGGATAAAAGCACAGACATCACCCGATTGAATAACATCTTCCTTTAAGGCGTATTCTTCATTTACCGCGACGTGTACGGGTTCTTTTCCAAAACCCGGATATGTCGTTTCTGCCCACTCTAGCAATTCACTGACAGTCATCGCTTGTTGTTCAATCGTCTCGTCTGACTTGCCTGTCAGTTCACGCAACCTTGCAAAATAGCTCACTTTGATCACTTCTGCTCAATCCCCTTTTCAGGATACTTTTTCTGACCGCCGATCCATTCTTCGCCATCTTCCCAGACTTCTTTTTTCCAGATCGGCACGATTTCCTTGATGCGTTCAATGGCATATTCATTCGCTTCATATGCAGCTTTACGATGGGGTGATGAAACCGCAATGATTACGGCGATATCTGAAATGTGCATTTCTCCGATTCGATGAGCGATTGCCACTTTCACGCCCGGCCATTTCTCTTCCATTTCTGCGCCAATTTGCGCTAGTTTCTTTTCCGCCATCGGGACGTAGGCTTCATAAGCCAAATATAGTGTGCGAACTCCATGCGTCCACTCTCGGACATGCCCTGTGAATACAGTGACAGCGCCGGCACCAGCATGGAGAACGTAATCTGTGTACTTTTCCGTTTTAATTGGTGTTTCAACAATTTCAAATGGTTTCATTGTCAGCCTCCTTTTCAACCCAGTCAAGTAACCACGAATCCAGCTGTTCAACATCCACCCTAGCCTTTATATGTGTAATACCAGTTGGATTTTCTGTAATCCCAATGACGAGCTGAATGCTATCCAATTTGCTCAGCGACTCCCAATCTTCCGCATCCCTGAGTAGGACAATTTTCTCCCCTTGTTCATTCTTATACCCTTCAATAAGTAAAAAGTCCGGATTGCCTATTGTCGCTAGTAGCTTGAGCTCTGTGAATTCTGGCTCTTCATTTAACAGTAATTGAACGACGCCGCCGCCCGCAACAATCGAAACGTCTGCACCACTACCCAAAAACTGCATCGTATCTGTCTTTGAATCCGGCATAGCTGGCTGTCCCCCATGCCCATGATGCTTTAGTACAGCAACCGAAAAACCTCCTTCTTTCAATAAACGTACCCATCTCGTAATAAGTGTCGTCTTGCCGCTATTTTTATAGCCTACGACATGGAGCGTCTTCATAATGCCCATTCACCTACGCCTTGCTCAGCTCCAAGTAACAGCATATCGACATTCATTCCAGCCGTGTAACCGCGCGTTCCGCTTGGCAGGACAATCAGACAATTCCCCCGCGCAATCGAAGAAACCGCATTGGATTTATTAAAACCTGCCGGCACGGCAATAATCCCGTCCGACGTCATTTCCCAGAAGGCGCGGATGAAGCGGGTGAAAGGGTTCGGCTTCGTAAAATCTTCCCCGAGCTTCGCTTGCATGCGCGGCATATACGGTGTAATTGCGCCCTGCATGCCAAGAATTGCAGGTCTTGTGAACAACTCGAAACCGGTAAAACAGGCCGACGGATTGCCTGATAATCCAAACAAAAGCTTATTGCCAAGCACAGCGACCGTCGTCACACTTCCCGGACGCATCGCAACTTTGTTGAATAAAACCTGGGCACCCAGTCGCTCATAGACTGCCGGTAAATAATCGTAGTCTCCAACAGATACGCCGCCCGTTGTAATAAGTAAGTCCGTCTCAGCAAGTGCTTTTTCAACGATTTCCGTACACGCATCGAGATCATCAACCTGCATCCCGTATGATTTATAGCCGATTCCCATTCGGGTTAATTGCGCGGCAATCATCGGTCCGTTTGAGTTCCGAATCTTTCCTGGAGCAAGTTCATCAGAGACCTCTAGCAATTCCGTACCCGTTGAAAGAATGCCCACAACAGGTCGTTTCGCGACGTTAACTTCCGCAGTACCAAACGTAGCAAGGAGCGCAATTGTGCCTGGATGGATAAATACTCCTGCCTCAATCAGACGCGCACCCTCTTTTGCGTCTTCGCCTCTGAAAGATATATTTTCTCCCTGGCTGAAAACTTTTCGTACTGTGAACCTGTCTTTTCCTTCTGTCGTCTGCTCCAGCATAACAATCGCGTCAGCATTTTCTGGAATGGGCGCGCCCGTCATAATCCGGTACGCTTCCCCTTCCTCGATGCCACGTTCTGCTACATGCCCCGCGCCAATCTCGCCAATTACAATGAACGGAATGCGATTATCCCCTGATGCCCCCGCTGTGTCTCTTGCACGGATCGCGAAGCCATCATAGGGTGATCTGTCAAAAGACGGTACATCATGTTTTGCGTTAATCGGTTCGGCCAGAATTCTACCATATGTATGTTCAAGTGAAATCGTTTCCGTTCCGGCTACATGGACATGCTCCATAACAAGGCGGACGGCCTCCGACACCTGTATAGGCTTTCTCATTTCAACCATGCGGATCCCCCTCTTTTATCTGCTATACTGAAATTATTATGCATGTATGAAAGGAATGACTCCATTGTCAGAGCTCACACATTTCAACGAACAGGGCCGTGCGAAAATGGTTGATGTTTCCGATAAAGTAGAAACAATTCGGACAGCAATCGCAACGTCTTCCATCATCGTCAATGAACTAATTCATTCACAAGTAACAGAAGGGTCCAATAAAAAAGGCGATGTATTCGCAGTTGCTCAAGTCGCAGCTATTATGGCGGCAAAAAGCACCTCGTCCATCATTCCAATGTGCCACCCAATTCCATTAACAGGTGTCAATATTCGATTCGAATGGAACATCGATGAATCAATTGCTCATTTTGAAGTAGTAATCGAAGCTGAAGTGAAGACGAAAGGCGTGACTGGGGTTGAAATGGAGGCACTTACTGCCGCTTCCGTTGCTGCACTCACCATTTACGATATGTGTAAAGCAGCCGGTAAAGAAATGGTTATCGGTCCGACAAGGCTCCTTCGGAAAACCGGTGGGAAAAACGGTGATTTTCAACGCAGAGACGCTTAACGCATCTTTGCGCTTTTCATCTCTTCAAATGCTTCGTCAGCTCATCAACAATATGATGGATTTCAGGTAAAATCAGCTTGTCCATCGCAAGTTCAACAGCTTTTACAGATCCGGGGAGTGCAAAAAACACCTTCTCCTGAATCACACCCGCAGCTGCCCTGCTTAATAACGCCTTCGATCCAACATCTTCTGTATAGCTCAAATAACGAAACAATTCACCGAATCCATCTATCCTTTTCGTGAAATAAGGCACTATAGTTTCAATCGTGACGTCCCGGAAACCGATGCCAGTCCCACCCGTTGAAATGATGGCATTAACGTTCGGATTCCTTAACCATTCTTCAACGATGAATTCAATTTCTTTCTTGTCATCCCGACATAGACGCGATTCAAAGACTTTATGACCTGCCAATTCAAGTTTTATCCGGATTGTTCTGCCACTTTTGTCATTTGACGCATTACGCGTATCACTCGTCGTCAACACGCAAAAAATGAGTTTTTCCCCTTTATCCGATTCATTCATATGCGACAAGGCTATTCCTCCAATTCATCCAAAAAAACGATGGTACAATTTACGGCCAATTTTTAGATCCTTTAATCCATGAATCAATAAACGACCATTGCCGAATAAAATGCAGCGATACCCCTCCGCATGAAATTCCACGAAAAACGGCGTCACTTTATAGGGTTTCCCCAACCTTTTGGCGACTATTTCTCCATCTGCAATCGTCAATGAACGACTTTCACCGGGGATAATTTGTACGGTATCCCGACCGCAGAGTACTGCATATCCAGCCCCCTCTAAACGGTGCAGCGCAGGATATGTCGGCGCATTTCCGCATGTCTCACATACTTCGTTCCGCAGACGTGAAATACCTGCTTCTGCATGCGTATTGTTCCAAACGTCAAAATGGTATAGCTTCTTACGCATCGCATCCTTATTCCCCGATAACCATTTTAGTGCTTCTGCACTTTGATGCGCCGCCGTAATTTGAACTGCAGGCGCAATAATTCCTGACGAGTCGCAGGTTTCATTGACCGATGGTAAAACCGGTAGCAAGCAGCGGAAACAGGCTGACTCACCTGGCACAAACGGAAAAACAGTACCCGAACTCCCCACACATGCGCCGTAGATCCATGGAATATTCTTTTTCCATGCACTATCATTTATCAACAGACGCGTTTCAAAATTATCAGTCGCATCCATGATTAAATCAACGTCTTCAGTAATCTGCTCCATAAGCGGACCATCTACATGATCTAGCACAGTTACAATGTCAATATCTTCACGGATCATCCTTAATCGTACTTCAGCAGCAACCACTTTCGGTAAACCATCCCGCGCATCTTGTTCAGTAAAAAGCTGTTGCCTTTGTAGATTCGAAGGCTCAACATAATCCCGATCCGCAATCGTCAGCTTTCTTACTCCCGCACGGACAAGCGTCTCTGTAACAGCTGAACCCAATGCTCCACATCCAATAACGACCACATGGGATGAATTTATCTTGTCCTGCCCCGTCTTCCCAATCGGTTTAAACAATGTTTGTCTTGAATAACGGCGTTCCACATTTTCGCCCCCTGTCATCGTACAGAGTTCCCATGTCAGAAGTTCAAGAATTTCTTTCTCAAAGCATACTCAACAAGTTCCGGTCTGCCCTTCAATTGAAGCTTTTCCATAATTTTAGATTTATGCGCCTCCACTGTTTTGACAGAGATATATAATTTCTCTGCAATTTCTTTATTGCCATACCCCTTTGCGACTAGTGGCAGTACCTCAATTTCACGTTTCGATAAAATCTTAAACGGATCTGTTTCTATGCTATTCGAGTCTTTTTTAACGAATTCTCGAACGAGCGAAGTCGTCATTGAGGGATGAATATATGTCCCTCCCTCGTAAACAATACGAATCGCGGCGAGCAATTCCTCATCCGGTGCATTTTTCAGCACATAGCCTGATGCTCCATTCTTTAAAACGTGGAATAAATACTCCTCGTCATCATGCATCGTCAAAATAAGGATTTTCGTTTCGGGAAAGTCTTCTGTTATTTTCCCTGTCGCAATGAGACCACTTTCTCCCGGTGGCATACTCAAATCCATAAGTAAAAGATCTGGACAGAGTTTCGCAACCAGATCATACGCCTCAAGTCCATCTGCAGCGGTCCCAATCACTTCCATATCGTGCTGGAAGTTCAGAATATGCATAAATCCGCTACGAACGACCGCGTGATCATCCGCAATTATAATTTTCAAACATATTTCCCCCTTTACTATAATGGTATTTCCAGCCGTACACTCGTCCCTTTTCCAGGTTCAGAAAGGACTGTTGTTCGCCCTTCTACAAGCTCTGCCCGTTCCCTCATCCCATATAGACCAAGACCTGTACCTTTTGGGTGAATCGAATTCAAATTAAATCCGATTCCTTCATCGATGACGTATAACTTTAAATACCCATCATCTTCAAAAAGCCTGACAGTAAGATCCTCAGTGCCTGCGTATTTAAGTGCATTAAACACAGCTTCCTGACAAACCCGGTAAACGACCGTTTCAATTTCGCCTTCGTATCTCTTCGAGTCCAGCTCCGCTGTAAAATGGACGACAAGTCCATAGTTTTTTTCCATCCATTTAAAATGTGTTCTGAATGCAGCTTCCATCCCTAAATCATCAAGTGTCGCTGGTCTTAGTTCGACGGATAGATGACGGATATCGTCCAATAACCGCATGAGTGACCCTTCCGTCTGCTGCACTTTTTTCAACACTTCTGCATCGACATTCATATATTTCAGTACTCGAAGTTCAACTAGCGAACTAAGCACTTCCTGCGCCACCCCGTCATGCAACTCCCTCGAAATCCGTTTCCGTTCATCTTCCTGAGCTTTGATGATATTTTTCGTAATCAATTTCTGATTAAGCATTTCCTGTGTTTTATATTGTTTCGTCAAATCACGGAGCATGAATACACGGATCCCGTTTTCCACGTCAATCGTTTGATAACTAGCCGTGTAGGGAATAACTCCTTTCCCCTTGGTGTCCAAATACACTTGAAACGAGCTGAAATCTTCATCTGGACTCTTCAAATAGCACGATATACATGTTTGAAGTTCCTGCTCGTTCGTATACCCCCTACAAGACATGCATATCGCCTCTGCATCGCCCGCCGCCATGCTGTCTAGTACTTCTGCATTCAAAATGAATTCGGCAGCACTATTCATTGTCAGTACTTTTCCAGTACGATCAAAAAAGAAGATGGCCTCTGCAGAATTGCCATACATTTTCATCAACAGATCCGTCAATTGAAATTCACTCATACTCTTCAATTTCCAACCATCTCCTTATTATAAAATTGGCCAAACGTCGGACCAACCACCTGTTTAAATTCTGTAAAACATTCTAGGGTCAATTTCTCCTCAGTGCGGTAACCTACAAGTAACACACCTTTTACACGATTGTATTCATAAAGCGCAATCGCCCCAAAACTTTTCAACCCTTCTGCTACGATAATCGGATAATTATAAAGGTCTTTTCCTCCAAGTATCTTTTCCGCATCTTCTACAAGGAGCGGTTTACCTGTCTTAAAAACATGACCTACAATACCTTTGCCGGTTTGTAAGACAATTCTACGATAACGATTACTTCGATTTCCCATAGTAAATACCCATTTCAGCTCGAACCGAGACTCTATCGATTGGACAAGTGCCAACCCGACAAAGTCAAAATCGAAATGATCCCGCAAACGTGCCATTTCCTGTTGGTAATTAAAGTTTTCCTGTCCATTCATCAACTTTACCCCTTATATAGAAAAAAGGCAGTTAACCCTTTTCTACTATTAAATTCGAATTGTTCTTTATATAAAGAATATAGCTTCCTGCGACATAATTCAACGGCGCAACTCCCTTCCTTTTTAGATTGGCAGGAATTAGAGATTTGTTCATTCACATACTACTAATTGTACGTTCAGGTAAGGGGCCTTTCTAGTAGGGATATTCCTATTAATAAAGTAATAGGGCTATCCCCGAAGAACAATAGCGAAAACACAACCTAAGTCCACCAAATACCTAACCTAACGATCATAAAAAACCTCAACCGATCATATACCTAGCCTAACGATCATAAGAACCCTCAACCGATCATATCCCTAGCCAAACAATCATAAAAGTCCTCAACCGATCATATACCTAGCCAAACGATCATAAAAAGCCCTCAACCGATCATATCTACAACTAACAGCTTCCAAGCATTTCGTGCCCTAAGTCTAGACGTGGAAATTCTTTTAGCAATAAAAATAACCGCTTTATCTATCCAACATGGACTAGATAAAGCGGCCTTTTTCGATTTTATATATACGCGTTGCAACTTTTTCCGCTTCTGTCCAATTGTGAGTCACCATGATAATGGGAATATTTAAATCCCGCTGAATATCTGTTATCACTGTAAGCGCATCGTTACGTGCTTTATCGTCCAGTGCAGAAAGTGGTTCATCAAGCAGAAGAACTTCAGGTTCTGTCGCAAGCGCACGTGCAATGGCAGTTCGCTGTTTTTCCCCTCCAGACATTTCATGGGGATAGGCATTTCGCAGATGACTTATTCCGAATTGATCGAGCAGCGCTAGTGCTTTTTCGGATTTCCGTACAGATTTCATGCCATACTGAACGTTTTTTTCTGTTGTCATATGAGGGAATAACGCATAGTCTTGCATCACATATCCAATACTTCGTTTTTCAGTAGGATATGGCTTTTGATTGGATGAAAAGTAAGTGTTGTCCCCCATACGAATATGACCTGAATTTGGGTGAACAAGACCGGCAATCATATCTAGACATGTCGTCTTTCCAGAACCGGATGGTCCAAATAAGACGCTCACTTCCCCTTTAGCTGTTTTAATCGCCACGTCGATTTTAAAATCTGGCAAATCTTTAATAAGATGTGCGTCAAACATTACGAGGAGCTCCCCCTTTCCTTTTCACAGTGAAACGCCGCAAATTCTGATTCGACCACCAACTTAGCCAGAGAATTGTGGAAAATCCAAGTGCGACGATAATAATCACCCAAAATGTTGCTTTTTGCATATCGCCGGCTTCAACCGCAAAGTAGATGGCCATGGGAATGGTATCTGTTCGACCAGGGATATAGCCTGCAATCATCAGCGTCGCTCCAAACTCGCCGAGTGCGCGGGCGAATGTAAGGACGAAGCCCGCAAGTAAACCCGGCCAGGCTAGCGGCATTGTAATTGTGCGGAAAACGCGCCATCTTGAAGCACCTAGTGTATGAGCCGCGGCCTCCAATTTTCCATCTACTTGTTTGAATGCAGCGGATGCACTTTGATACATGAGCGGAAAAGCGACTACGGTCGAAGCGATGACGGCTCCAATCCAGGAAAACACGATTTGGAGATGTGCGTAATCATATAACCATCTCCCAAGTAGCTGATCCTTGCCAAATAAAATCAGTAGTCCGAATCCAACGACGGTGGGCGGTAATACAAGTGGTAATAGGAAAAACGCTTCAATGATTGTTTTCCCAAAGAAATTTCTTCGTGCAAATATGCGTGCTAGGAACGTACCAATGAGAAAAACAAGGATTGTCGCTATGGCTGCAACTTTGATAGAGAGTATGAGCGGCCCGTAACTGATTTCTCCCATTGGCGGTGTTCCTCCTTTTAGTTTGTAAATCCATACGTTACTAGTATTTTTTGCGCTTCAGGTGTTGTCATATAATCGAGAAAAGCGTTAGCTGCTTTCGGCTGTTTTGTAGCAGTGATGACTGCACCGGGATAAATAGCTGACGAGTGCAGAGTTGGATCAATTTTCGAGATGACTTCTACTTTATCAGATGATTGGGCATCAGTCGTAAAAACAATTCCCATTTCGGCATTACCTGTTTCTACAAATGTTAATACTTGGCGGACGTCCTTGCCGAATACAAATTTCGGTTCGAGTGTTTCCCATTCTCCAAGTTTTGTGAGCGCTTCTTTTGCGTAAACACCCGCTGGAACAGTGTCAGGGTTGCCAATGGCAACGTGTTCGATTTTGGATGTAAACAGATTATCTTCATTTAGCGACGAATTACCACCGTTTTTTTGGCGAATAACAACTAATGTATTAGTCGTGATATCTACACGTGTGTCTGATTTAATTATATTGTCTTTTTCAAGTGTATCCATATCAGAACTGCTTGCAGAGATGAAAACATCGACTGGTGCACCGCTTTTTATTTGTTGTGCTAGTTTGCCGGATGAGCCGAACGTGAATGTGATTTGAGTATATGTGTTGGTCTTTTCAAATTCGGTTGCAATTTCAGTTAGCGCCGGCGTCATACTGGAAGCTGCTGCCACAAGGATTTCTACTTTTGCATCAGCCTCCGAGTTGGTGCATGATGTTAGGATAAAAGTAAGCAGGATGGTAATAACTAATACGAGTTGTCTCATGTTATCCAAATCCCCTTTTCCTCTATCATAACGGACATAGCAGAATCGCTCCATGCAAAAAAACCACCCATGCGGTGGTTTTTTTAAGCGTACTCTTTAGTTAATCAAAGTGCAGCTCGTACACGGTCGAATAAATTGTTATTTTCGAGATGAACATGATCAAACGTGTCTTTTTCTAATTGCGCAAGACGTGTGTATACGAGTCTATAAGTTCTGCACGCACCATCTGGAGGCGTGAAGTTATTTGTAAGATTGCGTATCTCAGCTAATAAATCCCCTGCATTCTCATGCTCTCTCTCGAGTTCCATTATATATGGTTTAACTTTCTCTTTTAGTTCAGGTGTTGGGCTTTCTAAGAACTTTAGAATGAGCGGGAAGACATTTGCATCTTCATCTGCTGTATGGGCGAGGAGTTCGCTCCGTAATTCTTTGAAGATTTCTTGGACACGAAGGAGATGCGGATGATTTTCTCCATGAACACGGGCAACTTTCGTAATGTACGGCGCGAGGAGTGAAAACTCATCCCGCAGTCCATCATGATACTTTCTTTGAATATAGGCAACAAGTGTTTTTGAACCGAATGATGTCGGGTCCGTTTCACTCTGTTTCCCCCATGTCTTTTCTATTTCCTTAATGCTATTTAAAACATCTTCAGGATTAAGCATTCGGTCTTCTGCAGCATCTTTTAAGGCTATTTTCCCTCCACAGCAAAAGTCGATGCGCAGACATCTAAATAAATCTGCACTTTTAGGGACCACCGTGACGATATCGCAAACTTGTGTATCAAGTGTTAATTGACTCATTATAGTTTCCTCCTATCTCCATTTCACCGGGAACCATTCCCAGTTAAAGTATACAAGACAGGAATTCACGTAGGTAGTAGGGTTTGCCCTATTTCGGGTAAAAATCTGTCTCTGGATAAACTATAGTACCCGCAATTTTTCAATAAGTAGACTCCATTGTTCCATGTCATGTAAAATCAAACTTTGGTTGCCATTCAAACTAGATAGTAGCTGAGGATAATGAGCCTTCCACTGTTTTGAAGCGGTTATTAAATGCATTAATATTGTTATGACCGGCATGGATCTTGTTATGCTCGCCATGGGCGCACTTATGACCGCCACGGACCACGTTATGCTCGCCATGGCTGCACTCATGACCGCCATTGCCTTGATTATGACCGGCACATGTTATTTACACAAAACCTATTCGATATATCTACTTTGAACATTCAGGCACCATGAGTATGGGGTTTTCCGTTAAACTTAATATCGAACATAAGAATACATGATAAAATTGAGTCGCGACATCTATCAAGGATAATTAAGGCCAATTTGAAGGGAATCCCCATTTCAACTTATATAATCGTAAAAAAGCACACAACTCATGTTGTGTGCTTTTTTCATTCACAAATCATCAAAACCATTTAAATCGCTTGTTTTGACATATTGACGTGAAGATTGTTCGAAGAAGTCGGTTTTTGTATCGTCGAAACTGTCGACATATGCACGAATCCATTTCATTGGGTTGTCAGTGAACTCCGGATAAATTTCACTAAGTCCGAGCATGCGAAGCATTTTATTCGCGCGATATTTCACATACCCTTCCATTTCGGCAAGGTCAATACCTTCTATATCTGCAAGTACATAACTGCTCCAGATGACTTCCTGCTCGACCGAATGTTTGAACTGATCGTAAATCCATTGCGTGAATTCATCTGTATTATGTTCAGGGTTTTCTGCAAGTGCTGCGCGGAATATGTCACTAATTGCTTTACCATGTTGCAATTCATCACGGTTAATGTACGAAATCATTGTCGAAGTACCGACCATTTTCTGATTGCGTGCGAGGTTGTAGAAGAATGCGAATCCACTATAGAAAAATAGCCCTTCAAGCAGCGTCGTATAAACCATCGCTTTCAATGCTGATTCAATTGTCGGACGCTCGGCGAAGTCGTTGTAGACTTCTACAATGCGCTCATTCCGTTTCAACAGCACTTCGTCTGAGCGGCCCATTTCAAATGAAGCCATCTGCTTATTAAGTGTTGTAACTGATGAAAGAACGTACGCGTAACTGTGATTATGTTCACTTTCCTGATCGGCGATTGTCGCCATAATTGATTTAACAGAAGGATCGGTTGTGTAATCTGCCATTTTCAAAGCGATTGTCGTCTGTGGTCCGTCGAGTGTCGCAAGCAAGCCAATAATTTTAAGAAATGCATCTTGTTCCGGCTTAGTCAGCGTCGAGAATTGCTTAACGTCTTGCGTCATATCGACTTCATTGGCCGTCCAGAATAGTGAACGAATTTGTTGACGTAATGTATAGAAATGGGGATGTGCGATGTCGTTCCAGTTGAGGATACCACTCGCTTTCCCACCGAAAATAGCCGTTGATTTGTTTGGATGTGCAGGTTCTAAGACCTTCACTCGGTTAAGTTTTTCCAATGTCTGATGACTCCCTTCGACCATTCAATTACTTTTTCTTGCTGTATGCCACGTGGGCTTTGTTCGATTTTAAGCGGCTCATAAGGGGATGCGTAAAACCGCGCTAACTTCACCGCTGCGTGGCAGAATAATGCATCGCCGCCAAATTGGGTATCACCCGTTCCGAAGACGTAGACATTATCCGGTTTATACCCTACATCCGCTACAAAGTCTTTTACTTCGTCAGGCGTTGAGCCTTGCTCCCACGTGAATGACCCGAAGATCATCGCATCAAAATCGCGGGGGTTCGGAATGATCCCCCCGCCAATTCGATACGTTGTAACAGCTATATTTTCTGCAACTAACGTTTCTTCAATCATTTCCGCAACTTCCTGCGTGTTTCCGCTCCACGATGCGTAGACGATTAAGAATGACACCATTCACACTCTTCAATATCCGTCGCAGTTGACCGTGTATAGTATGTTGTTTTCATACCAGACTTCCAAGCTTGCAAATGAAGTTCAAGCAGTACGGATGCGCGAATTGAATTCGGTACATAGATGTTGAATGAAATTGCTTGGTCAATATGGCGCTGTCTTGCTGCGTTTTGTTTGATTGACCAACGTTGATCGACAATATAAGCGGAACGACGGTAAACGTCATACGTGTTGTGATTAAGGTCAGGTGCAACTACCGGTAGCTTATAATCTTTCTTTTCTTCATGATAAAACGGTTTGAAAACCGGATCAATTGATGCAGTTGATCCTGCGATAATAGACGTCGAGCTATTCGGTGCAATTGCCATCAAATAGCCATTGCGCATACCATTTGTTGCAACATCGATGCGTAGTTCGCGCCATTCCTTCGAATCATAGTTCTTGTTTTCAAAATAAACGCCAGACTGCCATTCGGATCCTTCATATAATGGGTACGACCCTTTTTCAGTAGCCAGTTTCATCGAAGCTTTAATCGTCAAATAAGCGATCTTCTCATATAATTTATCAGCGTAATCCACTGCTTCGTTTGATTCCCATTGAATATTTTGCAAGGCTAGCAGATGGTGCCAGCCGAATGTCCCGAGACCGATTCCACGGTAGCGCGCGTTAGTACGCTGCGCTTGGACAACCGGTATTTTATTAAGATCGATAACATTATCAAGCATGCGTACTTGAATTGTAATAAGTCTTTCCAAAACGCTTGCTGGAACTGCTCGTCCAAGGTTGATGGATGATAAGTTGCAGACAACGAAATCGCCTGGTTTTGAACGCGTGACAACGATATCGTCTTCGAGCGTAACAGACTCGAATTCAGTCGCGCTCATATTTTGCGTGATTTCTGTACAAAGATTCGACGAATAAATCATGCCTTCATGTTTGTTAGCATTTGCACGGTTCACTTCGTCGCGGTAAAACATGTACGGCGTTCCCGTTTCCAATTGGCTACGCATAATCCGTTTCATAAGATCGATAGCAGGTACGATTTCACGGCTGAGCTCAGGATTATTGACACACTCTTCGTATTTCTCACGGAACGAACCCGCACCTTTTGTTTCATCGTAAAAATCCTCTAGTGAATAGCCCATGATTGTCCGAACTTCATGCGGATCGAACAAATGCCAGTCGCCACGTGCATCCACTTGTTCCATATAAATATCAGGAAGGCAGACGCCCGTGAAAATATCGTGTGCGCGCAAGCGGTCGTCTCCGTTATTCAATTTAAGGTCGAGGAACGTGAAGATATCTTTGTGCCAAACATCAAGATAAACTGCTATTGCACCTTGTCGCTGACCAAGCTGGTCAACGCTTACTGCCGTGTTGTTCAACTGTTTAATCCATGGAAGTACACCACTTGATGCGCCTTTAAATCCACGAATGGACGAGCCACGACTGCGAACTTTCCCCATGTAAACACCAATGCCGCCACCGTATTTCGACAAGTTAGCGATATCCGTATTGCTGTCATAGATGCCTTGCAAAGAATCGTCGACCGTGTCGATAAAGCAACTTGACAACTGGCCGTGCGGTTTTCCAGCATTCGACAATGTCGGTGTTGCAACCGTCATATAGAGGCTGCTCATCGCCCAGTATGATTCCGCCACTTTTTCGAGCCGGTTAGTTGTCTCGTCTTGCATCAATGTCATCGCGATGACAAGCCAGCGCTCTTGCGGAAGTTCAACCGATTGTTTGCTAAAGTCAACAGCGACATAACGGTCCATAAGTGTTTTCAAACCGATATATGTAAATAGCTTGTCCCGTTCTGGTTCGATTAGATTACCGAGAATTACAAGGTCTTCCTTTGAATACTTCTCCGTCAAGACGGGTGTGTATAATCCCTTCTCGACTAGAAGTGCAACATTATCAGCAAAGTCCGTATAGACCTTTGCACCGCGAAGCTTTTCTTGACGATTGTAAACATCACGTAAGTGAATACGGGCCGCAACGAAAGTCCAGTACGTCGATACCTCATCGATATTGCTAAGCGTTTCTAGAATCATCGCTTTCGTCCATTCTGACGCACTTGCTCCAGGATGACGCTCATTCCATTTTTCACTTGCACTAACTAATGGACGAATCTCCTCAACGCCAAACTCGTTCTGTAAGTCTTCCAATAGCAGTTCCGTACCTGTCTTAGTAATGTTCATTGTCAATTTCATCGGCTCCTTTATCAAACCTAATTTTTCTATTTCCAATAAAAAACGATAATCCCACCTTTTTCAGGCGGACCCATCGTTTATGAGTTTTATTTACTGAGGGATAATTTGTTGGCTGTAGTTAGATAGTCAAGAACTTATTTGACACTCTAAATTCCTATTTGTCAACAATACAGCTTTCGTTCAATTTCACCAATAACACTACATGTAGTGTCTTAATCTCTATACATACCCTAACATGTTGTGGTCTAATCGTAAAGTGCCTAAAAGCATACTTGTCCTACCATCAATAACTTATCCACATATCCACAGTCGTTTTCTCGTGTCGCTTTGACCGTCATCATCGTCATTCTTGCAAATGATACACAAGTTATAAACATTAATTTAAAACCTGAAAAAATATCCTTTTTTCCCGATGTCGGTTCTATTTTGTCATTCAGCACTAAATGCAGTGTTCTACACATAGTTTAGAAGTTAACTCCAAACAGTTTTCACTTGTGAATTATTGTTACTTTCCATTGACACCCAATCACCATTTTGATACATTCAACTACAACATCTGTGATGAAGAGAGTAGCAATTATTTCTTTTTCAGCGAACTGGGGATGGTGGAAGCCCGGTGAAGAATATTTGTGAACCGCACTTTGGAGATGCTTTTCCAAGCGTTTTAGAAAAGCCGGTGTCTCGCCGTTATGAGGAAGTGGCCCTATACGGGCAATTTGAGTGGTACCGCGGAAGTAAGCTTTCGTCTCATTAATTTGAGATGAAGGCTTTTTTTTACGCTTTTTTAGTTCAATCAACCAAGAGGAGTGTTGACGATGAAAATGGATGTCTTGCACGTGTTGCAACAATTTAGTTCGATTCCATTGAATGAAAACATGCTAGAAAAGCCTGTACATGCACATTTAGGTGATTTGGCTTTACCGTGCTTTCCATTCGCGAAAGAACTTAGAAAATCGCCTGTTGTTATTGCCCATGAAATTGCCCTGGCAATCGATCATCCGCTAATTCGTAAAGCAGAAGCCGTCAACGGCTATGTGAATATCTTTTTGAACCGTTCTACAATTACCAGTGCACTCCTGCAGAAAATTCTAGATCAATCACTATCCTATGGTTCATCTAATGAAGGTAATGGTGGTATTGTTACAATCGATTTGTCTTCCCCTAACATTGCCAAACCGTTTTCCATGGGGCATTTGCGCTCCACCGTCATCGGAAATTCAATTGCTTTATTACTTAAAAAAAGTGGTTTTAAGACCGTGAAAATCAATTACATCGGCGACTGGGGTACGCAGTTTGGCAAACTACTGACGGCCTACCGAAAATGGGGCGACGAACAACAAGTCCAGCAAGCGCCAATCCAGACGCTATTAAAGCTGTACATCCGTTTCCACGAAGAAGCGGAACAAAATGACTCCCTTAACGATGAAGGCAGAGCGGCATTCAAAGCCCTGGAAGACGGAGATGCGGAAGCACTGGCATTATGGAAATGGTTCAAAACGGAATCCCTCCAGGAATTTCAACGCATTTATGATTTGCTGGGTATCACCTTTGATTCCTATAACGGCGAGGCCTACTATAATGACAAGATGGAACCCATCGTTAAAGAGTTAGCGGATAAAGGACTTTTAATAGAATCAAATGGTGCGCTCGTGGTTGAACTGGGTGAGGATATGCCACCTTGTTTGATTATGAAATCAGATGGCGCGACGTTATACGCCACACGCGATTTAACCGCTGCAATCGATAGAAAAGAAACGTATGATTTCGTGAAATCTCTTTACGTCGTTGGAAATGAACAAAGTCTCCACTTCACACAATTCAAGAAAGTACTCGGTAAAATGGGCTACGAGTGGGCAGACGATATCCAGCACATTCCTTTCGGTCTCATTTTGAAAGCCGGAAAAAAAATGTCCACCCGCAAAGGGAAAATTGTTTTGCTAGAACAAGTTTTGAATGAGGCGATTTCACTCGCACAGACGACAATTGAAACGAAAAATCCTAATTTGGCTAATAAAACAAAAGTTGCCGAAGCAGTCGGCGTCGGAGCCATCATTTTCGGCGATTTAAAACAGCACCGCAAACACGATATCGAATTTAACTTAGAAACAATGCTCCAAACAGAAGGTGAAACCGGTCCCTACGTCCAATATGCTTTCGCAAGGGCCAAATCAGTGTTAAGAAAAGCTGGCGACATACAGCCGTATAGCGTGGATGACGTCAATGATTTCGAATGGGAAATCATTCGAGCATTGGAGCAATTCCCACAAACAGTCAAGCGCGCTGCGGATGATTTAGACCCTTCCATCATCGCAAAATATGCAATCGATCTCGCTCAAACTTTTAGCTCGTTTTACGGCAATGTAAAAGTGCTTTCCGATGCAAATCATCTGCCGTATAGAATTGCGCTGATCACGAGCACATCGACCGTTTTGAAAGAGGCCCTACGACTGTTAGGTATGAAGGCACCTGAGGAGATGTGATAGGAAACGAATCACCCCTTATCAAACGTGGGTCAACTAGTTTCGATCAGTGGTATAAAAACAGCAAAAAGCGTTGGAGAAAACGCCAAACATTTACGTTTGGTATTTTCACCAGCACAGTCCATTAAATTCTCTTGTTGATTTCTTGTTCTTAGTTCAACTAACTATCATTAGTTGAGCTAGAATGGATTTTCTCCTTTAATAAAAGGAATAAAGACGACGTAAGCCGAAACAATGAACAGTACCCAAAAAACCTTCGATTTCATACGTTTTTTAAACAAATAGGTATTTTTATTTGTAAATAGCACACGGATTGTTGTATAGAAAAAATACAAAAGATACGACAAACCGAACCAATTAACCCATACGTTTCCCATAAAACTAATCCCGAGTTCTTCATAAATTACTCCTAATACATTTTCAGTTAGGATGAAACCAATAGCCAAATAAATTAACACTTTAAAAAATGTAATAGCATCCCTTTTCAACGCTGACAATTTTATTCCTCCTTACTCATCAATTATATTAGGCCAAAATACGAATCTCTTTTCCAACTCTTTTTCTCCTATTGTTCAAATGGATACAGTCACAATGATTCTGTCGCAAGTCCCGACTCACATACTTGTTCATAAAAACATTGCAAAGACATTTCACCCAATAAACTCTTGGTCAAAAACTTATTTCGTATATTTTTTGTAGCAGAGTATCTGTTTTTTTGAACTCTAAGTTTTTCTAACCTATCAAACCTCTCCTACTTCTTAATCCAATCTTATATATGTTGAACTAATGATTCTATATAATCTCCAGCGCAGGCGCCTCATAGGGGTAGCCGAAGCAATAAGGCTGACAGCGGTTTTCTGTCTGGCTTATTGCGGGAGGCATCCCCAAGCGCCAAGCGTTGTTGAGAGGATTCTCTATGTCAACATTTATAGTCATTGGAACGTATCACTAACCACAAAGTATTCCACTTTCCTCCAACACAAACCTTTACAAATATTAAAAAACCACCTGAGTATGTCAAACTCCGATGGTTTTTCGATTATAAAGCAGCTTTCACAGTTTTTCGATAGTAACCAACCGTCAAGAAAGCGAACACAAGGTAAATCAACGCATAAATGCCCATTGCAATCGAAGCAGGCACAGTTATATCAGACATGAAGAGGAATGACGCAGCTTTAATAGCGAACACAGAATGCAACAGGCCAATCAAAAGTGGCAAACCAAAGACGAATGCCTGCTTGCGGATAATGCCGCGCATGATGTCTTTCACTGTAAAACCGAGTTGACGCAGCGTTGTGTAGCTTTGTTTTTCCTGTTCCGCCTCAGTCATCTGTTTGAAGTACAAAATACTGCCTGTTGAAATTAAGAACACTAACCCTAAAAATCCGGCGATAAAGATGAGAAGTCCATTGACTTGCATGGATTTTACATACGTCAAATAATAATCGGTGCCGTATGACGACTCGGTGTCTTGATTTGAGTTGCGGATAGTAGATGCAATGGCAAGTTGGTCTTTGTCTGCTATATTAAAAACTCGGACATTCCTTACTATACTCTCTGGGGTCATCTCTACTATTTTTTCTGGTTTCATCGTTCTTTTATACTTTTCAAAATCGGCATCACTCACTACAAGTTGAGACCCCCAAACTGCGTTCACAACGTCCCCTTCACCATACTTCACAGCGGTAAATACGCTTTCTGTTTCACCGCTTGTAATATACATCTTAAATGGTATCTTTATATCTTTTGCCATAGCCATCATGGAAGCGTTATGAAAAATGACAGATCCATCTTTTGGCGTTTCAACTTCGAGACCTGCTTTTTGTAATTGCTTAGCATTTACAAAATAGGCATTAAAAATTTCTTCTCTCATATCAAAAATAGCAGGGAAAATACCTTTTTCATGAGTTCCTTCCACTCCGAGTAATTCGATTGTCCCTGTTGTATAATCAATTCCATTTTCTTCCAATTCAACCTCAAAGTCCACTGCCGATATTTCGTTGTCTGAAAGCGACGTTGCCACCCCCTCTTCAAACGCAAAATCGAACGGAATCATGTAGCGCGTTTCTTTTTCCGTTGAATAATAAAGCGAGTAGGAACCTGCAAGCATCGCTAATGTCATTGCAGATAAAACTGTAATAATCGTGAGCGAGTTCGCATTCCCTTTTAGACGGTGCATGAGCGAGGCAAGTGACAAACTATTGGAGAGTCCTAAATGTCCTTGCTTGCTCTTTCTTACTTGATAGAACACCCAACTGATTGTCACGCGGAATAGAAGATAGGTTCCTAATATCGTTGAGAATAAAACGCCAAGCATATTAAAGAATAACAATTCGTTCAACATATGTGCCGATAACCAATAACCAAAGACAATCAATCCAATACCAAGTAAAGCAAGTATTGCTGATAACCCACTTTTCGGCTTCTTCGGCTGTTCCCCTTGTTTGTCTGCATTGAATAGGCTAAGCAACGTATTACGATACACTTTAAACACCATTTGAATTGATGTAAGAGCAATGATAACCACGAATACAAGTGCTGTCTGTAAAACGGCCCCCATCGAAAACGATAACTCTACAATGTCATTAAAGCCGACCAATTTCATAAGTATCAATAAAAACACTCTAGATAAAAGCATCCCGACACCGATTCCGATAACGAGCGCTCCGGCTCCAAGAAGTGTGTTTTCAATAAAAAGGAGCCGTGCAACTGCCCCTTTCGTTAATCCAATCAATTGATACAGTCCAATTTCACTACTTCTTCTCCGAAGGAAAATCGAATTGGCGTAAATAACGAATATGCCAGCAATGAAAAGAACCAATATCCCCGCCACCTTAAATGCGGAATCCATCTTCATGGAGCTACTTGCCTGCTCAATAACTGCAGAATCATATTGCAACGTCGCGAATACAAAGTAAAGGACAACACTGAAAATCAGTGCAAAGAAATACAAATAATAATGCTTGAGATTCTTCCGCATACTGCGGATTACAAGATCAAATAGTGTCAATGCTGTCACCCCCGAGAACGCCTTGAACTTTCAGGATTTCCTGGAAGAAGGCTTGTCTCGTTTTATCGCCACGGTACAATTCCGAGTAAATGGTGCCATCTTTCAAAAAGACAACGCGGCTGCAATAGCTCGAAGCAAGTGGGTCATGCGTCACCATCATAATTGTGACATCCCGCTTTTTATTGACATCCTCTAATGTGCCTAATAGGGAAGATGCTGACTTTGAATCGAGAGCCCCTGTTGGCTCGTCTGCAAATACCATGGAGGGTCTATTAATAAGAGCACGTGCAGCAGATGTCCGCTGTTTTTGACCACCTGAAATTTCGTGCGGGTATTTGTGTGCGAGGTCTTTAATGCCAAGGATGTCTGCGATTGCCCTGAACTCTGCTTCCGCTTCTTTTTTATTCATCTTACCAAGTGAAACAGGCAGCAAGATATTTTCTTTCACAGTCAATGTATCCAATAAATTATAGTCTTGAAAAATGAAACCTAATTTTTCACGACGAAACGCGGATAGTTCCCGATCTTTCATCTTCGAAATATCGGAATTACCGATGAGGATAGACCCCTCTGTCGTACGGTCAATTGTCGCAAGAACGTTGAGCAATGTTGTCTTTCCTGCTCCCGAAGAGCCCATAATGCCGACAAATTCACCTTCATTGACACGAAGTTCGATGCCTTTTAGTACTTGTTGGACATTGCTGCGTGATCCATAGGACTTTCGAATATTCTGCGCATGCAGAACTGTTTTTTTTATTGTATGTGTTTCATTCATCTGAAATGGCCTCCCTGTTTGCTATGTCCCTATCTTATCCCGCTTAGTTCCTTGGGTCGTTTGATTTGCATGACAAACAGGTCATCCAACGTTACATAAACGTCACGTTAGTACGGAGTCGAATTCATTCTCAGTCATGAATGTCAGTCGCATCGTCGTTCCTTGCCCCGCTTCAGATTGTGCAGTAAGTGTGATGCCGATCTTGACAGCAACGGTTTGTGCGAGGTAAAGCCCTAGACCTGTTGCTGCATTATGTAGCCTTCCTGTACCACCAGTGAATCCTTTATCGAATAACCGAGGCAGGTCATGCGATGGAATACCAGGTCCTTCGTCTCTTATGGATAGAACCACATTGCCACTTTCTACAACGTTTGTTGTGATCCAAATTGTTCCGCCTGACGGACTATACTTCACTGCATTCGTCAATACTTGACGGATTATGAACCGACACCATTTACTATCCGTTACAACTTCAATCGCTTCATCTTCAAATTCAATAGCCATATTTTTTTGCCTGCACCACGATGCAAGCTCGCGCACTTCCGCAGCTACAAGCTGGTGGATGCCGTTTTTCCCGACAACATAATCCGATTCCAAAGAAGGCAAACGGGAAATGTATAACTGCTGGTCGATGAGCAAATGAACTCGTAGCCACTCCGTTTCGATTTTCCGCAATGCCGGTTCACTTCGATTGGCTTCAATCACCAATTTCATGGCAGTCAGAGGTGCTTTCACTTCATGTACCCAAGCCGCCGTATAATCACTTTCAATCACGCTAGTTGCTTTTAAATCGTACAGTCTTTTCTTATAATCATCCGCAACTTGCCGCAACATCTTAGTCGTCATTGTGTCACGTATTGATAACGGCTCCGGCAGCGCTTCTTGCCAATCTTCTTCAATTACTCCATTGAGTGGGATTAATGCTTTCATAAACTTCATTTCTTTGAAATAGCGCCATATGAAAAAAATGAGGAACACACTCAGCAGTAAAACGTTAAAATACATAACAGCTGAAAATTCCGCATCGATTCCAGCGTCCAGCCAAATCACTATATCTGCAAACCCAAGTGCCGCTATAAAAAAGAATATCCAACTTTTCATATCCAATAAATAACTTATAAACAAACAAACACCCCCTTCCTAAAGTGTAGTCGCCATATAGCCCAGTCCTTTTTTCGTGACAATTGCTTCACCAAGGCCCAGTTCGGTAAGCTTTTGACGGAGGCGCGTAACGTTCACCGTCAATGTATTATCGTTAACAAAACGTTCATCATCCCATAACTTACGGATTAACTCATCGCGTGAGACTATCTCATCATTAGATTGAACAAGCACAGCTAATATGAAAAATTCGTTTTTCGTCAATTCGACATCATTGCCATCTAAACGGATGACACCGCGCTTCATGTCAATCATCGCTCCATTCCATTCGAGTACATCCGGAGCCTCTTCACCGTATGCGTATGTCCGTCTTAAGAGTGCCTGAATTTTTGCAAGCAGTACATCTGAATGGAATGGTTTCTGAACATAATCATCTGCTCCCATATTCATCGCCATAACCATATCCATCGGGTGATCCCGCGATGATAAAAAGATAATAGGTACCTTCGAAATTGTGCGAATTTCTCGGCACCAATGAAACCCGTCATAGGAAGGCAACTGAATATCCATAATAACGAGATGCGGTTTTTCATTAATAAAGTCGACCATGACATCATGAAAATCATTCGGTCCAGTTACATTAAAAGACCATTGCCCCAGTCGCTCTTTTAGTGAATCAAAAATTGCTTTATCGTCCTCTACGACGAAAATTGTCATATCCATTGCCGATTCACTTCCCTTCTATTATCCATTCTAAAGCAGCATACAACTAACAGGCAATTTAGACACTTCAGGAGATGAACACCCCTAATTCCTGCAAATTCAATCTAAATGTGGTATACTTATTGAGAGAGACTTCGCACCTGAACAGCCAGGATGCAAATACGTCTTCTTTTTTATTAACTACGAATTATTTTTTAATCTATTATTTTAAAATAAATTCGTTGTGAAAAAACAATAGGAGGTACACATGCTTAAATTTGAAAATGTAAGCAAAGTGTTTGATGGCGGATTCCAAGCAGTAAAATCTGTCAGTTTCGATATTCCAGCAGGTGAATTACTCGTCCTCATTGGACCAAGTGGTTCAGGGAAATCGACAACAATGAAAATGATTAACCGGATGGAGCCCCACACAAGTGGCAAAATCACTATTAACGGCAAGGATACCAACTCCTACAATGCCGCTGAGTTACGCCGAAATATCGGATATGTCATTCAGCAAATCGGACTTTTCCCCCACTATACTATCGAAAAAAACATCGCAATTGTACCACAGCTTAAAGGTTGGAACGACAAAAAGATTAAAGCCCGCGTCAATGAACTTCTTGAATTAGTCGGTCTGGATCCTGAGGTTTATGCAGGTCGTTATCCAAAAGAACTATCAGGCGGTCAGCAGCAGCGTATTGGTATTGCAAGAGCGCTAGCAGCAGATCCAGATGTAATCTTAATGGATGAGCCGTTCAGCGCACTTGATCCACTTACACGCGAACAGCTTCAAAACGAATTACTTTCATTGCACAAAAAGTTAAAAAAGACGATTGTCTTCGTAACACATGATATGGATGAAGCGCTAAAAATGGGCGATCGCATTGCCATCATGAAAGACGGAAAACTACTACAGTTGGACACCCCAGAGAAATTACTTCACGATCCAGCCCACGGCTTTGTAGAAGAGTTCATAGGTAAACATCGGATTATCCAAAATCCAGGACTCATGCCAGTTGTCGACATAATGTCAGAATCGGTTTACACTGCCCTTACCCAATGGTCGCCAGAGAAGGCCCTTTCGTTTATTCGCAAGCGAAAAATTACGAACCTTATTGTGGTTGATGATGACAAGATATTAATTGGAGTCGTGTCCGCATATGACGTTATAAAAAAATTAGATGACATTAAAACAATTGAGGAAATCATGCAGACCCGGGAACCATTCCTTTATGATACCGCAACGGCTAAAGATGCCATTGTCATGATGGGTGAAGCACCTTACGGCATAATCCCGATTGTCGATATAACACAAAAATTAGTTGGCGTCGTTACACGAGGTTCACTGTTATCCGCCATGTCCAGTCAGTGGACAGAAATGGAGGATATCCAATGAATAACTTAAATATTTGGCAACAACTCGTTGAACAAACACAAATGCGGTGGAAAGAAGTGCTTGAAGCGACATCCGTCCATATTCAACTCGTCTTCTTCTCAATGCTTATCGCCATCGTTCTCGGTATTTTTCTAGGTATTTTGATTACGCGCGTTCCGAAACTCACGACAATCGTACTTGGCGGCGCAGGCGTCATGCAGACAATTCCAAGTCTTGCTTTGCTTGGTTTCATGATACCGATTTTCGGAATCGGTGTGAAAACAGCAATTGCTGCGTTATTCCTTTATTCATTGCTACCGATAATTCGCAATACCTACACAGGTATTAAAGACGTCGATAAAGCTACCACTGAAGCAGCAAAAGGGATGGGTATGACAAGCATGCAAATCCTGTTAAAAGTGGAACTCCCTCTTGCGATTCCTGTTATTATGGCCGGAATACGTACAGCTGCCGTTATTAATGTCGGTACAGCAACACTTGCAGCCTTCATTGGAGCGGGTGGACTCGGTGATTTCATCTTCCTCGGTATCACACGCGGAATTGATGGCCTGATCTTACTTGGGGCAATCCCGGCGGCAATCTTAGCGATTATCCTGGAAACGCTCTTCGGTGGAATTGAACGTTGGACGACACCGAAAGGATTGAAGTAACAATGAAAAATAAATTCAAATTAGTGATTTCATCAATACTTGTTGCAAGCCTGCTGTCAGGATGTATTTTCATCGAAAAAGATTCCCTGACTCTCGGTTCTCGTAACAATACGGAAAGCATCATATTGTCACACGTCATGGGCCAATTGATTGAAAACAAAACTGATATTGACGTCATTTACAAAGAAAACCTTGGTGGGTCCAGCGTCGTATGGAAAGCCATGTTGGACGGTCTTATCGACGTTATACCCGACTATACAGGGACAATCGTCCTTACCTATTATCATGAAGAACCCGGGACGGCGGACGAAACATTAGCCGCGACGAAACGGCTCGTCGATAAGGATGGCATGATTGCTTTCAACACATTTGGTTTCAACAATACGTATACACTTGCAGTGGACGAACCAATAGCAGAAGAACTCGGCCTAGTGACATTTAGTGACTTTGCTAAAGTTTCGGAGGACTTCATATTAGGTGCGGTATTCGAATTCATCGACCGGCCGGATGGATTACCTGGATTCCAAAAAGCATATGATCTTGACTTCAAAGAAGTTAAAGGGATGGACCATGGTATTATGTACCGTTCCATTAACGCTGGTGAAGTTGACGTTATTAACTCGTATACGACGGACGGACAGTTACAAATGTACGACCTGCGCGTACTGGAAGATGACCAATCTTTCTTCCCACCGTACCATGCACTCCCGCTTGTAAGGAAAGAAGCACTGAAAGAGTATCCTGAAATTGAAGAATTACTCAAAATGCTTGAAGGCACGATTAACGAAGATACGATGCAGAAAATGAATGCAAAAGTCGACAATGAAGGCCAGATGGTTGAAAAAGTCGCAGAAGAATTCCTTATTGAAGCAGGGTTAATTGAAAAGAAATAAAACACTGGGTTTGAACATGCAGTCGGAAATAAGCGCCTTTAACGGTGCTTATTTTTTTTGCTTAAAAGCTGAGACTAAACGCGCCTTTCTAAATGTTTCTCCTATTCAATGAAACATCGGCTAGCTAAATAGTGTTAGACTAGTAAATATGAGAATTTTAAGGAGATGACTAGAATGAATGAAAGACTTAATAAGCCAAAAGGATTTGGTGAAATCCTTGACCTGACGTTTAGTTTGAGTAAAAACAAGTTTCGGGACTTGTTCTTTATTTCTCTAATTTTTATGGGTCCAATTTATTTGGTTCAAGCATTGATTAGTCTAGCTTCAGGAGTCGGCTTTTTCAGAGAACTTGGAGCTGGTGAAGCTTGGTATGAAAAAATAATTTCAAGCTTCGAGGGAGCGGAATCCACAGGTCTAGGCTCAGATCTTGGAACTGCTCTTGTAGGAATTACTAGTTTCTTCTTATTTCCAGTCGCTTCAGCAGCCACTTTATTAGTCGTTAATCGGATAAGAAAAAATGAAACGTACACCATTGGTTCTGTCATTAAACAAGCTTTTTCACGATACGGCCCAATTATTGGTAGTAGCATCTTATTTTCTTTGATAATATTTGGCTTGATCTTGATTCCTGTGTTTATTTTAGTGTTTTCACTAATAAGCTCCCTTGCCACTTCTGCAACTGTTGGAATTGTTTTAGGGATTATCCTATTCCTAGCACTTGCTATCGGTGTTGCCTACCTGTTAACTCGTTGGAGCTTTTATCTCGGATCTGCAGTACTCGGTGAAGGTTCACCAGGTTTCACAAGAAGTTGGAGACTAACTCGTAAGCGTGGGTGGCCATTAATAGGCCTCTATATTATTTTTTCTTTAATTATTGGCGTCATTAGTATCACAATTGAATTAACTTTCGGTATATTCCTAGGAAGTAGTGTGCTGCTTTCGATGATTGTATCCCTGGCGAGTATATTTACGACAATGATTTTCTCTGTTGGCTATGCAGTGATGTACCTAGATTTAAAAGTAAGGCATGATGCAGACGATTTAAAAGAAATGATTGATGATTATAACGTGGTTCAATAATGAAACAATCGAAGGTGATAATCTATGGATAATGTAGATGACGCAAGAGATGAACTCGAAAAGATTTTAAACGAAACTGAGTATACGACTTATAGTGATCAGCCCAGTAGTCTATTTTCGATTTGGTTGGAAAAAGCTAAAAACTGGATTGCAGATCAATTGGACCAGTTGTTTCCCGCAATCAAAACAACTGGAATATTGGCTGGACCGATTTTGACGATTGTTATTGTTATGATTCTTCTATTAATGGGAACAGTACTATTTTTTGTTGTACGTAATCGTAGTTCTAAAAGGAAGTTCCGTGAGACATCTCCGCTTCAGTCAACAAAGGAAATTGATTGGTCGTATCAAATGCATGTAACCGAAGCTATGAAACAGGAGGGCTTGGAAAAGCTCTCTTCAGCTACTCGTCATCTATTTTTAGCTTTGCTTCTTTATTTCCATGAAAAAGAATGGCTAGAAGCGAGAATTTGGAAAACCAACTGGGAGTATTATGAAGAGTTAAAGAAAGTAAATCAACAATCAGCAAATCAATTTCAACATCTCTCCTACTTTTTCGATGAAGCTACATATGGAGAGCGAGAAGTACAGAAAGAGGACTACGTTCAGTTTCAGAAGGAAGTCATGAAATACCTAGGTGGAACGGATGAATAAACAAAGTGGTCAGGAGAAAGGAGGAAGGAAGATAGATTGCAGAACCCAATAGCAAATAAAAAAGTATGGGCATGGCTAGTAATTATTTTGACTGTGCTGATGTTTTCACGCTATGTCTTAGTCCAAGGAAACCCAAAAGAGTTTCCAGTGTATGCTTCTGACTCCCCTTCTCCTACAGGTGTGAAGGCACTTTATACATATGTACTGAATCATAAGGATGTCGTCAAAATATGGTCCGATCCCCCAAGCCAATTACCAATCAATTCAGAAAACCAACTACTCGTTATGGTCGAACCATACTTTACACCTAACAGTGCGGAATTAGACAGCTACACCCGCTATATGGAAGCAGGAAATACAATCCTTTTGTTTAAAGAAAATCCGAAAGGGATGTTTGGATTAGAAGCAGAACTCATGGAAACTGACTCAGTAGATGTGTTTGATCCAGCAGGTGCTAATTATCGTACTAATACTGAAGTAACTAGCCAAGTTAGGCTTCTAGAAAATGCTCAAGATGAAATCTTACTGTCTGATGACGCAGGCACTATCGCATTAAAGCGAGTAGTTGGCGAGGGTCATTTGATTGTAGCTAATTCACCAAGATGGATTACGAACGGAGAAATAGTTACTGAAGATCATATTGCGCTCGTTTTAACACTTCTAAATGACGAGGATAGCAAAATCATTTTGTTTGATGAATACATACATGATGTAAAGAATGCCACGACCATTTTGACCATCTATCCGCGGTGGTTTTTATTGTTAATGATTCAAGGGGCCCTTTTGGCTATTCTTTGGCTGTGGCACCATGGTAAGCGATTCGGTCCAGTTTTCATTGCAAGAGAAGAAACAGTTCGCTTCAGTGATGAAGGAATAAAAGCATTGGCTGCCTGGTATATTAGAGGGCATCGTTATCATGATTCGTTAGTTATTCAAGCTACTTATGTTTTGAATTTGCTGCAAGAACATTGGAGAATTCCCTCTCATCAAGAATGGCGGGATCTCACTACGCAGTTCGAACGAAAGTGGCCACATTTGCAACAGGGTGAAATTCACTCCCTACTAAATGGTTTGGCTGATTTGTTAGAAAAGAGCAAAGTGAGCAAGCAGGAATACTTGTTATGGTCTAAAAGACTAGAGCAAATCAGGAAAGAGGTTGAAGAAGGATGAGAGCACAAGTTTTAACTTTATTGGAAAAATATGAAGAACGCATTTTAGGTCAAAACACCAATCTCAGGCTTTTATTATCGGCCGTTTTATCCGGTGGACATGTCCTACTCGAAGGAGTTCCGGGTACTGGGAAAACACAGATGGTGAGAACACTCGCTGATCTTCTTGGGGGAAGCTTTCGTCGAATTCAGTTTACGCCGGACTTACTCCCAAGTGATATTACCGGAAGTATGATCTACAACATGAAAGAAGGAACGTTTGAAACGCTAAAAGGACCTGTATTTACCAATATCCTTTTGGCAGATGAAATTAACCGGACACCAGCAAAAACGCAAGCAGCACTTTTAGAAGCGATGGAAGAACAGCAAGTAACCATTCAAGGAAATACGTTTCCATTACCAGATATATTTTTTGTTGTCGCGACACAAAATCCGATTGAATTTGAAGGAACGTATCCCCTGCCTGAAGCCCAACAAGATCGTTTTTTATTTAAGCTGAAAATTGATTTCCCTTCATTTGCGGAAGAAAAAAGTGTGCTTAAACAAGTACTCGAAAAAAGTTTTGACACAAGCCTTGTTACTCCCGTGCTAGATATGGAGGCATTTTTGACAATCAGAAAAGAAATTCAACGTGTGACGATTGGGGATGGCGTGCTAGATTACATTATGCAGATTGTCAGAAAGACACGGGAAACGGAGTCAATCCGTTTTGGGGCGAGTACGAGAGCAGCAATTTCGATTGGAAAGGCATGTCAAGCATGGGCTTACTTAGCAGGCCGAGACTATGTGACGCCAGATGATATTAAAATAGTAGCGAAACCTTCATTAAGGCATCGGATTCAATTAGCGCCACATGTAGAAATGGAGGGAGCGGCCGTTGACCAAATCATTGAAGAACTTGTGGGCTCGGTTCCTGTTCCAAGGTAGGGGGATTTTACCGACGAAACGATTACTCAGTACGCACCTAATTTTTTCGTTGCTTGTCATTGTACTTGGAAGCCTACTCGATCTTACTTGGTCCTTAATCATTACCCTAAACGCCAGTGTTATTTTGGTAAGTTTACTAGATTTAATTTATTCACCACAGAAAGATCAACTGAGCTTTCGGCGTACAATCACTAAAGAGCTAGAGCGGAATCTTAGCTATACGGTAGAGATTGAAGTAAGTAATACATCCGAACATGATCTTAGCTTTTTTCTAGTGGATGCTATTCCTCAGTCATTTAAGCGGCCTTTTCCTCTCCGTGGGAAGGCTCCGAGGGCATCCACAAGTCTAGTTACATACGAAACAAATGCACCCGTTAGAGGATTGTATGAAATTGACCGGCTTTACTTTCGTTATACAAGTCGTTTTGGTTTGTGGGCAAAGCAACAGACGGTTGAATTAGTCGATTCTGTAAAAGTAATTCCCGATTTAACAGAGACAAAACACTATTTAGGGAACGCCCAGCGTTTTTTATTATATGAAGGCTCCAAAATTCGCAAGCAACAACGTGGTGTAGGAGATTTCGCCCAAATTAGAAACTACGTTGTCGGTGATGATCCACGGATGATCAACTGGCGACAAACAGCGAAGCTACAGGAAGTGATGACAAACGAATATGAACCTGAGCACGGAAAGTATGTAACGATTTTAATCGACTGTGGGCGAATGATGGGCTCGGAACTGGCGATAGGAAATCGCCTTGAGAAAGCGCTGGAAGCCGCATTAACAGTGACTGCAGCGGCTTTAAAAAAAGGAGATTATGTCTCTATAGTCGCATTTTCGAAAGAAGTGAAAGCATTTGTACCACCCGCAAAAGGCATGACACATTTACAGACAATTCTCCAGGCAATTTACAATCTTAAAGTCGATACGGCAGAGTCAAATTATGCGGCGGTGCTCACTTATTTGGAAACGATGCAAAAGAAACGAAGCTTGCTACTCTTATTTAGTGATGTACGCACATTTCTTCATGAGGAAAGTGCGCTAGTATACTTACAGCGACTTAGACAACGGCATTTGTTTTTGATGATCGGAATTGAAGATGTGGCGATATTGAAGAAAGTCAATGAGGAGCCTGTAGACGTTCGAAGTGCGATGGAGAAAAGCATTGCCCAGCAGCAAGTCTTAATCAAGAAAAAAGAGAAGTTAAAATGGGAAAAGCAAGGCCTCCAAATGATTGAGGCCCGTGAGGACAAACTTGCAGTAGTGGCGGTCTCCCATTATATCGATATCATGAATCGAAATCTTATATAAGCTGTCTTTTGGCTAGTAATACCCTGCCAATCACTATATATAGAATTAAGCCAAATACGGTTATGCATGCAACGATATACTTCGCCGCCAAGGGAATCGCTGCTGGGGTGATGAAGCCTTCGATCAATCCAGCAATCACAAATAAAGGAATCGTTCCTATTAATAGTTGGACAGAACGTTGCGCCTGTATCTTTAATTGATAGCCCCTGGAAAATTGTCCTGGAACAAAGAGCTTGTAGCCCATTAATAGACCAGCACCACCTGCGATGAAAATGGCTGTAAGCTCAATCATTCCATGGGGTACGATATATGCCCAAAACTCATATGATTTTCCATGATGAAAGAACAAGCCAGCGAGAGCACCCACTAAGATACCATTATAAATGAGTACATAGACTGTTAATAAGCCAAATGTGATTCCACCAGCAAAGGCCAAAATTCCTACCTGGATATTATTTGTCATAATACTGGCGGACATCATCGAAGAATTAACCTGACCATCAGCGCTACCCAACTGTTCAGGATTCACACCTTGTGCTATTTGTGCAGGTAAGATCGCATGTAACGTTTGCGGATCATTGACAACCGCGAAAAAGCTTCCTACCCCACCTAGCGTAAATAACAGCATTGCAACAATGATAAACTTCCATTGCTCCATAAATAAACGAATAAATGTGGTGCTTAAAAAACGCCCAATTTGTTTCATACTTGAAATTTGGTCTTTATATAAGAGATTATGCGATTTCGAAACGAGTCCATTTAAGTAAAGTGTTACTTCTTCCTCAGGAAAATATGTTTGTGAGTAAGATAGATTCTGACTTACTTTTTGATAGAACCTGTAAAATTGATCAATTGTGGCACCCGTCATTCCGGATTTCCTTTTATGAACGGTTGATACTAGATCTTCAAGCTGATTCCAATCATCACGATGCAACTTTACAAATTGCTTTATATTCATCTAGTCACCTTCTTGTTTTTTATTGGTTCAAGGGGTTTCCAAAATGTCTCGACTTAGCTTGCCTTCGAGTTTTCTAGATAGTATGCCAATGTATATAAATACAAGTATAGCAGATGAATTTGAAAAACTTGTAATAAAATGAAAACTCCACTAGAAATGAGGAAAACATTGTGAAACAAGAGCAAGTAGGAATTAAAACGCCGGAATTCGTATCTCTTCAATTTCAGCTCGCGGGTCTTGGTAGTAGAGCCACAGCGTTTATAATCGACCAACTTATTCTATTCGTCGTGAATGTGTTAATCATTATTTCACTTATTATCCTTTTTACTGGCGAGTTAGATCTATTAGCTTATGCAGGAACGGACTCCCTTCTAGTTGGACTTACAATCGTTGGTCTCTTTATTATTAACTCGGGGTATTTTATCGTCCTTGAATACTTTTCAGGCGGGAAAACGATCGGAAAGCGAATCATCGGGATTCGAGCCATTCAGGAAAACGGTCATAGTCTGACACTTTTATCTAGCTTCATTCGTAACTTTCTTCGGATTGTTGATAGCTTACCGGCAGGTTACTTTCTGGGCATCATGATGATTTTCTTCCATCCAACACATAAAAGAATTGGGGACCTTGTAGCTGGCACAATCGTCGTTCATGAGAGAAAAGCGAAACGAAAGAAGAAGCTTTCACCGATTGAAAAAGAACTCATAGAGAGGGGCCTAGCGAAAGACGATTTCACCATTGATGAGTGGTCTTTGCAATCAATCAGCCAGAAAGATTGGAACCTCATTAATACCTATAGTAATCGTCTCATGCAGTTGCCAACAAACGAAAGATCTGAACTCACCCTACAAATGGCTGGATTATTATTCCCTAAATTAGGATTAGAAATAGCAGGAAAAAGCCACCTTGATTTAGAAAACACTTTGCTTGTCCTATACTTGATCTTGAAAGAGGAATGGGCATACGAATTGTGACCAGCTTCATGGGTGAATAAAGTGTGATCACCGCCTAAATAGGGTTTATTAACAAAGAGGAGGATTGTCCAATGAAAATAACACCAATCGGTATCTGGGGTGGATACCCGAAACCAAATAGCGCCACATCGTCTTTTTTGATCGAACACGATGACTTTCATTGCCTCATTGATTGCGGCAGTGGCGTACTTTCCTCATTGCAAAACTATTTACCTTTAGATAAACTGAACGCCGTTGTCATAAGTCATTATCATGCAGACCATATTGCCGATGTCGGAAGTCTACAATTCAGCAGGATCATTAATTTCTATCTAGGTGATCAAGCTCCCCCATTACCGATTTATGGACATACTAAGGATCAAGAGAATTTCGAGAAACTTTCGTACAAAGATCAGACTGTGGGCATTGCTATTTCAGAAGATGATATCGTTCAAATAGGTCCATTTAAAGTGAGCTTTTGCCGGACGGTACATCCCGTCTATTGCCTGGCAATGAAATTTTGCGTTGGCGACCATTCCGTCGTGCTCACCGCAGATACAGAATGGCGAGATGAACTGATTGATTTCGCACAAGGGGCAGATTTATTAATTAGCGAGGCGAATTTGTATGAAGAACACGTTGGAAAAGCACCAGGTCATATGGGCGGAAGCGAAGCTGGAAGACTGGCAAAATTGGCGGGAGTAAAACAACTTGTGTTAACTCACTTGCCATTGCACGGAAATATCGAGGAAATTATTGATGCAGCTGTCGTCATTTATGATGGACCTACTGAACTTGCCAAAGTTGGGAAAGTATACGAAATTTAAATCATTTTTCTCCATAAAAATAGGGCTGTTCAGGAACAGCCCCGTGTCTTCAATCGTCATCGCGTTCTTTTTCAAACTTAAGAACCTCACCTGAAATTGCATCAATATCGAAATCGTAGTCATATTTTCCATCTCGAATTTCGATTTCATAGATTACACGACCATTATCTTCATCCAATTCAACTTCTGTTACTGTACCTTTTGCTTGTTTCATTGCAATTTTGATAGCAGCTTTTTCTGTTATAAATTTACCATTGGGATCGATGACTTTATCGTCTGAATCGTCGCTATCAAGAACATCATTGTCATTATCTTTTTCTGTGCGTAATATTTCCCCTGTTTTCGCATCGATATCGAGGTCATATTCAAAACCGCCAGATTTAATCTCAATTTCATAGGTAGCACCTGATTTTTCGCGGTCCAATTCGATTTTCGTCACATCTCCATTTACTGACTTTAAAGCAATTGCCTCCGCTTCCTCCATTGTCAATAAACCTTTTTGCGTCGCCGCGAAACTCTGTCCTGCGCTCCCAGCCATTGCAACCCCACCTATTACAAGCACGCCAGCTAATGCCGGAATCATCATCCATTTCTTCATCTTGTATCTCCTCCTTTTGTTATTACCTTCATATTACTCGGCGAACATGAGAGGACATTGTGAGGAGTATTAGAATTTGATGAGAGATTAGTCATCCCAAGTGACTGACATTATTTTTCCTGAAATCGCATGAATTTGGAAAGTACCTTCCCGCTCATCAGCTGCTTCGATTTCGATTAGGTAGTAGCCTCCATCGTTCGATTTTACATAAGAAAAGTCATCTACTTCACCTTTTAGTTGAGCTTGTGCAATTGCAATCGCCTGTTCCTTGGTAATAAGCGCATTTTCCCCTGTTGTTTCCTTCACGGTTTCATCGATTATTTTCCCAGTGATGGCGTCGACTGTCACTTTTGAAAACTTCGGGTCTTTCGACAACTTCACCTCGTAAATCGGGTCTTCGCTACCTGTATTCAATGAAATCAGTTCCGTTTCACCGCTATATTTCCCCGCTAGAATCTCCCTCACCTTAGATTCAGTAAGTACATTTGGAATCTCTTCCTTCAATTCACCAGTCTGAGAAAGCGACAAAACACTCCCCGTCACTGCATCGACTTCAGCCGAATAAACCGCTTCACCTCGAGTCATTTCTGCTTGATAGACACCGTTCGTTATTAAGATTCGGTCAACGGTTCCACCGTACATGTTTTCGAGCTGAGTTCGAATAACATCAACCGCTATCGGTTCCTGTTTGTTGATCAAACTTCCTATATAAAATCCGCCCGCCGTTAGAAGTACTAAGGTTAACAGGGATGGAATAAACCATGGCTTTTTCAAAAAATGCATACTCCTCGCCTCCTTTCGATCATCATACGATTCCAACATTAAAAATCGGTGAGAATCTATTTTTTCGGCATGATGATCCGGAAGGTGGTTCCCACACCTACGCTACTTTCAAGTTTCAATTCTGCCCCAAGACCATCTGCAAGTTCTTTAGCAATTGCCAACCCAAGTCCAGTTCCGCCTGTTTTGCGGTTTCTGTCTTCATGAACTCGGTAGAATCGGTCAAAAATGTGCGGCAAGGCCTCTTCGGGGATACCGTTTCCATAGTCAGTAACGGCAATAGTAATAGTAGTTTCATTTCCTGAAATAGTTGTTTTAATTTCTCGTTCGCTATACTTCCGTGCATTATCGAGGAGAATGAATACTAGTTGCCTAAGCTTTTCAGCATCTGTCACCGCAACCACAGAACCGTTCCCTTCTAGGATGAAATCTCTTGCGTGTGCTTGGCGCATTGGCTGTAAGGTCTTTTCAACCAATGAATTGATAGCCGTTTCCTCAAAGTCAAATGCTACATGTTCCTGATTTCTTGCAAGGTGGAGCATTTGTTCAATCATATCCTTCATGCGAACGGACTCACTAAGAATTGCCCCGACTGCCTCCTCCGCAACTGAAAGGTCATCAAATCCGCGTCTCGATAGGAGCCGCGCATAGCTTTCTATAACAGTTAGCGGCGTTTTTAATTCGTGCGAGGCGTTGGAAACGAACTGTTCTTGTTTTTTAAAATTGCTCTCAAGTTGCCCCATCATATCGTTGAACTCATGACCCATCTGAGCCATTTCGTCTTTCCCTTCGGCTGGGACCTCAATCTTCTCATACGTTCCCGTTTTCCGGCTTTGTGACATCGTTTTAATGAGATTGTCGATTGGGTGGATTACGATGCGACCAAGCGCAACGCTTGAAATCGTTATGGGAATCATCGCAATAAGGGTCACTCCGAAGAGGATAAGCTTGAGCAAGCTCAAATTGTGTTTTACATCACTAAGCAGTTGGATTATTTGCAGTTCAACCACTTTTCCATCTGTCCAAATGACTGGCTCGCGCATCGTGAGTATCGGTGTGTTGTCAAATTCACCGATTGAATAGCGTTCCCCTGGTTTTATAAAAGGATTGTACTTTTTAATTCCTTCTGCCGATTCAACCGCTACTTTCACTTTACCTGTAGTATCTATAATCCGAACGGCTCCGTTTGGCGGTATATATGCACGTAATACGGTTGCTGGATCATTCTGAACAGTCATCTTACTTAAAGAAGAGGTGAGCTCTTCGGCTTGCGTACGTAACTGATTGTATTCTGTGTCATAGGCGATCTTTTCGAAAAGAAAATATATTCCAATGTTCGTCAGTGCGAGGATAACGAGCATGAGTAGTGTTGAGAAAAAGTGAATCTTTGTTTTAAGCTTCATTAACCTGCTCCTTTAAAACATAACCAACACCCCGTATCGTTTGGATAAGCGTGCTTTTTTCCCCTTGTTCGATTTTCTTCCGAACATATCGGATGTACACATCCACAACGTTTGTATCACCGTAATAATCGAATCCCCAAACGGCATCGAGCAACTGTTCACGTGACAACACTTGGTTTGGGTGTTTCAGCAAATGAAGTAAAAGGTCGTACTCCCGCGGTGTTAATTCAATGGAACGGCCATTTCTTGTCACATCACGCGTTTGTTCGTGAAGCGACAATCCAGCGAACTCGAGAAGGTATTCGTCCTTTGTTTCTACAGGCTCCGCAGGCTTCGAGAATCTAAGCGCCGATCGAATCCTTGCAAGTAATTCATCGATTTCAAAAGGTTTCGTCACATAATCGTTCGCCCCGAGGTCAAGCCCCGCCACCTTATCTTCAACGTCGCTTTTCGCTGTCAATAAAATGACAGGCGTGTCTGCCTCTGTTGCTCGAATCCGTCGTAATACGTCTAACCCATTCAAACCGGGTAACATAAGATCTAACAGAACAAGATCCCACTGTTGTTCACGATATTTAATAAGCCCATCTGGCCCTGTGTGTGCAATACCCGTTCCATATCCCTCAAACTCCAGCTCGAGCTGAAGGACACGTGCGATACTTTCTTCGTCTTCGATGATTAAGATCTGCTCATTCATACCAATGCACCTACCACTTTTTCTTTCATCTTAACAGATTAAGACAAAAAATAGAGACCTTCATTATTTCCGAAGGTCTCCACTTTCCAGTCATATTAGCCTGTGCATGTTTCCAGGCTTTCAATCGTGACACACATGCTTTTCACGAGCGTTTCCAACATAACAGGCATTTCAACGAAAGCACTGTCAACGTGTAAACGCTCTGTTCGTTGATGTGCGTCTTTCCCAAACGGACCTACATTGAGAACGGGAGCTTTCAACTGGGCCATCTCAGTGAATGGAATGCTATACGTTTCGCCCCATACCGGCGTATTTCTTTCGAATGCAGCCCAGCCATTTGCGTCATCGTCGTAGTTAACATAACTTAGGTCGCAGATACCATTGAAGTAATGGATCTGTTCGACTGTATTGTTGAATGTTTCTGCTGTTTTCTTCATCAATTCAATCGACTGGATGACAAGCGGGTTATCCGACGAGTTAATTGCTGGATAGTAAGGCGGTGCGTAGAGAAGGACAGTTGAAGGCGCAAGTTCCTGGCACTGAATCATCAGGCTATCGACGATTCGAAGCGACTTTTCACGATCGTCCCACTCTTCATTATGGAGTACTTCTTGCTTCAAGCGGTCAACTTCCTTAGCCCCTAATTTTATCAAAGCATGTTCAAGGAGCTGCTCATAACGCAAAACGTTCACTTCCCCTACACCCTTCACTTGCTCTCGTTCACAAATGATTTTGTAGCTATCGTTGCACGCTGACATTGCCTCGAGAGCCACTTGTTCGAATAAATCCATCACTTCTGATGCCGTACGCTTCATAAGGAAAACATTATATAATGCCACTGCGCGGTAAGGCGTCTGCGTCGAGTATTGAAGCTTCAAATCTTTTTGTTGCAGTGAAACCGGCAGCGGCGTGCTTTCTCCGAGAACCGTCTCTCGGAATAATTCGTTCCATTCCATCCGTTGCGTCAGATACGAAGCAATATAGTTTGCAGTCATGCCTTTCATTGGCTCACCGACATGCGTTTCTTTGCCATAGAACAATGCAGCGGGCATGATTTTCCCGATGGTACCCGAGTAGACATATTCAGCAATATCCGTTGGGTTTTGAGAAAACGATGGCTCGCTATTTAAAAATAGTTTATACGTTAACCCTTGCTCCTCACGAATACGAACAAGCTCCGCCACTGCAGCACGCATGCCCGCTGAGTTTACCTCTTCATCAGGAACCGTTGTTAATAATAGATTGATTGGCCATTTCTCAACACTGGCTTTTTCAATGAGTTGCATATGAAGCGCAAGCCCCATTTTCATATCCATTGTGCCTCGACCAAACAGGTAATTCCCAGTCTCCAGGTCGATGCGCGCATCCTCTGGAAGATCAGCATTATGCTGGGGTTCAGACAACATTTTCGTCAGCATCTCCGGATAAAATGCGAACGGCTCCAACACACCATATTCTTCAGTCCATACGGTATCGAAGTGACTTATAAGAACAATCGTTTCTGTCGCTTCAGGATGCTTGTACAAAGCAGTGACAGCTTGACGACCAAGGCCCGCATCGTGAAGTGCCAACTGATTCGGGTTATTTATGAAATACGCTAATTCATTTAATTTTGCCTCTAATTTTGGAGCAAATGTATTTTCCCCTTCTGTTAACGTACGGCTATCCCAGCTAACAAGTTCACATAACAGTGAACGAAGTGTAGAGGGTGTGCCCCATAGTAATTGATTCATGGTAATTCTCCTTTATTCTAGTATTTTCACTTCAATGTCAACTACACTTTTGCTTGCTTTTTCCAATCTTAACTTATAAAACAACATGCATGCGACAAAGAATCCAACTCCGTAGTAAAGACCGATTCGCTGCGTTGGATCGAATGCTAAAAAGACGAGGATGAGAAGACAAAATACAATACAGAACAATGGAACATAAGGATAGAAAGGGACTTTATATTTCAGGTCCTCCAATTTTCCACCCGCCTTCAAATAATGACGACGGAACATGAATTGAGAAAATGCAATTCCCATCCATGAAATCGTAACAGAAATACCCGCAATGGACATTAGCAAAATGAATACAGTATCAGCTTCCATCACACTTGTTAATAAAGACAAAAGAGAGAATGACATTGTAAAGAGCAAGGCCGTAAGTGGAACTTTTCTTTTCGAAAGGCGTCCGAATATTTTAGGTGCCATCCCATCATTCGCCATTGCCCATAGAAGACGCGTGGAAGCGTATAAACAGGAGTTCCCAACCGACAAAATCGCCGTTAAAATGACAAAGTTCATAATACCAGCAGCATACGGTACTCCTGTTACCTCCATTAGCGTTACGAATGGACTCGCGAGCAAGCCAAGCTCCGATGCTGGAAAAATAGCCGATAACACTACAATAGAAGCAATATAGAAAACGATAATCCTAACAAGTATCGTCCGGATTGCTATAGGTATATTCTTTTCAGGGTCTTCCGTTTCTCCTGCTGCAATTCCTACCAACTCAGAACCTTGATAGGAAAAAATGACATTCATCATTGTAACAAATATAATTGCAATCCCAGCGGGAAACAGTCCGGTCGGAGCTAAATTCGCTAAAAACGGAGTTGAACGGCCATCCATTGGAATGAATCCAAAAATTGCTGCTATTCCAATGATGATGAAAAGGACTACCGCAACAACTTTAATACCCGCGAACCAAAACTCTGCTTCTGCAAACCCTCTCGTAGACAATGCATTTAACGAGAATAAGAGAATCATGAATACAAAACACCAAATCCAAATCGGAGTATTCGGGAACCAATGTTGCATAAGGATTCCCGCAGCAGTAAATTCGACTCCCGCCGTAGCGGCAGAACCTACAAAATACATCCAGCCAAGTGAAAAACCGGCAGAAGGACTGATGTAACGTGATGCATATGCTTGGAAAGAGCCTGTCACTGGCATATGAACAGCCAATTCCCCAAGACAGACCATAACCATATACAAAATTAGACCACCTATTAAATAGCCTATCATAGCCCCGCCTGCACCGGCCTGATTGATGGTGTAGCCAACATTCAAGAACAAGCCCGTTCCAATTACCCCTCCTAGAGAAAGCATAAATAAATGGCGACTTTTCATGGAACGTTTTAATAGATTATCTTGCGCTTGTTCCCTATTGTTTGACATAAAGTATCCTCCCCTGTTTCCCCACGTATTTATTATTTCCTCAGTCTATTAAAACCGTAACGACAGACAACTCAATCCGCCGTCATGCTTTTGTACTTCAGACATTTCAAGTTCGATTGTTTTATAGCCCGCTTCATTAAACTTACGTTTTGTTTTCTCATACCCTTTTGGGATAATTACATAGTCATTGACTCGGATACAGTTTGCAGAATACTCATCTTCCTGGTCTATGATGATTTTTTCATATGACTCGAATGCTGGATGATTTATAAATTCTCCCGCTACGACCATCCGATTATCTCCAAGATAAGCGATTCCAGTTTTTAAGTGGAAAAACTCTTTTAATGGAATGATCGTTGCTTCATTTCCTTCTTGTTCCAAAATTTCTTTCAATTGGCGTGCACCTTCTGGATTCGTCCGTTCAGAAATACCAATATAAAAGTGATTTTCTGCTTGAAGAACATCTCCGCCGTCCAATGTGCCAGGTGATTTAATATAATAGAATTTATCGTAAAATCCTTTTAGTACAGATTCAATCTCTTTTATTTCACCGTTCCGTGATTCCGCACCCGGATTTGTAATAACTGCGAAATCGGATGTCAGCACCGCCGCATCTTCCACAAACGTTGAGTCCGGAAATTCTTCGCTCGCTGGCAGTTGAGTAACCGTAACACCGCATTTCTCCAATGCTTCTACGTATAATTTGTGCTGTTCCAATAATGGTTCAAATACCGGTTTCCCAAGATTTGATGTCGTTAATCCATTCAAATAACTTTTCCCAGGTGTTTTTACAATTATATTTTCAAACATATCCATTCACTCCTAATTATTTAGTTTCTAACAACGGGAGATGTCAAACACGTCGGTCCGCCCGTCCCTTTTACGCTGATTTCTTCGCCTTTATATTCATAGACGGTCGCTCCCGCATCGAGCAATTGTTTTTTCGTGGAAGCGTTACCAGAAACGATTACGCAAGTTCGTGGTGCTAGCGCCAACACGTTACAGCCGAGTGTGTCATATTCATCTTTCGGTACTTCGATTAACTGGATTCCTCGTTCAATCAATAATTGTCGGAAAAACACCGGCATTAATGGTGAATGTACGACTGCCAGATCATGATCGACCATGCTGATGAACGACATCAGATGAAGACATTCTGCTTCTCCTTGGTCATGCGGCAGTTGAACAACAATGAATTCATCGACAAAATCGGCTGTCATTTCTTTAAGTTGCCTGATCGCTTCATCGTTCGTACGGTATCCTCGGCCTACGACAATCGTCCTGTCATCCAACCAAATGATATCGCCTCCATCTGACACCGCATCTCCCGTCAACTCGCCGATAACCGGAATACTTCTATTCGTAAGAAACTCTTTATATACTGCGGCTTCCGGTTGTCTAAGCGTTTTACCGGATTTCAAAATGATTGCCCCTGCCGGTGTAAACTTAACAGGGTCATGCGCGTACAATGAATCCATTCCAACTTCGGATGAAGCCGGTAGATAATCAATTTGTGAAACATGCATTTCAAGGATTGATATAAAATTTTGGAACTCACGAACAGCTTCTTCAAAATCCGGTTCCTCAAGATAATTAAAGTTTCTCCATTCATCTGCCAGATGGCTTTGATTTCTAAAGGCTTCTTTTGGATGTTTCACAATAACCTGCTCTAATGATCTATACATTGATGAACAATACGTCATCTCTTACGCCCCTTTTCCGCATTGTGGAAAACGTTTCCGTTCAACGGAAAGTTTATATGTAAAATATATTCTTTTCGTGATACAATGTCAATGTATTTAGAATAATAAAAACTACTTTTTTAAGATATTAAATGTTTAACAGTTATTTAAATGACAGGCGGTGTTATAAATGCAATCAATTGACCGTGCCATGTCCGTGGCTAACGCCCTTGCAACGCACACAGCTGAAACTGGAGTATCTATATCCGATCTCACTAAACAATGCGATTTACCTATTAGCACGATGCATAGATTACTGAAAGCGATGATTAAACAAGGCATGGTAGAACAGGACGAACGTACCAAATGCTATCGGCTCGGTACGATATGGCTGGAGTACGGTTTACAAGTTTATGATTCTATGGACTACATCAGTAAAATTAGGCCTGAGCTGGAGCGTTTAAGTCAGGAAGTAGATGAAAGTGTTTATCTCAGTCGACCTGCAGGATCAGAATCGATCATTTTAGAGAGAATTGACAGTCCTAATAACACAATCCGAATTTATGACCAACTTGGGTTACGCATTCCAATGCATATCGGTGCAGCAAATAAAGCGATGCTTGCCAATATGCCTTCTTCCAAGTCATTGGTTGTTTTAAAGAGTCTCCTGCCTCAGGAACAACTGGCCGAATTTCAAATAACACTGAAAAAGATAAAAAAGCTTGGCTACGCAATAAGTCACGGAGAGAGGACAGCAGGAACTACTTCTGTAGCAGTGGCAGTTAGGGATGGATTCGGGGAAGTAATTAGCGCTATCAGTATAGGCGTCGTCAGTTTTAATCTGACTGACAGCCGAATGGATTACCTTATTGAAAAAGCTATGGAAACAGGTAAGCGGGTTTCGGAGAAACTTGGTTCTAATAGTAATTGATTGACACGCATACAATTTCTAAAGCAAAAAACGACTCCCGCACACCAATGTGCAGGAGTCGTTTCAAATTCTTATAAAATACAATAACCGCTAACACAGCCGCCAATATAAGTCGGTAAATTGCAAACGGTACAAGCTTAACGCGTGAGATAAGCGCAAAGATGAATGCGCTAATGAATCCGACGATGTAAAACGATAATGACAGGCCCTAAATTGAAACGTGAATTCATCTTTTCACTATCAATTTTATTAAATCCAACTAAACTACATAAACGCTTCAAAAATACAGCAACAACCGAAAATATCGAACCTAACTGAATCACAATCTTTAATGTGATTACAGGATATTTCCCAAGGAACTCCTCTATTCTAAGCCACATATCATCGACATAGCTCAAGTCACAGATCCTACTTAATCGAATTGGATAATCAATATCCAATGTCTGCTGTTAATACTGGATACGTTCCCAATTGCCGAAGTTTACAATTTAAGTCACGTATATCAGAACAAGCCCGTAAATAACTAGATAATACATTTGTTGTATCAATATCAATTAAGAAAACGTATTCACCCAGTTCTGTTTTCATAGGTACTGACTCAATCTTTGTCGGTGTAATCCCCCAGTAATCAATAATAGCTAGAACTTTATGAAGCATCATCAATTTTTTCTCTGGAAAAGACACTATTATCGAAGATTTCATACTATCTTCAGGAAGCATTAATTCCTCATATCCCAGTACAATAAAACGAGTCATATTCATTATGTTATTTTCAATATTTTTCTTTATTTCCAATAACCCATAAATATCTTTGGCAACGAAATTTGCGATAGCAAGCCACGCTTCATCAGGATTTTCAGAGATAATCTTAGCTGCTAGCGCGGAACTATCAGTCGCACGTTGCTCAATATCGGGGTAGAAATCTTGCAAATACTGATTGCATTGTTTTAATGCCTGAGGATGTCCATAAACAACCTCATAATTATGAGTTGATGATTGTGATTGGTTTGCTAATAATTCGTGATGTATCGGTAATCGTACCTCGGCCTGAATGGGTACATTAATTTCATTAATGAGCCAATCGAGTGTCATATCTACAGATCCGCCAATCGAGTTTTCAATTGGAACAACAGTATAATTGGTTTCTATCTGACGAGCTGCTAGCAAACATGCTTGGATTGAAGAATATCCCTGCAAACTCACCGATTGTCTATTTGGAAATAGGGCATTTACCGCTAGCTCCGTAAACGTGCCCGTGGGTCCAAGATATCCAATACTTTTCTTATTTCCCTTCATCATCTAACACCTGCCTTTTTAGACATGACGTCTTTCCTTCTAAAAAAAAATTCTACTTTAAAATACCAATTTCTTTATAGTAACGTTCTGCCCCACTATGAATTGGAATATCAGCGAGTTCTGTTACCGCCTCATCTATATTCATTTGGTTAACAATTGCATGGGCAGATTTCAAACTATCGATATTTTCCCAAAAAGCTTTTGTCAATTCATAAATAGTATCATCATCTACTGAAGCGTCTGCCATTAATACCATTTTAATAGCTAATGTATCGATATCTTCTTTTTGATTTTCATATGTTCCACTTGGAATCGTTACTTCTGAATACCACGGATAAGTTTCCATTAATGATTTACGGACTTCCGGTTCAATTCCAATCAATACACCATCCGCAGTAGATGTCATTTCTGTAACTGCTGCCGTCGGTAGTCCTGCTTGAATCAATGCACCATCGATTTGTTTATTCCTCATTAAATCGATGGCTTCTGTGAACCCAACAAAGTTTTCTTTAATGTCATCTGGATACCCGATTCCGTATTCCGGTAAAATGATACTGGATTCTACCTCAGGTGTACTTCCTACTGCTCCTGGTGCAAAGCGCTTTCCTTTTAAATCTGAAATTGATTTAATTCCTGCATCTTTTCGAACCACAAATTGATTGGGATTATAATAAAGCCCCGCAACGATTCGAACGTCTTTATATTGGCGATCTTTAAAACTTCTTTCACCGTTATAGGCTTCCCAAATGATACCCGTTGTTGCAAAGGAAATATGGGCTTCACCGTTTTTCATCAAATTTAGATTATCGACGCCGCCATTTGAAGCTTGGGCATTTACACGAACACCCTGGACTTCTTTTCCCCATAAATTAGCCATTGCTGCGCCAAGTGGATAAATTGTTCCTGTCGTTGATGCGGTTGGGAAATTCAACTGCACTGGTTTAGAGGATTTCCCCCCTTCTGTTTCTTCAGTACCATCGCTTCCACAAGCACTAGCAAGTATAGTGATCATTGCTAACACACCTATCAACATAATTTTCTTCCAACTGTTCTTAACCATTGGCAAACACCCTCTCATGATAGAAAATCTAGTTCTTCAGTACTTTAATTCTGCTATACTTTCACTTCTTTAGTCATTCTCATTGTTAACCTTTGCCAGATAACAACAATTAACAAGAAGCAAATACCTATTCCATCTGTCACAATTCCAGGCGCAATCATTAGCAGCCCTACTACTATTAAAATAATCCTTTGAATAACTGTTGCCCCTTTTAGTAGCCAACCTTGTAAACCAGCTGCTAATGAAACGGTACCCACTAAGGCCGTTAATACAGGAATAATACTCTTTGTATACGCCTCTTCCCCTAGAAGTAATGCCGGTTCATAGATAAAGAAGAACGGGAGTAAAAATCCGGTTATACCCAATCGCATTGCTATCATTGAGACTTGGTGTTGGTTCGTGTTTGCGATTCCTGCCGCCACATATGAGGCTAATGCAACTGGTGGCGTAATGTTAGACAAACAAGCATATATCAACACGAACATATGAGCAGCTAGTGGCGCTACACCTAGATTTATCAGAACCGGCGCACCTACTGTGGCAACAATAATGTAAGCTGCCACTCCAGGTACACCCATGCCTAGAACAATACTCATCAGCATTACAAGGAGGCTTGCAATAAGTAAACTCTCATTAGCGCTTGCCATAATCGTGTAGCCAAAAGTCAAACCAATACCTGTTAATGAAACCGTCCCGATAATTACCCCAACAATAGCGCAGGCCACAGCTACACCAAGTGCTCCTCTCGCCCCCTCCTCAAGTGCTTGTAAAATCTTTCTGATGCCCATTCGTGTATCTTTTCGCGCCCAACTCGCAACTACACAAGCTATAATCGAAAATACAGCTGCATAAACAGGCGTATATCCCTTGAACAACATAACCATTAGAACAATAAGTGGTAATGATAAATGCCCTTGTTTCTTCAGAACCTCAAAGACATTTGGAATATTCTCTTTAGAAAGACCTCTTAACCCTAAACGTTTTGCTTCAAAATGAACAACCATGATTAGTGTTACATAATAAAGTAAAGCTGGTATAATCGCTGCAATAAGTACGGTTGTGTAAGGAACACCGAGGTATTCAGCCATTACGAATCCAACTGCCCCCATAATAGGTGGTGCAAACTGGCCACCAGTAGACGCAACTGCTTCTACCGCTGCAGCAAACTGTGGTTTATATCCAGTCTTTTTCATCAAAGGTATCGTTATTGTTCCGGTAGTCGCTACATTTGCGAGTGCACTTCCATTAATCATTCCCATTAAACAACTAGCAATGACAGCTACTTTAGCCGGGCCACCTGGAGAGCGACCAGCAATTGTTAATGACAAATCATTGATAAACTGGCTAAATCCACTTATTTTCAGGAATGCCCCGAACAAAATAAATAAAAAGACAAATGTAGCTGAAACGCCTACTGCAATTCCAAATATGCCTTCACTACCCCAAAACAGGTAATCTATCACTCTTTTCAAACTAAATCCACTATGCCCAAAAGATCCTGGAACGATTTCACCAAAAAAATTATATAATAAAAAAATTAATGCGAGAATCGCAAGGTTACCAACAACTCTCCGAGCTGCCTCGAAAATCATTACAATTCCGATAGCGCCAAATACATAGTCTATTGTGAGTAAATAGCCTCCGCGAAGTACAATCTCTTTATAACTAATTAATAAATATCCAAACGCAAGGACACTTAAGCTCACACATATCATGTCAACTATGGTTGGGCGGCGAAGTGTCCCACTCCTTTCTTTTCGTGCGGGATATAATAAAAACACTAACACTAACATAAATAAAATATGCCATCCTCGAAGGGTAATCGCATTAAGTGCCCCTGTACCGGCAGCGATGAGCTGAAAAATCGACCAAATAATAGCTAATGTTGATACTACTACAGCTGTTTTTCCAACGTATTTCCGAAATCGGAATTCGCTATCGACATTTTCAACAAGTTGAACACCTATTTCATTTTCCTTATTCATTTTCCGCCTCCATTTCCCCCGAAATAGCTCACTTAGGATTAACTAGTCAATCTAAAACAAGTATATTCTTAGGTAGATAAACCATTCACCTTTCAACTTACGGTACGTTTTTTTTGATAAGACCATAACAAATTAATAACAAGTTCAAGATAGAGAACAAAATCGGCAAATGAGACACTTATCCAAATTGAAGAATACTAACGTTCGTTATGGATGCTATTGCCACTACTAATGCGGCTGGGCTAGACAAAATGGGTACAAAAAAAAGCCCCTTCAATCCCTTGGAAAGGGACGAAGATGCTCTCCGCGTTACCACCCTAATTGATGGCCGGTTTTGGACCGGTCATCCACTTCATTAGTAGTTGAGAATATCGAATGGCGTACTTCATACATATTGTTGCCTGAATTCACACCTACCATTCAGTCTCTTGTTGCTGCTCACAATATAATTACTGGACCATCTCTCATGTATAATTAATTTAATTTTTTAATAGTTGTCAATACCTTCGCGCGAAAGTGATTGTTTTGAATGTTACCATGTCCAAATTAAAAGTCAAGTTTTAATTTTCATTTAATTAGTTAATGGGATGAGTGCAATCTTCTATTTTTCTTGCGGATAGTTCTTACTATCGAGTTCACAAAACAAACTACATACCTTCCTCGGCAGTGGTTTCTGCCTGGATAATCGGGGGAATGATTGCGACAAATACCAGTGGAACAACCACTGTAAAATATGGTTCCATGCGTGATCAAGTGTTGAATCTTGAGGTAGTGTCGGAGAGCCCCAACAATGATTTTACAAAGCGGTATCCCCGTATTACGCATGGAGCTTGTCGAGGATAAAAGCAGTGAGACAGTCAATGCCTACGTGGGCTAGGATATACCCGTAGCCCACTCGCTGTTTTTTGAATTTGATGGAACGTAATCTGGGGTGTAAGAAGAGGTAGCAATCGAAGTCGGAGGCAGTTGTACAGGTGAACATGGTTTGGGTCTAGGTAAGCGTAAGTTTCAGCAAGCCTAACATGAAGAGACCCTCGAGGTAATGAAGCAGATGAAACAGCTGCTAGATCCAAAAAACTTACTGAATCCGGGTAAGTTTTTCTTATAATAGTTACTAAAAGCAAAAAACGACTCCCGCAAACCAATATGCAGGAGTCGTTTCAAATTCTTATAAAAATACAATAACCGCTAATACAGCCGCCAATATAAGTCGGTAAATTGCAAACGGTACAAGCTTAATCCGCGAGATGAGCTTCAAGAAAAAGCGAATTGAGATAAGCGCAAAGACGAATGCACTGATGAATCCGACGATGTAAAACGACAGATTATCCATCGACAGGTACTCCCAGTTTTTCAAAACCGATACGAGGCTTGCGCCCATCATAATCGGAACAGCCATTATGAACGTGAAATCTGCCGCCGTTCGATGGTTCATACCAAACAGCACACCGCCCGAAATCGTGGCGCCTGAGCGCGAAAATCCTGGCCATAGCGACAGACATTGGACGAGACCGACTGTGAATGCCTGCTTGTATGTTATTTGGTCCAACGTTTGTACTGTCGGTTTTTTGGGGCCAAATTTGTCAGCGACAATCATAAGAATCGCCCCTGCCACCAAGGCAAAAATAACCGTTTCTACTCCGAATAAATAATCATCAATCAGATCTTTAAACGCAAATCCAAGAATGACAGCCGGAAGCATACCGATAATGACATGCCCTAAATTGAAACGTGAATTCACCTTTTCACCATCAATCTTATAAAGACCGACTAGGCTGAAAAGACGTTTCCAAAATACGACTACAACCGCTAAAATCGATCCTAGCTGGATAACAATCTTAAATGTAATCGCGGGATATTTACCTAAAAAATCTTCTGTTTTCAGCCACATATCGTCGACAATGATCAAGTGACCCGTCGAAGATACAGGTGCGAACTCCGTCATACCTTCAACAAATCCAAGTATTAACGCTTTAATCAAATCAAATAATTCCATAAGTTACTTACACTCTCTTTCTACGGAAGCGACTATACCAAATACAAATCGCTATACCGCTAATTGCTAGCAGTGCGTACGCAATGTTCGAATAGATGTCCATATAATGGACGATCGATTGCCAATTGTCGCCGACTGCTGCGCCGATCGTAACAAGTGCCGTGTTCCAGATTAGACTACCGATTGTTGTAAGTAAAATGAATAGCGGGAAATTCATATTCGACATACCTGCTGGAATCGAGATTAAGCTCCGGATTAGTGGAACTAGGCGGCAGAGCAGGACTGTCCACGGACCATATTTGTCGAACCATGCATCCGCCTTGTGGATGTCTTTTCGTGTAAGACGTAAAATGCCACCCCACCGATCGACAATTTTCTCAAGGCGTACCACATCGAGAAATAACCCTATACTATACAAAATCATCGCTCCAATAACCGATCCGACAGTCGCCGCAATAATGACGCCTAATCGGGTCATATCTGAATACGTCGTCATGAATCCGCCGAATGTCAAAATAACTTCAGATGGTATCGGTGGAAACACATTCTCAATCATGATTAATAAAAACACACCAAAATAGCCAAACTGATCCATAAATTCAGTAATCCAATTTTCCACGCTACGCCCCCACCAACTATTACTTTACTAAATACCGAATGCAAGTGCAAACTGACTCCGTGAAATGAATGGACGTTCCTTTATAGAAGAAGTTGCCTTTCTTATCGATTATTTTATGCAAAAGAATCCATCACTATGATTCTAGATCAGTAATACTCGTCTAAATCCCCAACTAGAGTATTACTGTTTTTGTTGATATCTTTAGAAAAAGCAAAGTTATCAACAGTCGTCAGTTGATAACTCGAGAAAATGTTTATAGTTTCAGAATTTTCTATCGAAAATCTTTTTTTTAGGTTATTAATCGAATTTCGGAGAAAGATATCCACAATTTACTCCCCGGTTAACAATCTCTCCACAATCATCACTCTAGTTATTCACTACTCACCAAGATATATATGGTGCATAGTCTGGGGAGTTATATTTATACTAAGTTACAAAAATACGATTCACTAAAGTACCGGATATTTGGTTAATTATTCAAGTATCGGGATATCGCGCTGTTAAATTCTTTAATTGATTACATGAAAAAGGGACCCGTTACGGCCCCTTTTTGTAGTCTTACACTTGCTGATAATGTTCGGTCAATTGATTACGTAATGAGGCTTTTAGGAATTTACCAACGGAAGTTTTCGGGATTTCATCCAAGAAGATAATATCGTCCGGTACCCATAACTTAGCAAACTGGCCTGTCAAATAAGTTAGCAACCGCTGTTTCATCTCTTCGTCAGCAACCTTCCCCTCTTTCAAAACAACACACGCAAGTGGACGTTCAATCCATTTCTCATGCGGTATTGCTATCACTGCTGCTTCAAAAACATCTTCATGCGTCATCAGCGCATTCTCCAAGTCAACAGACGAAATCCATTCGCCTCCACTCTTGATCAAATCTTTTGTCCGATCCATCAATTTAAGATAGCCGAATTCTGTCATGACTGCGATATCACCCGTGAATAGCCAGCCATCACGGAAGGCTTCTGCTGTCCGCTCATCCTTGTAATATTCACTTGCAATCCAAGGTCCCCGAATGGCTAATTCGCCCATTGTTTTGCCATCCCAAGGCGCATCACCGTTTTCATTGACAATACGAACTTCAAGACCTGGCATTGGCAAGCCCTGAAGTGCACGGACATCGATTTTCTCATCCATTGTCAAATCGGCCATCCCTGATGAATAGACAGATAGACTGACTAGTGGCGACGTTTCGGTCATGCCATAGCCAACGATGAACGGTACGCCTAGTTTTTCTTCGAATGCACGAATCAATCCTTTTGGTGAAGCTGAACCACCGCTTACAACGACTCGAAGGGATGACAAGTCTCTTGGATTCTGTTCTTGTTCCTTCAGCACCGCGAGCCAAATTGTTGGAACTCCCGCTGTTATAGTCACCTTCTCTTGCTCAATCAAGTCCAGCAGTAATTTCGGATTTAAGCCAGGTCCTGGGAGGACTTGCGTTGTTCCGAAAAAGACCGCGGCGAATGGCATTCCCCATGCATTGACATGGAACATTGGTACAACCGGCAGTATGACATCCCTCTCTGATAGGCCCATGGCATCAGCTAGTCCTAGCGCATAACTATGCAGCACAAGTCCGCGATGAGTATAGATGACTCCTTTCGGATTGCCCGTTGTAGCGGATGTGTAGCACATTCCTGCTGGCGTATTTTCATCGAGATCTTCTGGGAATACAAAGTCTTCAGATGCTTCGGCGAGAAGCGCTTCATACGAATGGACATTTTCGAGAGATGTCTCCGGTATTTCAGTGCTGTCTCCCATGATGATATAATGTTTAACCGTTTTCAGGTAAGGCGCAAGTTTTTCAAGATGCGGAAACAGATTATCATCGACAAGCAGGATTTCATCTTCCGCGTGGTTGATGACGTACGCAATATGTTCCGGCGATAATCTAATATTCACCATATGAAGAATGGCACCTGTTCCTGGCACTCCGAAGTATGCTTCCAAATGTCGATGGTGATTCCAAGCAAACGTTCCAACTTTCGTTCCGTGCTCCATCCCGAGTTTCGTCAGGGCATCTGCCAGTTTACGCGTTCTTTTTGCGAACTCACGATAAGGTATTCGGTGAATCGTACTTTCTCCTGTTCGTGAAATAATTAGTTTGTTAGGAAAATATTGCTCTGCTCTTTTAATGAAGGAAGATAATAAAAGTGGTGTTTGCATCATATTAGTCAATCCCCTTTTCAGTTATATATGTTGCTATAAAGAATCCCATTGAATTTGCTAAGGCGCTAGTGGATTCCTCCCCTTTGTAAGACGCCTTCGCTCAATTACTATAGGCATTCATTTGTTCAACATATGTAGATTAAGTTTTTTTACATAATCAGTGCGATTTGAAATCGTAGACATACGTCACATATGGTCCCGCAAGATAATATGCCACACGAAGCTAAATTAGTCCTTCAAGCTTCTATAATTTCTACAAACCCATATTTTTAGCGATGATGACTTTCATGATTTCATTCGTCCCGGCGTAAATTGATGCCACAGGAATATCCCGGAAACGCCTCGCAATTTTATATTCCTCCATATAACCGTATCCGCCGTGCAATTGCATACACTCTGCCGAAATGTCTCGCGCCGTATCAGTAAGCCAATATTTCGCCATCGATACTTTCGTGACTACGTCTTTTCCCGCTAGATGATCTTCTATTAGTGATTCTAGGAATGCCTTGCCAATTTCTACTTTTGTTGCAATTTCAGCAAGTTTAAACTGCGTGTTTTGGAAAGAACCAATCGTCTTATCAAATGCTTTTCGAGATTTTACATACGCCAATGTCATTTCCAACATGTCTTCAGATGCCGTCTGTGCAGCTATCGCAACAACAAGCCGTTCCTGCTGCAGTTTTTCCATCATGTAGCTGAATCCTTTTCCTTCTTCGCCGATCAGGTTCGCTACAGGAACACGGCAATCTTCAAAGAACAACTCTGCCGTGTCTTGCGAATGTAGCCCTACTTTATCGAGTTTGCGACCTTTCGTGAATCCAGGCGTTCCTTCTTCTATAATAAGTAGACTGACGCCGCGATGTTTTGGATCGGCATATGGGTCGGTTTTTACAGCAACAAGCATAAGGTTTCCATTAATACCGTTTGTAATAAACGTCTTTTGACCATTCACGACGTAGTGGTCACCGTCTTTAATTGCAGTCGTCCAGATATTAGCCAAGTCCGATCCTGTCCCTGGCTCTGTCATTGCAAGAGCAGTAATCGTGTCAGCACTTACACATCCGGGTAGCCAACGCGCCTTCTGTTCCTTCGTTCCAAATGATTCAATGTATGGAACAACGATGTCATTGTGCAAACCTACACCCGTGAGACCCGCACCTACACGCTCAAGTTCTTCCCCGATAATAACGCTGAAGCTGAAATCCAAACCAAGCCCACCGTATTTTTCATCTACTTGCGGACAGAGGAATCCCATCTCTGCGAGTTTTCTCCAAAATGCGATTGGAATAAGCCGATCTTTTTCCCATGCATCGTAGAATGGGATCGCTTCTTTCTGAAGAAACTTCCGGAGCGAATCCCGAAACATGACGTGCTCATCCGTTTCAAATCTGTATCTTGCCAATGGCCAAGCCCCCTCTTGTGTAACATGCGCTTTGGAAATCAATAGATTATTAACTTTATCAGCACTTGATGTGTAGATATCCATATCCCCTGACAGAATGACTTGTAACGAAAAATGAACAGCTCGCTGGCTCAATCCGCATTGCCAGTCGATTGTCACACCAGGGACATGTATTAGGAATCCTGCGATGTGAACTGCTGTCCTAGCAATATTCCCATACCTCGTCACTCAAATTAATTAACTTTTCTTATAATTATAGAATACATGAAAACACTTACAAAATCTAGTATGACTTAGATCGAATCAGCCTCAAGTCTTAGATGAAAATCCGCTTAGCGCCCGTTTGGACGAGCCGGAAATCGTTATAAGATTAAGCTACAAACGAAAGGAGGAACAACAAATGAAAAAACTAGGTCTTGCAGCACTCGGTATTACAGCGGCAATCGTTGCGATCGCGAATCTCGGCTCACTTCTCGCACTTGCATTTTCAGCATTGATTGCATACGCGGGGTTCCATTACTTTAGAAAGAGCACTTCTACAATCTCGAAATTGTTCTGGGGAGGTGTACTTGTCATTGGCTTGTTAACAGCAATTGCAAATGTACCAGCATTCATCGGAATCATTGCTGTAGTGGGTGTTCTGTACGCTTGGCGTAAATGGCATGGTACAGAAAATAGTAACATCATCAATAAAGCCACCAACGATCCATTCGTTAACTTCGAACGTCAGTGGAATGAAATCACAAAATAATGAGGAGGAACTAACTATGAACTCACTTTGGAATCGATTTAAATACTCGGTACAAGCAGATCTTCACACGGTGCTCGACAAAAAAGAAAGCAAAAATCCAATCGCCATGTTGAATCAATACATCCGCGAGGCAGAAAAGCAGACCGATTCAATCGGCAAATTACTTGAACGTCAAAGTAAACTAAAAACAGAACTGCAGAAAGAATTGGCAGAAGCAGAAATGATGGCCGACAAACGCCGCAGTCAGCTCGAACTTGCAAAAACTGCAGGTGAAGAAGACTTAGTCGCATTTGCCGAGGAGGAAATCGCTGCGTACGATACGCGTGCAGCGGAACTTTCGGAGAGTGTTATGGAAACGGCTTATGAATTGATTTCACTGGAACGTAAATTCGAGGAAATGAAACATAAAGTAAAAGACATGAAAGTACGTCAGCTGCAATTAATGGGCAAGGAGAACGTAACGCGCGCGCATCATCGCATGGACCAAGTCATCTCTCCTGAAAATGCAGACAGTAAAATGGCGTCAGTTGGAGATATGAAAAAGTATATCGAAAACCTTGGTGGGAAGATTGAACGTGAGTACGAAACGTCATCTATGGACCGCCGCCTTGGGATATTAGAGAAAGAATCCGCAAAAGAAGTAGATATTGTGTAAAATAGACTGTAGGATGCAGGTATGCAATCATCGCCGCAGAACGCGGCTTACTTAGGTTGCGTACCTGCTTCCATACTATCCTTACTGACAGATAATCTGACCTCAAGAAGGAGGAATAACAAGATGAAACGAATCGATACGAACAAAATCACATTTTGGGGACTCACTTTCCTGCTGCTCATTTTTGTTGAGGCGGCTTTCTTTCATAATGGCAATATCGTGTTCGTCCTTCTTGGTGCCGGACTTATTTATTACGGTTTGCGGAAACGCTCGAAGCTGCTGTTTTTACCAGGCCTGTTTTTTATCGCAATGGCGCTTTTCACATTGTGGAGTTTACGGGTGCTCATTTTCACCGTTATCGTCTACGTCCTTGTGAGATTATGGAAAGGTGTGCCGTCAGAGGAAATCATGCGTCCTTTCAAAGATCTCCAGCGAGAAACACCCAACGGAATATGGAAAAACAAATTTTTTTCCGTCCAGTCATCCCCTTTTTCGTCTTATGAGTGGGAGGATATCCATATCCAAGGACTCTTTGGTGATATTCACATCGATGTCACGGATACAGTGCTACCAAAAGGGACTTCTTTAATCTCCGTTAGGCAAGGTATTGGGAAAATCAAGATTGAATTGCCTTACGAAATCCCCGTACGCATTCATTACACGACATTAATCGGTGATGCTAAGCTATTCGATACCTACCGAAAACGGCTCATTAATGAGTCGCTCCATATGAAAGATAGTTATGAAGGGAAATCAGCTGAGTCCCCTGAACTTATCATTACACTTTCCACTTGGGGCGGAGATATCGAGGTGACACGAAAATGAAGGCAGTCATCGGACGTGGACTTTTTTTATCGTTTCTATTTACCATAATTGCCGCGGTATACTTCTATTTTATTACTGGGTTGCCTTTAGAGGAAATTTGGTTTGCATTTTACAATTTGAAATTTGCGGAAGTTCCGCTTGGTTGGTGGATTTTGAATACTACCCTTGTTTTGGCTTGGGGTATTGCCATTTGGACACATTTCTTAGGAAGTTCAAAAGAAAAAGCGATTGAACAAAGGTTAACGGGGTTGATCGACACTGAAAAAAATCTCGATTCAAATGTGAAGTTTTCTCCACGCATGGATCGAGCAATCGGAACGGTGTCAACTGTTATTCATACGCAGCGAAAAAGTCTGCAACGGATTATCGATGAGCGTGCGGAGGCTCAAGATAAGCTGATCCAAGAACGAATTATACAAGAACGACAGCGGCTTGCACGCGAACTGCATGATTCTGTATCCCAGCAACTGTTCGCCGCATCGATGCTATTATCCGCTATTACGGAAAATAACGAAGTCGCTATAGCACAAAAACCCGTACTCCAAGTCGAGCGAATCGTTCAACAGGCGCAACTAGAAATGCGTGCATTGCTCCTTCATTTACGACCGGCAGCTTTGAACAATAAATCACTCGCAGAAGGACTTGAAGAACTATTAATTGAATTGAGAGAAAAAGTGCTATTCGATATTCGATTTCGCTTAGAAGAAGTTACATTATCAAAAGGTGCGGAAGATCATTTATTCCGAATTGCACAGGAAACCTTATCCAACACATTGCGCCACGCACAAGCCACAGAGGTCGATGTGCTATTCGTGGAACGAGATGGACTCGCGATTTTCCGTGTCCAAGATAATGGTGTCGGATTCAAAGATAGTGACGGAAAAGGCGGCTCATATGGGCTTCAAAACGTAAAAGAACGTGCAATTGAAATTGGCGGAACATGCAAAATCGTTTCCGTCCCCTCACAAGGAACAATAGTAGAGGTGAAATTACCTGCTCGAAAAGGAGATGAACTTCATGATCAAGATTCTATTAGTGGATGACCACGAAATGGTGCGAATCGGAGTATCGGCTTACCTTCAGATTCAGCCCGATATGGAAGTCATCGGTGAAGCGGTAAATGGGCGCGAAGCCGTTGAAAAAGCACTTGAGTTACGACCCGATATTATCTTAATGGATATGGTCATGCCGGAAATGAACGGTGCCGAAGCAACTGCCGCAATTATTAAGGAGTGGCCTGAAGCAAAAATCGTTATCGTGACTAGTTTTCTAGATGATGACAAAGTGTATCCAGCACTCGAAGCAGGCGCAATCAGTTATATTTTGAAAACATCGAATGCGAAGCGAATTGCCGAAGCCATCCGTGAAACATTGAAAGGACAAACGGTTTTGGAACCTGAAGTCACAACAAAAATGATGCTCAAAATGCGAGCGGGCAATGAACGGCAACCCCATGATGAGTTGACGGAACGTGAACTCGAAGTTTTATTGCACCTCGCCAAAGGTAAAACGAATCAGGAAATCGCTGATGATTTATTTATTGCCCTGAAAACAGTGAAGACGCATGTTAGCAATCTATTAGCTAAACTAGAAGTGCAAGACCGAACACAAGCAGTTATTTATGCGTTTAAGCATGATTTAGTGAATTAAAAAGCAGTCATCACACGTCAGACTATACCTGATGTATGATGACTGCTTATTTTCTTAATGAATTATTCTTACGCCAAGCGGTTCAATGCATTAATCATGCCTGCATGAACGCCTTCATGCCACACTGCAAATTGAACGACCGCCTCAACTGTTGCCATCGTATGCAAGGGCCCAATTGACATCGGTTCTTGTAATGTATTGTGCTGATTGCCTTCGAGCGCTTTAATGACACGCTCTGGTTGTGCCTCTAAGGCTGCGAGGAGCTCGTCTGTTGATGGGACACTTCCTACTTGCCAATCGTTAGGTCCTGATCCCGACACAAAGAGAGGGATCCATTCAGGATGAACAGGTTCATAACCTTCCATTGCTTTTTGAACGAGTGTTTCCATCGTCACAAAAATATGGCCCGCATTCCAACGAATCGTATTATTGAATCCCGTCGGTTGTGCGTCCCAAGCTTCTTCTTTTGACTTTACAAGACGTCCAAGTGTATAAATACGTGTGAATTTTAACTGATTCACCGTTTCGATGATAATCATTCCTTTCTTTACTTCTCTGCAACTCTATCGCATCTTATCGACAAATCAAAACGATCGCTCCAAAAGGAACGACCGCTACTAAGTTATGGTTTAAATGGATCCTCATTCGGTTTCTCTTCATTCCATTTATCGTGTGTTTCTTGATCAAACTTGCTGTCTTCTTTTTGTTTTTCACCTGATGGATATTGTTCATCCAACTTTGGCTTATTATAACCCGTGTCCGTTTTGTATGTTCCATATGCCGACTGTTCGTTCTCACCAGTTTTGTCCAAGGTGTTTTTTCTAAAGGCATCCGATGTATTCGAATCGGATGGATCCGCGAGTGGAAGCTCATCGGAACTAGCTGCCCCTTTCACTTTCGGTTCGAGATCTTCTTTGTTTGGGTACTTACCATCTGATTTTGTCATAGCAACTATTAATCCTCCTTCTTCGAATAGCAATTCAGAGTACGGCCTTTCCACTTCGGTAACGGCGCACCTAATGGATGCCCACTACTTTCCCGAATAGTGGTTCGATTCCCATAATTTAAATTAATGATACACCATATTTCATCAAAAAAGCAAGTAGAATCGCATCTAAAACAGCAGAGTGTCCACTCCAATTACCCGTCTAGCCACATTCTTATCTTGTTAACTTATTCCTCTAAATGACCTGAAGTAACTATTTTTTCAGCAGACGTAAAGGCGTTTGTCCTTAGAGCCTAGTAATCTATTCGCATAAGTTAAATTAGACCATTCATGAAAGGAGTGTTGACAATGGGTCAATACGGGGGATCTGAGGGCGGAAGCTCGTTTGCGTTAATTATTGTGCTTTTCATCCTGTTAATTATTATTGGTGCTTGCTTTATTGGTTAATTAAGGCTGTTAGGCATCAAGTACCAGGCACTTGCTAGTATTATATCTTTTCTTAGGGAGCGCTTGAAAAGCGCTCCCTTTCTATATTTCCATTTTATTTATTTCCATGAAACTTTATACATTATTGAGTCGTCCAATACTGAATCAGTGATTGGAGGTTCTACTATGATACGGGGAATTGTTTTATCGTTATTGAGCATCGCTTTTTTACTGTGGATTGATCAATCAGTAGAAGTTGCGTACATATGGAAGACAATGGCGAAAATGATTCTTTTCCTAATCCTCCCACTCATTTTATTCCGCAAGGTGGGATTCCCATTCTTACGTTTGCGCCAAACTGATCGAAAAAGCATGATGACCGCGATTGGTTCTGGGGTTGCAATCATGGGGTTTATCATTGTCGCGTTCATCTTCTTACAGCCCTTCATAGACATTGCTGCACTTCTAGCTGACCTTGCTAGCGCAGGTATAACGACAACTACATTCCCGTTCATCGCCCTCTATATACTATTCGGCAATTCGATGTTAGAGGAATTTTACTTCCGCGGTCTGTTGCCAAACCTTGTTGGCAAGTCCCTTATTCGGTTTATTTTACCATCATTCCTGTTTGCCATTTATCATATCACGATTTTTCTTCCGTGGTTCAACCCAGCTCTTCTTATACTCGCTGTGACAGGGCTCTGGGTCGGCGGAGTTATCTTTCAACTTGCCAATGAAAAAAGCGGAACAATTTTGCCCTCTTGGACGATTCATATGTGTGCGGATATTGGCGTACTACTCATCGGTGTTTATATCATGTACTTCTATTGAATAAGACTGCAGAAAAACAAGCTTAGTATCCATATTCTAAAAAAATAAAGCTGTACGCATCCCCCTCCGTATAAGGGCGTTGCGTACAGCTTATTATTTTCACTGGACTATTTCCGGCACGCTTACGGCTAACTATTCATGACAGATTTACTGAGGGGGTCCTAGTGTGTCTAGAAGCGACTCAATCACTTCTAGACACACTTTTTTAAGTCATCCTGTTGTAAATAGTTGCCTGTCGCGTTCCTACACTATTCAAGTGAAAAGTGCAGTTGTTTGGAAAGAAAAGAGTAGATGACTTTCTATAGAGAGTGTAAGTGCCCGAAGATGCAATTTCGGGCACTCTTGCACGTTGTACAATGCGTTCCTTGCTTACTTCTAGCAAAGAGTATGCATATAATCGTGTGATACCTTATAGAAAGTGACACTTCTTTAATAAAAGAGAAAAAACCATAGAGAAAGCATCAGCCGCCAAAATTGCATCTTTGGCGGCTTTTATCCGGGTAGTTACCCCACTATTCTTTCGTCCCAAAAAGTTTCAGCACTTTTGTACTTATTCATTTGGAGCGCGACGGATGAAGGACCACCATAGGAATACCGGGAAAACTGTGTAGGGATGCGACAAAGTCGCATCCCTACACATCCAGACATCTGGGTAATTCTATAGTAGTCGTTCAATCCCAAAGCAATCAAAATGCAACTATACATGTAGAACCAATGTGTGATCAAGTTACTTGCTGGTTATGTTTGGTTAATAAATAGACATGTATTATTGTATATCTATTTGTTAAACCACCGCCACGACGACCGTTACTTTGAATAAATCCCCATCTACTTCGATTTTCATATTCCCATTATGCAAATCAACGATGGATTGCGCAATTGCAAGGCCAAGTCCTGAACCATCTGTATGGCGTGATGTATCCGCCCGTTTAAAGCGTTCAAATAATTCGTCGGTATTTTCACCGAGCTCATACTTCGTCACATTTTTCACGATGAATTCGGCTGTATCACCTACTTTTCGAAGCGTAATATAGACGCGGGTACCCGGCAATGTGTACTTAATGGCATTGACAATCAAGTTATCTAAAACACGCCACCATCTTTTTCCATCCACATAGGCAACGAGTGCCGATTCAGGGAAATTCACCCTAAAGTCCAGCCCTGATTTCGAGATTTCTTCCTCGTGCTCCGCAAGGGCTTGCTGTAGTAATTGCGTCATATCAACGCGCTGTTTGTTTAGTTCCAAGTTACCGCTCGCCATTTTCGATACTTCGAATAAATCCTCGATTAAGGTCTTCAAACGCTGTGATTTTTTGTCTAAAATATCTACATACTTTGTACGTTCTTCAGCTGTAATGTCTTCCTTTTTCAGGAGATCCGTATACGTAATAATTGATGTCAATGGCGTGCGAAGATCATGGCTGACATTTGTAATCAATTCTGTTTTTAAGCGTTCACTTTTCGCTTGTTCAGTCATTGAGACATGAACACCTTCGCGCAAGTTATTCAAATTATTTGCGTGTTCGGCAAGTGGTGATTTTCCTTCTACCTTTATCTCTTCATGAAGACGTCCTGCTGCCATCGCCTCCGTAGCAACAATGATCCGGTTTAAATACGCTGACCGCTTCACTAACATGTAAAGTGCAGGCAAGCCCAGAAACAGGACGGCTGGGATGTAGAGTATTAAAGATACTGGCATAAGAAATACGACTACGAACCCTATCCCGGCAAGGAAAAAGCCGATAAGTAAAATGAACGTTTGAACACCGATTGACTTTTTCAAGAACATATCATGAAAAGCCTTGAAGAAGCTCACTGTATAACTGTCCGCAATGTCCTTTTCAAGCATTCCTTTAAGTCTTAGCCGTTCAATGAAATTAACGAGCTGGAATACAACTGCCAATAAGAACAACAGTAAAAAGCCGAACTGAATTATGTTCATTACCCACGCACTCACGTTTATAAAATAGAAATAACGAAATCTGTTTGAAACGATATTTAATACTGCATACATTGCAATAGTAGATACACCCAGCAAACCTACTTTCATATCAATTTTAAGGTGGCTATATTTAATAGCCCAGTCGTTTTCCGTAACCCACCCTTTTTTAAACTGAAGCTTTGTGAATACTACGGCCAACGCAATTGCACCAACTAACCAAAGAACAAACGTAAAATATCTGTCTTGGTTATATTGCTTTATCTGGTGACTGAGTAACCCATCTTTCAATGCATCTTTCGAGACGATGACTTCGCCTTCGAATGTTCGTGTCGGATTGCTGATTGACAACATGTCATCCCTAGTCAGTTCGATTTCATCATCACGCATAAAAGTTAAATCCCTATCTACAGGAATAGACGAAGCTTTTAAATAACCATTTCCCCCATCAAATACCTTCTTATAGGCGGCGTGGGAAAACATATCGCCATATGAAAACTTTTCCCCTGTTTTGGTATCTACTAGTTCGTAAAAAACTGGAAACTCATCAATTTCTAACCTAAGGTTTTCATTCAAATAGCCTTTCAGCATAGCTGCTTTTTTAGTCCTAATTTTTGCCTCTACATGTTCATCACTTTCAAAATTTTGACGAATATCATCCAGTTTCGTGTCCCGCTCTTTAATTAATACGGCTTTCAGCTCTTCATTTTTCGACTCTTTTGCATCTGCAATCCGATCGACATATTGGTCTTGGATGTTGGATATTTGCTCAGACATGGTTCCGAATCTGTTGCGGTGTGCTTCAATTTCCGACTTCGCTACCGGAATCGTTTTTTCTGCTTCTTCCATATTAATCGGATTCAAAGTGGTTGGACCGATATTTTGATAAAAAGTATCCATATTAGCTTTAAAAACTTCCGAATTGACATAACTTTTCCCGATATTCTGTAGATCAGCCTGCACGGTTGAATTAAGCGCTATTAAAAATAACGAAACTAGTAAAACCCATAATAGTAGGGGCGATTTATTACTCTTCATCGTTAAACGCCTCCTTTAATTAGCCTGTTTAATTGGGCGATGGCCCGACTAGAACGTTCCACACCATTACCAACTAAATCGATGATGTGGGAGAAACAATAACCAATACTTAATGCCCCAATAACAATTGCAAGGATTGACCAAAAAGCAGCGTAATCATTTTTCGATTTTGTAACCAATGCCCCACACCACCTTCACATATCTCGGATTTTTTGGATCTGCTTCGATTTTTTCACGAATTTTACGTATATGGACAGCAACAATATTTTCAGCATTGTACGCCGCCTCGTTCCAGACGCGTTCATAGATTTCATTGATGGAAAACACGCGCCCCGCATTTTTCATCAGCAATTCTGTAATTTTGTACTCAATGGGCGTCAGCTTCACAACATCGCCCTCGACTGTTATTTCCTTTGCTTCTTCATCAAGAACAAGACCGTCAACTTCAATTTTTTTCTGACCGTCATACGTACCAAATTGAATATAGCGACGTAATTGTGACTTCACCCGCGCCATCAACTCCATTGGATGGAACGGTTTGGTTACATAATCATCAGCGCCAACGGACAAACCGTGAATTTTATCAGAGTCCTCCGCTTTTGCACTTAACATGATAATCGGGATATTGCGCACTTCCCTAATTTTGAATGTTGCTGTGATACCATCCATGTTCGGCATCATAATGTCGAGAATGAGAAGATGGACGTCGTTCGCCTCCAATAACTCCAGCGCCTCTTTGCCATCCGCGGCCTTTAGTACGTCGTATCCTTCATTTTTCAAATAAATTTCAATCCCGTCACGGATATCCTGATCGTCATCCGCTACAAGCACTGTGAACTTCGCCATCTTCCGCACCTCGCTTTTCTTAACTCTATGATACCAATTGTACCCGCCAAATCTTAACATTTACCAACTGTAATTATGAAGAAAGTCTTAAGATAGTCAAAAATAGGCCTTCCTATAATTACAGGAAGGCCCAGTGCCAATTAAGTAAGTAAATTAGATTTCTTCATCTTCCTACCACTCAACGTCAACACAAGAATTCCACCAAGCAACATCGCAATACCTGCCCACGACGTTCCATTCAGTCGCTCACCTACAACAATTACACTCAATATAGCAGCAGTCAGCGGTTCAGCAAGTGACAGCGTTACGGCTGACGATGAAGGTATCCGTTTCAATCCGGCAGAAAATAGGATATATGCCACACTGGTTGTAACGATCCCAAGATACAACACGACAGATATTCCACGCCCAGTCATAAGCCCTTCCGTTTCGAATAAAAACAAAAATGGCAGAAGCATTATCGCACTCATCGAAAAGATAACCGCAACAGCAGGCACAGCATCCACCTTGTCTAGTACGTCTTTATTGACGAGGGTATAAAAGGCAAACAACAATCCAGCTCCAAGTGACATCGCGATTCCCACTGGATTGACAACGATTCCATCTTTATTTAAAAAGAGCAGTGCACATCCTATAATTGCAAGTGCTGTCGCCATGATCCACACCCGGGTCGGACGGCGCTTCAATAATAACCATTCAATGATTCCGGAAAAAACGGGAGCACTTCCGATTGTGACGACCGTGCCTATAGCAACTCCCGTCAATCTGACAGAGGAAAAAAATAAATATTGAAAAATAGCCATTGATATAGCTGCGTACAGCGTAGATTTCCACGGCCAATTTCGAAAATCGATTTTACGCATAATGAGCAAAATAACTAGTAATGAAAAACCACCTATAGCAAGCCTCGATGCCCCCACTGCCAATGGGTGGATTGTTTGTGGCATAAACGTCTGTGCGGTGCCGGTCGTTCCCCAAAGTATCGCTCCTACTAGTACGAATAAATATGAAATACGCTGTGACACAGTTATCCCCTCTTTCTCTATATAGAAGATACCATACAAACAGATTGTTCCAACACCTTAACTCGTACATATCCCCCCACCTTACTGGATGCTCAAAAGACACACAATCCTTTAGCTAAAGGATTGTGTGTCTTTATTAGTCAACGTCTATTAATGAACAGCACTACAAAACATCCTTGTATGTACAGTCTAATAATAACACGTCTGTTGATTAACCAAAAGTATCCAGCGAGTATCTTGATCACCCCCTGCCCACTACTTGTATAGTTGCGCTATTGCATCGCTTTGGATTGAATGACTTCTATAATACATCACATGATTACATGAATAATCTTTGCTAAAAGTAAGCAAGGAACACATTGTACAACGTACTAGAGTGCCTGAAATTGTATCTTCGGGCACTTACACTCTCTATAGAAAGTCATCTATTCTTTTCTTCCAAAACAATTGCATTTTCCACTTGAATAGTGTAGGTTCGCGACAGGCAACTATTCGCAACAGGATTACTGAAAATAGTGTGGCTAGAAGTGACTCCGTCACTTCTAACCACACTAGGACCCCTCTGTACATCTGACATGAATAGTTAGCCGTAAGCGGGCCAAAAATAGTCCAGTAAAAAATGGAGGTTATCAAGCCCTTCCTACCAGTATTTTATGCAAATAAATATTTAATCAACAGATGTGTAATAATAAGTAACTTTATTGCACGCCTTTTGTCCATTTCTTAACTAGTTCCTCATTATTCTCAACAAATTCTTTAGCTGCTTTTTCAGGGTCTGTTCCATTAAAAATATTGACCATTACAGCTTCCAAATGCTCTTTGTCCCACTCGAATTGATTCAAAATTTGGTAGGCTGCCGGCGAATCCTGTTCTAGACCTTTGCGGGTAAGTGTACGAATATCATCCGGCTCTCCAAATACGCCTTTCGGATCTTTTAGATATTTCAAGTCATATTCTTTAAATGCCCAGTGTGGAGACCAGAGCGTCACGATAATATCTTCTTTTTTCTTTATTGCCCTGTCTAATGCAGCCATCATTATCGCGTCACTGGTGGCTTTTAATGTCCAGTTATCTAAGCCATATTCCTTCATTGCTTCCTCAGTAATTTGCATCTGGCCCGCGCCTGGATCAATCCCAGTGATCGTCCAACCAGTCGCTTCTCCAACGGAATTAGCATTTTCTTTCATCTCTTCAATGGAATCGATTTCTACATAACTAGGCACAACTAAGCCTAACGGCGCTTCTTTTAGGTTAGGACCTAAATCTACTAATTCATCCTCAAACTTTTCCCAATAACTTACGTCTGTATATGGAAGCCATGCTGAAATCATCGCATCAGCCGACCCATCCGCTACAGCAATATACATCGCGCCTGTATTAACTTCTTTCAAAGTCACGTCATAGCCGACACTCTCAAGTACCTCTTTTATCACATGATTACTTCCAATTTCTGTTGCCCAAGATACGTAAGGTATCGTAATCTTTTTCTCTCCAAGCTGATTCTTTTTATCATCCGATTCATTCACGCTTTTCTCATTACTTCCGCATGCCGACAATATAATTGCAACTACAAATATACTTATTAGACTTAACAAACTACTACTTTTTCTTGAATTTCTCACTATTATCCCCCTTGGTTGATGGTAACGCATTTTCCCTTTATTCTTTTTCAATATCTTCTATTGGTAAATATGTAAATATCTCTCCCGACTCAATCAAGTCAATCAGCCGAGTCAACCAATTGTAATAACTTTTGGATTCACGAATTTGATTATTTAAATTCCCTGCATATTCTCTAATACCACGACTCACTTGATCATTATTGATAATTGCTTCAAGCTCTTTCTCCGCATCATCAATTGCTGTTACATTCATCTCTACTTCACGTTCCCACTTTTTACAATAAAAAGTGATGAATGATTTAAAGAAATTTGACTCTGCTACAAAATGTTCCCTCCTCGATCCCTTTTCCCATGTTTTTTGTACCATTCCATTACTCCGTAGTTTTTTAACCGCAGTACTCATACTTGGTTTGGTCATTCCTAGACGGTCTTTCATTTGATCCAGTGTCATTTCACCTTCAATATACATCGTGCCATAAAGGCGCCCCGCTGAAGGAGTGACACCATATAAATCCATCGTTTCAGCAATCGCACCGATGATTGTTTGTTTTGCATTTTCTATTGACGCTAATGCAACTTCATCTTTTTTTAATTGTGGGGACATCTGTATTATTCTCCTTTCCCTAAAGAACCTTTGTTAAATATATATTTTACACCCTTAATACTCAAATAGCTAGGATAGATGCTAAATTGAAATCTAATTACTTTAAAAATAGAGAACCTTATACTTTGCATGTTTTAATAAGGATTTTTTCTTCATACTCTTTAAAAAACCCAATATATTTACATTAATTATTCTTTATGTTACATTAATGATTGTCATCAACGTTAAATTTAAATTTAACGAACTTAACGAACTAAATACAAAGGAGTGGTTATTAAGATGATCGCTATTCAGAAAATGTATATAGATGGTAATTGGGTTGTAGCAAAATCACGAGAAACCCGGGAAATTATCAATCCATATAATCAGAAGGTTATCACTACTGCTACTGAAGGAAATGCAGATGATGCAAACACGGCGATACTCGTCGCTAGAAAAACCTTCGATCAGGGTAGTTGGGCGGCTACACCTGCAAACGAACGTGGAAAACTTCTCTATAAGATTGCAGCATTCATTGAACGAGACCAAGATGAATTAGCTATGCTAGAAACATTAGATACCGGAAAAACACTAATAGAAAGTAAAGCCGATATGGTGGATATCGCAGAAGTATTTCGCTACTTTGCCGGGCTGGCTGATAAGAATGGAGGCGAACTCATTGAATCACCTAATCCTAATTCAATGAGTAGGGTTGTTCGGGAACCTGTTGGCGTTACTTCCTTAATCTTACCTTGGAACTATCCCCTACTACAGGCGTCATGGAAAATTGCACCGGCGCTTGCTGCTGGTAATACGATTGTCTTGAAGCCTAGTGAAATCACACCTTTAACGACAGTTAAAATTACCGAATTAATTGAAGAAGCCAATGTTCCAAAAGGCGTATTTAACTTAGTACTCGGACCAGGTCACAGTGTTGGACAGGCGATGGCAGATAGCCCACTTGTTGATCTAATTTCTTTTACAGGTGGTATTGAAACAGGCAAAAACATTATGGCTTCGGCTAGTGGTAACTTGAAGAAAATCGCATTAGAGCTTGGAGGAAAAAACCCTAATATCGTTTTTGCCGATAGTGATCTAGATACGGCTGTAGATCAGGCATTAAACGCTGTTTACTTCCACGCTGGCCAAGTCTGCTCAGCGGGTGCTCGGTTGCTGGTTGAAGACGAGATTCATGATTGGTTTGTCGATAAATTAGTAGAACGTGTTAAGCGAATAAAACTTGGAGATGGCTTTGATGTACATACGCAATCGGGTCCAATGATTTCGGCAGAACAGCGCAGTAAAATTGAAAAATATGTGGAAATCGGAAAAGAAGAGGGAGCAAAACTAATAATTGGTGGTGGACGACCAACAGATCCCTCACTCGCAAACGGCTTCTTCTATCTCCCAACTATTTTCACAGAATGTACAGCTAATATGCGGATTGTTCAAGAAGAAGTATTTGGTCCTGTCTTAACAATTGAACGCTTTTCTAGCGAGGAAGAAGTCATTTCATTAGCAAATGATACTATTTATGGTCTTGCTGGCGCTGTTTGGTCCAGAGATATACTAAAAGCGGAACGAGTAGCTAGTCAATTACGAATGGGGACCGTTTGGATTAACGATTTTCATCCATACTTTGCGCAAGCTCCTTGGGGTGGATATAAACAATCAGGTATCGGACGTGAGTTAGGTAAAACTGGATTAGAAGAATATACAGAAGTAAAACATATTTACCAAAACACAAAACCAGAACCAGTAAACTGGTTTAAATAAACAAAATAGTAACAGACGATTAAGTTGATAAAAATTAGTAGGGGGCAATATTATTATGGCAGGTATGAATATGAAATTTGAACAAATGACGATAATGCAATCTTTTGAAGTTCCAACAATTATCAAACACGGAATTGGTATCATTAAATATGCGGGTAATGAAATTAAAAGCCTCGGTGTTACCAAGATACTACTCGTTACTGACCCAGGTATTTACAATGCAGGAATGACAACATCAGTAGAGAAGTCCCTAGCGGCAGCTGGAGTTGAAGTCGTACTCTTCAATCAAGTCGAAGCGAACCCACCTATAAGAGTTGTCAATGAAGGGTCTAAACTTTATAAAAAGAATAAATGTAATGGCCTTGTCGCAGTTGGCGGTGGTAGTTCAATGGATACGGCAAAAGCAATTGGTGTTGAAATAGCACATAACGCATCAGTTTTAGAATACGAAGCTGCTGATGGAAAAAAACCATTAGTAAACCGTATTCCCCCATTAACAACGATTCCAACAACGGCCGGCACAGGTTCTGAAGTGACACAATGGGCTGTCATCACTGATGAAGAACGTGAATTTAAATTTAATACTGGTGGTCCACTTATCGCGGCACACTTAACGATTATAGACCCTGAACTTCACACTTCAATGCCACCACATGTCACGGCAATGACAGGTATTGACGCCCTTTCTCACGCAATTGAATGTTACACAATGAAATATGCTCAACCAGTAACCGATGCTGTCGCGCTGTTGGCAATTGAGTACGTGGCGAATTATATTCATCGAGCATATGCGGATGGAGCCGACATTGAAGCTAGGTACGGTATGGCGCAGGCCGCAATGCTCGCTGGACTTTCATACGGTAGTGAATCTGCTGGCGCAGCACATGCAATGGCACAAACACTTGGCGGTATTATAAACGTGCCACATGGTCAATGTGTCTCTTGGATGCTAGGTCCCGTGATGGAATTCAATTGGAAGGGCAATCCAGAACGCTTTGCACGCATTGCTCAAGCTTTAGGTATCAATACATCCCAGATGACAATCGAGGAAGCAGCGAAAGCAGCGGTAAATAAAGTATATAAACTTGTGGAAGATATGGATATTCCCTCGTTAAAGGAACAAGGTGTCTCAGAAGATATGATTCCACGCCTTGCCAAAGCAGCAATGACGGACCCACAAACAATTGGTAATCCTCGCGATCTATCAGTCAAAGATTACGAATGGATATACAAACGTTGTTATAATCTAGTACCTAAGACCTTGTGAATATACACAAACATGAAAAGCACAAGGCGCCGTTTAAGACCTGACAGGCATAAGGCGGAGCGGCGTAACTCCTAGCAAATGAGCCTTCAGGCGTCTAGCACTTAGACACTAGTCCAAGGTGAAAAACGTATACTTTCTTATCTTTTTCAAAAACATGAGTCACACTATTTTTCATTCCAAATTAAAGTGAAATGCAACTATTGAACATTCAAAAACAAGGCCCATAAGCTTATGGGCCTTGTTTTTTTGTTCGACCACCGCCACCTGTACAACTTTCCTCTCCCACTCAACGTCAATTCAAGAATCACGCCAAGTAGCACCACAAACACCTGTCCATGATGTTCGATTTACAGTCGCTCACCTACGATAAACATGCATATATAAAAAAAGCCCGAAACAGCTAGCATTTCGGGCAAGGATATTCTTATATAAAACGTACAACCTCATCTAAAGGCAAGCGCGAGGACCCGTATGCCGGGGCAGCAGCCTTACCTAAGGCAATCAGTACAACTGGGAATTGATCAGCGGAAAGGTCGAATCTCTCAGCAAATTTCACTTTATCAAAGCCACCCATCGGTAAAGTATCATAGCCTTTTTCTTTAGCAATCAACATCAATTGCATAGAAACAAGTCCTGCATCAAAAGAAGCAATGTTCGCTCTTACCTCTCTTGGCATATTTGGATAAACTGCATTCGTACTGGCAATTGTGAAATCCTTAATAGAATCATCCATATGTCCTTCTGCAACGTTTTGTGTGTAAATTTGTTCCACTTTCTTATACGCGTCGATATTCCCCAAGACCGCAATAACAGCAGATGAATCCTCGACGGCGGCTTGATTATTGGCAATTGTTTTCAGTTCCTTCTTCAATTCTGCGTCTTGAAAAACGATAAAGCTCCAAGATTGTAGGTTGCTGGATGAAGGAGCGATTGTAGCCAATTTTAGCATTTCTACAATTTCCTCTTTTGCGATTGTAGCGTTCGTATCAAACACCCTTACTGATTTTCTTGCGTTCATTACACTATATAAGTTTGAATCCAATGTCGTTGTCATCGTATTGCCTCCTCTTAATCAACTTACTATTAGTAAGTCATTGAATTTAACTTACCATTAGTAAGTTTGTTATGTCAACACTAACGATTCATGTTAAGATGAATGAAAGATGAGGTAGACTGGAGGTTTTACTAGTGGACCGACCATACGATTGCGAAAAGTTACCACATATCTGCAGTAACTTTCACGATACCATCGAATTTATCGGTAAAAGATGGACGGGGATAATTATTTATACATTGATGTCCGGACCGAAGCGTTTTCATGAAATAGCTGAAGCCATTCCAGGAATATCAGATCGACTTCTGACCGAACGGCTGAATGAATTAGTTAAGGAAGGCCTAATAACAAAAAAACATCTTGAATCTTCCGCCAAGAAAGTCGAATATGAACTCACAGCAATTGGCATGGCATTAAAGGATGTCATTATTGCCATTCGGAACTGGACGAAAAAGCGAGCAAACCTTTAGACCCGTTGAGTTAATTCAACATACAAAATGTCATTAAATCAAAGCTATTCGACTTTATTTTATAACAATAATAAGAGCTATATCCTTTATTACAGGTTATAGTTCTTTCCCTTTATTTCCTTCCCCCCCTACATATTGGCATGTACGAATCAAAAACACTATGATACACTGTATTGCAGGCTTTTCAACACGTGGTTCGTCAACCATCCCACGCTAAAAAAACTAGGAGGAAATGAATAATGAAAATAAAAACATTAACAACAAACGGTATTATTGCGGCCTTATATGTTGCTGTCACATTTTTAATCGCACCATTTGGATTCACCCTCATTCAATTCCGTATTTCAGAAGTTTTCAACCATCTTGTCGTTTTCAATAAAAAATATATTTTCGGAATTATAATTGGTGTATTTGTCGCTAACTTGCTCTTTTCACCAATTGCAGTTGATATTATTTTTGGAGTACTTCATTCAGCACTTGCTCTATCGATAACGATTTTTTCCGCAAAATTCATTAAGAGCATCTTCAAAAGAATGCTATTTAACACAGTCACTTTTACAATTTTAATGATTATTATTGCATTTCAACTTAGCCTTTTTGCAGATATTCCAGAATTCCACGGATTGCCGTTCCTTATCATATATCTGACACTTGCTATCGGCGAATTCGTTGTCATGGCAATTGGAATTCCGATCATGATTGCTTTGAATAAACGTCTAAACTTCGAAAAACTGATTTAATATAACCCATCCTCTCCATTTCACCGTTTACGATTGAAATAGAGCGGGGTTTTTTTAAGGAGCTGTATACCATGTATGTCTCAATCCAAGAAACCGCTGAACATCTCAGCATGCCCGTCGAACAAGTAGAGAAGTACGTGCGGGAAGGTCGTATCCGTTCCGTCCATGATGGCGAACAATTTCTCATTAATAAAGATCAGTTTGGCCTCTATCTGGAACAACTCGAAATGTTGAAACACCAAATCGACGAATGGCGGAACGAACCGATCCCACCCGATCGTGACATTAAAGACGAAGATTGAAAACCCGGCTGAAAGTCTGCGGACTTTCAGCCGGGTTTATTTCATTTGAAATGGGTTATCATTCCGTGTAATTTCGGAAAAAGATTAAAAACCTCTATAAACGGAAATACTAAATACACCAATTGATTGCTTTAAAAGCACTTTACTAGTATAGTAAGAAGCTGTTTCTAAATTACCAGTTACACGAGGGGGAATTATGAAGAAAATTTCAAATGTCTTTTACATCACAATTGGTCTGATTATTTTGACCGTCGGGTATGGCGCGTTAGCACCCGAACATTTCGCTGCTGTCACAACTAACGCCAAAGACTTCGTTGCGTCGTCTTTTGGTTGGTACTATATGCTACTCATGTCATTTATGTTAGCACTAAGTTTCTATTTTATCGTCAGTCCATACGGAAAAATCCGACTTGGAAAAGATACGGACCGTCCGCAGTTTTCAACAGTTACATGGGTTGCCATGCTGTTCTCTGCCGGGATGGGAATCGGCCTCGTCTTTTATGGTGCCGCTGAACCGTTATCTCACTTTGCAATCAGCCCTGCTTCGGAAGATCCCAATACGGATGCCGCCTTTAAAGAATCCTTACGTCAGTCTTTCTTCCACTGGGGTATCCACATATGGGCCATGTACGGAGTTACTGCACTATCTCTAGCCTTCTTCCAGTTCCGCAAAGGAGAACCGGGATTAATTTCAGCAACATTGAAGCCGATATTCGGTAAAAAAATGCTTGGTCCGTGGGGGACTCTCGTTGATGTACTCGCTGTTTTTGCGACAGCATTCGGCGTCGCTACATCTCTCGGCTTCGGTGCTGTTCAAATTAATGCAGGCCTCAACTACTTATTTGGTATTGAGATATCTATCTTTTCACAGTTTGTCATCATTGCAGTCATCACGGTCTTGTTCGTTATATCCGCATGGTCTGGGTTAAGTAAAGGTATCAAGTATTTGTCGAACACAAACTTAGTCCTTACACTAGCACTTCTTGGATTTATCGTTGTACTAGGACCGACATTGCTCATTTTCAATATGTTCACCGATTCATTTGGCGGCTACTTTTCAAACCTCATTCAAATGAGTTTCGGCACGGCACCTCTTGATTCTACTGATCGGCAATGGCTCGACGGTTGGACAATTTTCTACTGGGCATGGTGGATTGCTTGGGCACCGTTTGTCAGTATGTTCATTGCTCGTATTTCAAAAGGGCGGACAATAAGGGAGTTTATGATTGGCGTACTTGCTGCCCCTACACTTCTTGTTACTTTCTGGTTTACAGCGTTTGGTTCGACAGCGATTGATATTCAGAAAAAAGGACTTGTCGACTTAACGATACCAAAAACAGAACTAACTATTTTTGAAATGTTCAATGTGATGCCTTTGTCGTTCATCATATCCATTTGTGCGATTTTATTGATTGTTTCATTCTTCATCACATCAGCGGATTCAGCAACTTTTGTCCTCGGTATGCAATCAACCAACGGTTCATTGACGCCACCGAATAATGTAAAGCTCATTTGGGGCGTTATTCAATCGACAATTGCGCTTATTTTACTATCTGTCAACGGCCTATCCGCCTTGCAAAACACGATTATTATCGCAGCTTTACCTTTCTCTTTCGTCATGCTGCTCATGGTTGTCGCGTTGATCAAAGCATTGAAAGCCGAATTAAAGTTAATGAAATTAAAATAATGACCAAAAAGCGATTCCATATATGGAATCGCTTTTTCTTAACTAGTAACAAGAACTTTTTCATGTTTCCCAATCATTTGGAGAAAGTCTCCAACCATTGCACTTGCCGTTGGATACATACCTGCGCCCGGACCAACAAGTGTGAGCGCACCAAGATAATCAGTTTCAACAATGATTGCATTATTTACGCCATCAACACCATATAGCGGATGTTCTGGACCAATTAGTACCGGCCCCACACTTCCGTGTAATAGTCCCTTTTCATCAATCAAAATTTCAGCGACATGTCGATAGCGAAGTTTAGCCTTAGATGCATCCGAAACGTCTTCAATGGTAACCCTGTCAATCCCGACAACCGGAACGTCTTGCCAATTTGGTTGGCTACCAAATGCAAGTGCGCTCAAAATCATCAGTTTCCGAAAGGCATCTTTGCCACTTATATCGTCCGTTGGATCTGCTTCCGCATAACCAAGCGCCTGCGCTTCATGAAGTGCGGCTTTAAATGGTATTCCTTCGTTCCGCATCTTCGTCAAGATAAAGTTGGAAGTACCATTCAAAACGCCTCGAATTCGTCGCACTCGATCTGTCAGTAATAAGTTTGTCACTGTACGGATAATCGGTACACCGCCCGCTGTCGTTGCTTCGTAACCAAAGTTAACTCTGCGGAACTTCGCATGCTTTAGCAACGCTGGACCATGTTTCGCAAACATCGTCTTATTCGCTGTTATAACATGAAAACCTTTTTCTACCGCTTCCGAAAGATACGTATAAGCGGGCTCCTCCCCAACAATCGCCTCAAAGATGAAATCTATGTCCGGATTTGACAAAACTTCCTGAATGTCGTCCGTTATCCTCGTTCCAGGTGTCGCTAGACGTTCTTTCGCCTTATCCCGAACCAAGATAGAAACGATATCGATTACACAGCCGGTTTCTCGTTTAATCTCTTCTTTTCTTTCATTCAAAATCCTATAAATCCCTTCACCTACAGTGCCGAAGCCAAGTAGAGCAACTTTGATTGACGGCATACCGCCACCTCCATGGACTGGTTGATGACAAGTCCCCATTTTTCAAATTCCGTTAAAAAGCTTTCATGGCCATTTTTTGTATTGACCAAACAATAGATTGAATTAGGAATCATATGGACAAAAGTTCGAGTTTCTTCCGTCGGACACATCGGATCGTGCGTAAACGCAAAGGCCACTACTTTTGCAGCTATCCGGCTGGAAGCTAGTTCAATGCCCCCCCGATCACGGCCGATATCATGTGTATTCATGGCACGGATTAAGGGATAGAAACTCTCCATGTCATTTCTGCTATTTCCAAAAGGAGACTGTCTGCTCCCTATTTTAGTTGATTGCGGCGTCACGGCCATTGGAAATAGAATATCCATATCCTCGGGATACAAAATGCCCCATTCAAGTACACGCATGCCACCAAGCGAACCGCCGATGACCGCCCGTAATCGATTGACACCCAGTTCTGCCAACGCTCTCCGTTCCGCGTGCACCATATCGCGGATTGTTACTTCCGGAAATAAATTCCTATAAAACTCACCCGTGGCTGGATTAACAGCTAACGGTCCTGTTGACCCGTTACTTCCGCCAAGTGCGTTAAAAGATATGACTGTTAACCCGTTCGTATCGATACTTTTCACTCGGCCAACAAGCCCGCTCCACCAACCCGGGTTTTCATCCGTTCCAACTGTCACATGATTTCCTGTCAAGGCATGACAAACTAAGACGATCGGTCTATCCAGACTGCCTTTTCTTTCATAAGCAAGCTGTACATTTTCTAAGACGACACCGGATTCCAATGTCATGTTACCGATTTCTACAATTCCCGTCTTCACGATTGTCACGCCCTTCCTGTTACCCTAAAATCATACCGTTACTGGTACTGCTAGCTCAATCGCTTGTGCAAGGTCTGCAATAATATCTTCTACAGATTCAAGCCCAACCGATAGTCTGATCAATTCTTCTGTTACGCCCGACTTTTTCAAATCTTCAGGTCCTAGTTGCTGATGCGTCGTTGAAGCAGGATGAATAATCAGCGATTTTGCATCCCCAACGTTCGCAACATGCGACCAGATCTTAACGTTATCAATTACATTTCGGCCTGCATCGCGTCCACCTTTAATACCAAATACAATAATGGAACCGAAACCGTTTTTCAAGTACTTTTTCGCAAGGTCATAAGATGGGTGATCTTCGTTGCCTGTATATGTTACCCATTCAACAGAAGGATGTTTCTTCAAGAACTCCGCTACCTTAACGGCATTTTCATTATGCCTTGTCACACGCAGATGCAACGTTTCAAGTCCTTGTAGGAAGTTGAATGCACTATCCGGATCTAAGCAAGGCCCGAAGTCACGCAAGAGTTGAACGCGTAGTTTAGTCGCAAACGCCGCTGCCGCTGTATCAATTCCGTAACGAAGGCCATGATATGATGCATCTGGCTCTGTGAAGCCAGGGAACCTACCTTGTGTCCAATCAAATGTACCCGCATCGACAGCAACTCCACCGATTGTCGTCCCATGCCCACCAATCCATTTTGTAGCAGAATGGATGACAACATCCGCACCAAACTCGATAGGATTCGAACCATACGGAGATGCAAACGTGCTATCTATAAGAAGTGGAAGGCCGTTTTCATGCGCAATGTCCGCAACCGCTTCAATATCAAGAACATGAAGACCCGGGTTACCAATTGTTTCTGCGAATATGGCTTTTGTTTTATCTGTGATTACTGCGCGGAAGTTTTCTGGATCCGTTGGGTCGACAAATTTCACATTAATGCCGTAACGCGGAAGCGTAGTGGCGAATAGATTATACGTACCCCCGTACAAATTGCTTGCTGCAATAATTTCATCTCCGGCCCCTGCAACGTTCAAAATGGAGAACGCAATAGCTGCCATGCCAGATGACAATGCAACTGCAGCGGTACCGCCTTCAAGAAGTGCAATACGCTCTTCAAATACGGCAACGGTCGGGTTTGTGATACGTGTATAGATATTGCCTGCTTCTTGTAGCGCAAATAGTTTTTGGGCATGTTCTGTATCACGGAATACAAAAGATGTGGTTCTATGAATTGGAACTGCGCGTGAACCAGTTACGGGATCCGGTTTTTGTCCACCGTGTAGAAGAAGTGTTTCGGGTTGAAGTTTTGTCAAAGTCATTACCTCCAGAGTTTTTTTAGATGGATATGAGTGTGATGTACGGAGGCGTTAGGGGTATTTTCGGAATAAAAAATAACCCCCTTCGCTTAAGAAGAGGGTTACGCTTTCGCTTATTCCTCCCCTTATCTTTCAGACCGTTCGCACGAATCTGTAGGAAGTAGCACCTTTGCAAGTTTGTCACTCGCTGGTTGCCGGGCATCGCAGGGCCTATTCCCTCCGCCGCTCTTGATAAGAGTTTGTGATATTCAGTTTTCCATCTTGTGACATAGTATAGTAGATATCTTAATACTTTGTCAATAGTTTATTAAACAATACTTCTGAAACTTGTGTCTATATAGAATGTTACACTTAACCTATCGCTATTTTAGGAGGAACTTGATATGTGGTTGTGGGTTGTAGGTATGCTCTTCTGGGGATATGCAGTCGGATGTCTACATGGGTCAGTTATCGCGCAGAAAATATCCGGCGTTAATTTGAAAGAAACTGGTGTGAAAAATGCCGGTGCTTCGAATGCGACCATTGTTCTTGGGAAGAAATTCGGCGCACTTGTTGCAGTAATTGATATCGGAAAAGGTGCGGCCGCTGTCTTACTTGTGCGTTATTTCACAGAAAACGCAGCACTTCCAGAAGTCTTTGTGTCTTTACTTTTATTCCTTACTGCTGCTGCAGCCGTGATTGGGCATAACTTCCCGTTTTACATGAACTTTAACGGCGGGAAAGGAACCGCGACAATAATTGGTGTACTGCTTGCCATCGACTGGCAAGTTGGACTCATTGGCTTTGCATTGTTTGTCGTCGTGGCGCTAGTAACAGACTTTCTCGTGTTTGGTGTGCTGATGCTCTATGTGACGCTCATCGCGATGGCGGTATTGGCAGAAGGATACTGGCCCGTCGTGATAGCAACTTTGTTATTTGCAATCGCTATTTGGAAACATCTCGAGAATTTCCAGCGGATGAAAGAGCGTAGCGAGAAGCGGGTTTCAATTTTATTTAAAAAGAAATAGTAATGAACACTTAAAATCCGGCATCGCCTACATAATGAGCGATACCGGATTCTATTTGTTGTTAAAAATCCAACCATATTTTAATAGCAGTCCCCAAAATAAGAAGTGCCAATAACCATTGAAGTACTTTCGTATTCATTTTTTGACCAATTTTCGCCCCAATAGGTGCTGCTATGATACTCGCAACAATCATAACGGCAGCAGGTCCATACAACACTTGATCGGTCGCAACTTTCCCGATTGTCGAACCTATGGAAGAAATAAACGTAATGGCGAGTGACGTCGCAATCGTCATTCGCGTAGGAATCTTCAAAACAACTAGCATAATAGGTACTAGGATAAATGCTCCCGCGGCTCCAACAATTCCTGCTGCAATACCAACAACGAATGACAACACTGCCGCTAACCATTTATTGAATGTAACTTGATCGACAGGAATGTCATCCAGTCCTTTTTTAGGGATGAACATCATAATCGCAGCGATTGTTGCCAATATACCGTAGACCAGGTTGATAGCACCTTCCGATAATAGAGTCGAGCCGTATCCACCGATGAAACTACCCACTAAAATACTAGAACCCATGTACAGAACCAATGATTTATTTATCAAACCGCTTTTACGGTATGCCCATACACCTGAAATTGTTGCAAAAAAGACTTGAATTGCACTTATTCCGGATACTTCATGAGCGGTAAAGACCGCAACGCCAAGAAGGGGCGGAATATATAACAGCATCGGATACTTGATAATTGAGCCGCCTATCCCAACCATTCCGGAAACAAACGAACCCACAAATCCAATTAAAAATATCGTGACAATAAACGCGAAATCCACCACACCGTCCTCCTTTCAAAAGGAGAAAGGGTATCCTACAAGCAGATACCCTTCCATTTTAAATTAACCTTTTTGAATCCAAAATGTAAATACGCCAGCCTCTTCCGTATGCTTCACTAAGTCATGACCACCCGACTTCGACCATGCAGCTAAATCTGCAACGGATCCTTTATCTGTCGCAAGAATTTCCAACACTTCACCTGTTTCCATTTCCTTCATCACTTTTCTTGCACGTACAACCGGCATAGGACAAGCCAACCCTTTAGCGTCTAATACTTTGTTTGATTTCATTCATAATCTCTCCTCGTTTTTTAATAAATTATCTAACCGCACAACGATTTGGTCCGATTTCCATTTCACGTTGTGTTTCTTCATCAGGCGTTATTTTGCCCATATTAGTTTCACGGATTTGCTGGTAAGCATTCGGTTGTGGTGGTAAATTACCTGTTACCATTTCTCTGAATTCTACTTCACTTTCAATATTCAAACCGTGATTTTCTGCGAATAATGTACCTAGTTTTCCAGAAACACTACCATCGCTATTGAATTCTTCTATAATCATGAAGTGTGCAGGAAGAACAATCAATTCTGCTGACAATTCTTTATAGCGTTTGTACAACGACTCCCGCAAATCGCCAACCCAATCTTCGGCTAAACCGGCAAGGTCGGGGCGTCCGATTGAATCGATGAATAAGATATCGCCTGAAAGTAAATACGTGTCATCTACTATGAATGATGTAGATCCAATTGTATGCCCTGGTGTATACAAAGGTTGAATGGCAATCGTCGTATTACCAATTGTTATCGTTCGCCCCTCTTCCAATGACTCATAAGCAAATAACACTTCACCGGCATCTTTTGGAGGCAACCAGTACGTCCCATTTACGGCTTCTGCAATTTTACGGCCTCCTGAAATATGATCCGCATGGAGATGTGTATCCAAAATATGCGTGATTTTGACATCCAACATTTTCGCGAAATCGATGAATACATCGGTCATCCGCGTCGCGTCAACAATTGCTGCTTCCCCGTTCGAAACGATCATGTACGACAAACAACCTTTGCCAATTCGCACGAACTGATACAGCTCCCCGCCGTCTTTCAAGTCACCAATTTTCACTGGCTCCAAATGTTCACTCCAAGCCTTCATCCCACCTTGTAAGTAATGAACCGTGCGTCCTTCTTCCGCAATCATTTCCCCAACCATAATGGAAGAGCCTTCTTTTGCGCAGACAACGACAATATCTTGATCCGTAGGAAGCTGACCCATAATTTCTTCAACCCCATCTAGTAAATCAAAATAAGGGATATTGAGATGCTGAATGTTGTCTCCTTCAATTTTCCAATCCACAAATGCATCTTCATTACGCACGTCTAAAATGAAAAAAGGCTCTTGATTCACTACTTTTTTCGCTATTGTACTTGCCGTCATTGGTTGAACCGTCATTTGTATACCCCCTCTAGTAATTTCATTCATTCATTACACAATCTTTTCTGTTGGTCCATTCCATTCACTCATGCCAGGCACAACGTTTTTCACTTTTAAAAATCCGGCTTCAGCAACTTTCCGAGATGCTATATCACTGCGATTTCCTGTTCGGCATACGACGTAAATTTCCGCTTCTTTATCCAAATTCCCGAGTTCACTTTCAAGGTCACCAAGCGGCAAAGACTTAGCCCCTGGAATATGATTGAATGCATATTCTGCCGATTCACGAACATCGAGCACAAGCACTTCACGATTCTCCTCTAAAATGGCTTTGAGTTGTTCATTCGACACGATGTGTGGATGTTTTTTCTCAACTTGTTCTTCGTCGCCTGATTTCCGTACATAATGCGTAAGAACTCCTGCTTCTTCAGTCGTGCCGAGGTAATAATGTCCAGAACCCTCAGCCCATGCTTTTAAATCTGCCGTAGATCCTTTATCAGTCGCCTGCACTTCCAACACATTTCCCGGTTCCATTTCTTTCATAATCTTTCTCGTTTTGACGATTGGCATTGGACAAGCCATTCCTTTTGCGTCAAGAATAAAATCAGTTTTTATCATGTCATCTTCTCCCTTTACTCATGCCCGTATGGGTATAATTTAATATAAAAAAATAGGGTTATTCCACTGAACCTTCCCAGTCATTCATACCGCCAACCATGTTCACTACTTTAAATCCGTGTCCCTCTAGCAATTGTGTGGCTCTTCCACTACGTCCACCTGAACGGCACACCATTGTGTACTCACTATTTTTATCCAATTCATGCATACGGAATTCCAATAATCCGAGCGGAATATGAATTGCTTGTGGTATTTTCCCTTCTTTCACTTCATCCACTTCCCGCACGTCAATCAGGTGAATTGCTTCGTTCGTATTTAACTTTTTCAGAACTTCTAATGGTGTTATTTCAATCATTTTAAACCCTCCATCTTTTAAAATTTTAAATAAATAAGTTTACATTGCCTTCTTGAGCATCCCCAAGATAAGCAGCAACTCCGCCGTACTGGATGCCATCCATCAATTCTTTCTGCTGTAAGCCTAGAAGATCCATCGTCATTGTACAGGCGACAAGTTTTATATCTTGTTCTTCAGCGAGTTCAATCAGTTGTGGTAGTGTCATCGCGTTGTGCTTTTTTATGACATGTTTAATCATTTTAGGACCCATTCCAGCAAAGTTCATGTTGGAAATACCCATCTTATCTGCACCTCGTGGCATCATTTTGCCAAATACTTTTTCTAGCAAGCCTTTTTTTACTGGGACTAGTTCGTCTTTTCGAAGTGCATTCAATCCCCAGAATGTATGAAAAATCGTTACTTGGTGATCATAAGCTGCAGCACCATTTGCAATGATGTACGCCGCCATAGCTTTATCATAATCTCCACTGAATAATACAATGGTGGTTCTTTTCGTTTCAGACAATCAAATCTCCCTCTCTTTTTGTACCCCACAGGGTATATTATGCGTTAAAAAGAAAAGAGTCCATTATTTCATTGACTCTTAACTAGTAGGTCTACTGCTTCTTTTACAATATCCTCTTGTGTTCTTGGATCACTGTCATCCATTTGTTGTATACATTCAATTAGATTGGAGCTGACAATAACACCAATCGTTCTATCTATAGCTGAACGCGAGGCTGACAATTGCGTAATTACTTCTTTACAATCTTTATTATCATCCATCATTTTTAAAATACCTTTGATTTGACCCTCAATCCGTTTTAGCCTATTTTTCACTTTGTCATCGTATACCATGCCCATCACTTCCTTTTATTTAAGCTATACTCACACATTATACCCCTACAGGTATAATGTCAACCTCTTTGTTTTTAGTATGCTACAAAGTTTTGAACTTAAGCACTGTTATTTAAATAGCTAACAAAGTCTGCTACCCTGCAAATTTCGTTAAAATATGGTATACTAATAGTAGACAACATCTGTGTTATCGTTTACGTTTAGTTGTTTTCCATCTTCATCTACTTGTTGCTACGGGTTTCCCCGAAGTACTCTTTAACTAGATGGCAAGATGAGAATGGATGATAGGGGGAATTCAAATGGCTTTTCCACGCAGGGAAAAAGAAGTATCGGATTTTGTCGCAGCGCGCAGAATCGACGAAGAAATTTCATTTGTCCGTAATGAACACGAAGTAAATGGTACTATTTTTAAAATACTTGAGAACTCCGTCATTGTTGAAATCTCATCGAAGGACGCCGAACTTATTGGCGCCGCGTCAAATCTTACTGTTGTTTCACATAAGAATTACTCAATCGTATAATAAATAGCAAGAAAAAGGCATTTGCGCTTAAAGCGATGCCTTTTTTCTATGCCCTTTTATGTATGCCTATTGAAACTGGACGACAATTTCTGAAATCTACACAACCTAAAAAGGGTTTCTCTACCCATCCCCCGAAAACGTAGTAGAAAAGGGGGTTGTCCTAATGATTAGAAATCTACTACTTATTGCAATTATCGCAATGGGTATCATCCATATATTCTTCATCCCCACTGATCCAGTCGGCTTCAAAACTTTAATGAAACTGATTCCCATGGTACTTATTATCCTATTTGCGCAAACGACAAGACCCCTATTATCCCGTAGATACAAACGGATCGTCATTGGTGGACTCTTCGTCTGCATGATTGCCGATGGCGTCATCTATTGGTTCTTACCCGGACTTATCACCTTCTTCATTGGTCACATTTTTTATATCTTTGCTTTTAATCATGTTGCAAAAAAGACCGTGCCTATATGGGCCGCCGCTCCTCTCCTTCTCTACGGTACAGGCATGGCTATTTGGATTGCCGGTTCACAATTTTCTGCTGGCCAAACCTTTCTCGGCATTGCCATTACCGCCTACATTAGTATTATTTTAATGATGGGTTGGATGGCTATTCGCACGAGAATGAAGCTCGCTATCATTGGAGCATTGCTATTCATATTCTCAGATTCCATTCTTGCAATCGATCGATTCGTTTACGAAATTCCATACCGCGAGGCATTCGTTATGTTGACGTATTACGCGGCGCAAATTTTCATAGCATCCAGCATTGGAAGTCGGATTGTAAAGTATTCCGTAAACCGGAGCAATCTGATAAGATAGGGGAATCAGCACTTTATTAGGAGGAATTATTAACTATGAAAGAAAAACTAATCGAACGTCTAATACGTTATGCAAAAATTGACACACAATCAGATGCTGGAAGCTCTTTGACGCCTTCAACACCGGGTCAATGGGACCTTCTGCACGAATTACAAAAAGAACTAACCACTATTGGAATGGAAGACATTACACTCGACGACAACGGCTATTTATTCGCAACACTGCCTGCCAATACGGACCGTGACGTACCTGTCATCGGATTTCTTGCACATGTTGACACGACGACTGATTACACCGGAAAAAATGTCAAGCCACAGCGCATCGACAACTACGACGGCAATGATCTACAACTGAACGCCAGCACAATAATGACAGTAAATTCTTTTCCTGAACTGAAAAACTATATCGGTCACACGCTTATTACAACGGACGGGACAACACTTCTTGGCGCGGATGATAAAGCGGGGATTGCTGAAATCGTTACAGCGATGGAGTATTTGATTGCGAACCCAGACATAAAACATGGTAAACTGCGTATCGCCTTCACACCAGACGAAGAAATCGGGCGTGGACCACATAAATTTGATGTCGCAAAATTCGGCGCCAAATACGCTTATACAATGGATGGTGGACCACTTGGAGAATTGCAATATGAAAGCTTCAACGCAGCGGCTGCTAAAGTTACATTCCACGGTGTCAGCGTTCACCCTGGTTCTGCGAAAGATAAAATGGTCAACTCCGTTTTACTCGCCAATCAATTCCAGGCGGCAATGCCGGCAAATGAAATTCCTGAGAAAACCGATGGCTACGAAGGATTTGTTCATCTTATGCAGTTCAACGGTTCCACTGAAGAAACTACACTTGGCTATATCATCCGCTATTTCGACCGTGAAACCTTCAAAGACAGAAAACAGCTGATGATCGAAACTGCTAATAAGCTGAAGAAAAAGTACGGCGAGAACGCAGTCACACTCGAAATCGAAGACCAATACTTCAATATGGGTGAAAAAATTGAACCTGTCATGGAAATAGTTGATATCATGTCCGATGCATTCAAAAACCTCACTATTGAACCGAACATCGTACCCGTACGCGGCGGTACAGATGGTTCCCAATTGTCGTATATGGGTATGCCAACGCCTAACATCTTCACAGGTGGAGAAAATTATCATGGGAAATACGAATATATTTCAGTGGATAATATGGTAAAAGCGACAAATGTCATCATTGAAGCCGTGAAACTTTTTGAAGAACGCGCCTAAATAAAAGGGGGATAGCCTATGAGGGAAATTTGGATTGGTGTCCTTTCCTCCATTTTTTTCGCGGTGACATTCATTTTGAACAGATCTATGGAATTATCGGGAGGAAGCTGGCTTTGGAGCGCCTCCCTTCGCTATTTCTTTATGGTACCTTTTTTATTCGCTATCGTTGCTTACCGCAAAGGGCTTGGTGAAGTGATGCAGGAATTCGTCCGTAAACCTGCCCCATTTTTCATCTGGAGCTTAACGGCCTTTGTCTTATTCTACGCACCACTTACTTACGCGGCAGCTTACAGTCCAGGGTGGCTTCTTGCTGGCACATGGCAATTGACAATTGTGGCCGGTATCCTGCTGGCACCTTTTTTCACGTTGATTGTGAAAACGCTAGACGGTGAAAAAAAGGTTCGGCAAAAGATTCCGCTAATCTCACTTGGTATTACACTTATTATTTTTGCTGGTGTCGTACTTATCCAAATCCCGCACGCCCAAAGCGTTGAACCGCGTACGTTGCTGCTTGGCATCATTCCAGTTGTTTTGGCAGCGTTCGCCTACCCGCTTGGCAACCGTAAAATGATGGAGCTTCTTGGTGGTCGACTCGATACGTTTCAACGAGTGCTTGGTATGACCCTTATGACAATTCCCGTTTGGATTGCCTTTTCATTCTATGCGTTATGGACGGTCGGACCCCCTTCTATGAGTCAGCTTGGCCAGTCGTTCATCGTTGGTATCAGTTCGGGAGTCATCGCTACAACCTTATTCTTCATGGCAACCGACCGCGTACGGGGAGATCAAGGCAAACTCGCAGCTGTGGAAGCAACACAGTCAACACAGCTTATTTTTGTTATTCTTGGCGAAATGATGATTCTCGGTATTGCACTGCCCGGTACGCTTTCTTTAGTTGGCATCGCAGTAATCATTACAGGAATGGTATTGCATAGTTTGCAAACATCGGTGATGAAACAGGAGAAAATAACTTAACAAGAAATAGCCTCCCAAAGTTAAAATTTCACTCGGGAGGCTATTTTTCACTTCGGATTGAGACGCTAGTATGTTCAGGGTATTAGGTGGGTTTAAATTTCCTCATGGCTAACCATCCAAAATATAAAGCTTGGACAAAGAAAAGTATTCCCCAAGCTTGGGCAGGGATCAAACGAGTTAGTCCAGCCAGACTAGTTGCATCTCCTGCTTGTAATGGCGTTTTAAAACTTATATACATAATCTCAAACGCCGATGTAATGGATTCTATAAAAATAACGGAAACCAGAAATAGAACAACGTATTCAATAATCAGGCCTTCAGCTTTCCAAAGTAACCATACGAATGCCGCGGTAAAGGTAATGATCCAGAAAAAACCGTATACGTTTCTAACCCAAAATAGTAAACTGATTCCCAAGATGGCTAATAAAATGTAAATCACCATCGAATAACGTCCTTTGTAAATAAGGAAGAAGAAAGTACATGCCATAAATGAAGAAAAAACATATCCCGCTAACCCTGTGATGAACTTACCTATCCAAAATTGATGACTCGAATAAGCCACTCCCTCTGTATTTGAAAATAAATGGATTTCATGCGCCTTACCAAAAGTTAGTATACTGGCCAGTTGATGGCCTACCTCATGAATTAGTGTATTTGCAACAGCGAAGTATTTACCGGCGATTGGTAACTTCGTTAATATAATGGCTAAGACTAAAAACACTAGCACTTTTATGAGTAGTTTCAACCTTCTATCTCCTTTGTTTAGGTACGAGAATGTTCTATATAGGTTGAGTTAATGATTCCATTGAATAATGCTTTGGCACTTTGCGGATACCTCCCGCCATAAGCATGACTGCTGCGCTGCCAGTCTTATGGCTCCGGCTACCCCTTGCAAGGCGCCTACGCTTAATTTATACGCCATATTCAATATTTCAACATTTATAGCTACTTTTAGTTTAGCATTTAGAATGTCGAAATGCGATGATGTTCCTTCTAGGGTTGGATCCATAAATAAGTGCAACCCTGATAGGAAGATACAAAAAAAGAGCTAAAATCACTAGCTCTGAAAGGGTTTTTATTTAGAGCTGTCAACTCTTACATCATATTAATTACGGTGATCACCGCTTATATTCACCAATCGCCTCGACCGCTTTTTCCGTTATCGAGGTATCTATCGCTTTATCAAAATCAATCTCACCACGGATAGCACCATTTGCTTTGTACGCGTCATATTGCTTTTTAATATCGTCGATGAACATCTTCCCATCTGGATCGAGACCGGTGACGTTCACTTTCTCCCAAAGCGCCGGGTCTTTCAACGCTGTATGCTTCGTCATTATGTCGATTATCTTATCTTTTCCTTCGCCTTTGATAAATCCATCGTTGTAATCACGCACACCTTTCAAATAAGCGGCCATGAATCGCAACGATATATCTTGCTCTTCGGCCATGAATTGAGGCGAGCCTAACACCATTGCAATTTGGGACTCCGGCGCAAAATCAGTCGTGTCTCCAAATCGAACATGGAATCCTTTTTCTACGCCAGTTGCGATGAGCGGTTCAATATTAACAGCTGCGTCAATTGTTCCGTTACTGATTGCACCGAGCATACTACCAAAATCGCTCATAAGGACAAATTCGACGTCATCCTTTGTCAATCCGGCGTATTTAATCATTTCCTCAAAAATATATTCATCAATCGAGTTGTGTGATGATACGCCAACTTTCTTCCCTTTAAGATCTTTATACTCTTTTATTACGTCAACCATATGATTACCTATAACAAGTGTGAAATACGACTTGCCTGGCACGTTATGTCCTTTATCCGCAATAATTTTCACATCAATACCTTGACCAATCGCATTAAAGAACGATGCAGTGGAAACACCACCTGCAATATCCACTTCCCCAGCTGCTAACGCTGGAAGCATGTCATCGCTGTTTGCAAACTGAGCAAACTCTACTTCAATATTATAGTCTTCAAAGTATCCTCTCTCTTTTGCAATATAGAATCCCGCACCAGACGCAGCGCCGTCTTCCGCAATGACAACTTTTGCACGTTTTTCAAGGGGTGCCAAATCACCCGAAGGATTAACTGCAGCTACTTCTTCAGGCTTTTTATCATCTACTACCGGTTTCGCCGTCTCTTTAGGAGAACAAGCACCAACGATTAGCGCTATCGCAAATAACGATAGCAACCATCCGTTTTTCATCCACTTTGCCATCGAACCTCTCCCCTTCTATTCATCTTCTCGTCTTGAACGCTGCACCTCTTCCTGCAAGTGCTTCCATATTTCCACAAATTGCCCTGCCATAGCAGGATTTTCTCGTATGTCCTCGATTTTTCGCGGCCGTGGCATTTCGACAATAATTTCTCGAATAATTTTACCCGGCTGTGAACTCATTAGTAAGATACGATCACTTAGCAATAACGCTTCATCGATACTATGGGTAATGAATAGAATCGTCTTCCCGGTTTCCGACCAAATCGACAGTAACTCTTCCTGCAAGATGAATTTATTTTGTTCATCCAGCGCAGCAAAAGGTTCATCCATCAACAGGATCTCCGGATCATTAGCAAATGCACGCGCAATACTCACCCGTTGTTTCATTCCCCCAGATAGCTCTTTCGGATAAAGGGATGAAAACTTTTCTAATCCAGTCTTTTTTAAATAATATGCCGTACGCTCTTTTATGAACTTTTTCGGCAAATGGCGCATTTTAAGCCCGAATGCCACATTTTTTTCGACAGTGAGCCACGGAATGATACCCCTTTCCTGGAACACCATCGATTGCAACGGTCGATTCTCTCCATCCGTCGCTATAGCAATTGTAAATTCACCAATACTAGGAGTTTCAAGCCCTGCCAAGATTCGAAGTAACGTCGATTTACCGCAGCCACTTGGTCCAACTATACAAACGAATTCCCCATCATTGATTGTTACATTAATATCGTCAAGCGCCGTGACACTGCCTTGTTTTTTATAAAATGCCTTGGTTAAATTACGAATGATGATCTTTGCTTTCCTGCTCATCTACTCACCTCCACGGTAACATCTTTTTCTGAATTCCTCGTAACAACAGCGAGAACAGATAACCGAAAAACGAAATGAGGATGAGCCCAACGTACATTTCTTGCAGTAAGAATGCTTTGTACGAAACCCAGATTAGATAGCCAATCCCTGATGTAGCACCCATCATTTCCGCTGCGACAATTGTCAGAAGCGCTATCGCCTGCCCCATCTGAATCCCTTCCAACATAACCGGCATTGCACCAGGAAAAGCAATTTTCGTAAAAAAATCTAGTTTGCTGGCTCCATAATTTTTTGCCACATCCAAATAGATTGAATCGATATTAATGACTCCAGCCGCCGTATTGATAACAACCGGAAAAAAAACACTCCCAGCTATTGTTATGACTTTCGATAAATCCCCGATTCCAAAAAGAATAATAATGATTGGAAGCAAGGCAAGTGTAGGTATCGGCATGAGCGCCATCACAATTGGCGAAACAAAATGCCGAATTGGCGTATAAAGGCCCATTAGCAGACCAATGACGACACCAGGTATGACACCTAGCAAAAATCCGACGAGGATTCTGTATAATGAAACACCGATATGACCAGCCATTTCACCACTTGAAATCATCCCAAAAAACGTGCTCACAATTGCGGATGGAGGTGGGAAGAAGCGGATATCAATCATTCCAGTCCTCGACAACAGTTCCCACATAAGAAGCAGGAACAACGGCGAGGCAATCGTCAACATCTGCTTTAGCCGCTCTTTCGTTTGCCTTTGTTTCCATTCGCGCTGTTCGATTTCAAACGGATCGTATCGGACAGCCTTATCATCTCTCTTCAACGTCCACCACCTCTTCATTCAAATAGTATGTATCAGCCTAAAAAAGTGTGTTGGGCATATGCTGATAAACGGGCATAATCTATTCTTTTCTACAAAAAAATCCATGAGTACAACATTCCCCATGGATTTTCCCGATTTTCATTATCCGCGCCAAGCACTCATGCCGCCTGTAACGTTTAAAACGTTCGTAAACTTTTCTTTCTTCAATATCTTCGCTGCTTGTCCGCTTCGCATGCCGCTTTGACAAATAACAACGGTTTCTTGCGATTTGTCCAGGCTAGCCAACTGTGATTTCAATGTGTTCAACGGAACATTTTTAAACTCTTTAATATGTCGTCCTTTATATTCGCCAGGCGTCCGAACGTCGATGAACTGTACTGATTTATTTTTCAACATTCCTTTCAAGTCCTCTGTCGAAACAGAACGAACACCTTTAGCCGGCATCATGCGCCATACAAAAAATCCAACGATTAGTAAAATAAATACCCACGTCATATAATTACCCTCCTAATATCCCTTTAATCTCACTAAAAATATACCACGCGGGGTATATTTTTGCAATAAATTTGTTTTGTGCATAAAAACAGCGCCCCTTTGCAAGGACGCTGTTTCGATGTCAATAAAGTATGCCATTCTTCTTCGCATCAAACACTAACTCTTCCCGGAATGCCGGATGGGCAATATCTATGAGCGCTTTTGCACGTTCAGATAACGACTTGCCATACAGACTAGCGATGCCATATTCAGTGACGATATTGTCGACGTCATTTTTCGACGTCGTTACGACAGAACCTGGCGACAATTGCAGTTTAATGCGTGAAATGGTGTCGTTTTTCACAGTCGAATACATGCATATAAAACCTTTACCATGCTTTGCAAAACGTGCCCCGCGTGCAAAGTCTGCTTGTCCACCAGTTGACGAATAATAGCGTCCTCCAATTGTTTCGGAAGCACATTGTCCATAAAGGTCAACCTCTGTTGTTGCATTGATGGACACAATTCTTTCTTCCTTCGCAATTTCTCGCGGATCATTCACCGTGCTTACCGGTAAAAATTCAACAGCAGGATTTTCATGGATGAAATCATACAAACGCTTTGATCCGAATGCAAATGTCGCAACAATCTTCCCTTTATGTGTGAACTTCTGTGTCCCATCAACAGCTCCCGCTTGTACGAGATCAACGATTCCGTCTGTCAGCATTTCAGTGTGGATACCTAGATGACGGTGATCTTTCAACATGCTCATAACCGCATTCGGGATCGCACCTATACCAACTTGAAGTGAATCCCCATTTTCAATAATATTTGTTACAAATTCCGCAATTTTAAGATCTTTCTCACCGATTAAAGGAGGTTTTTCTTCTGATAAAGGCGCATTATTTTCTATGTAGCCCGCAACTTGGCTAATATGGATTTGATTTTCACCGTATGTGCGCGGCATATGCTCATTCACCTCCAAGATAAATGGAACATGACCGATGAACTCGGAAATATAATCTGCCTGTGTGCCCAATGAAAAGTATCCGTGTTCATCCATTGGTGAAGAAACTGTCATAATCAGCGACATGTTCGTAATTTTCTTTAGCATGCGCGGAACTTCATGGAAAACGTTCGGGACTAATGCTATTTTTCCTTCCTGATAAGCCTTTCGTGTTGCACCACTCAAAAAGTATGAGACATGTGAAAGATGACCTTTCATTTTACCAATTATATAATCTCGCTCTCGAAGAGCCAGCATTTGATGAATCCTAACGTTCTGTAATTTCAAATAGTTCTCTTCCAATATATCAAGTAAACGATGAGGTTCCCCATTGGCAATCGGGATAATAATATCTGCCTCTTTATCAATCAAATCAATAAATTGTTCTGCACTCAATCGTTTTTCCACGTTGGTTTTTCACTCCTATAAAAGTCCGTCTATTCAATTAGTATACAACAGACTGAGCGCTCACTCAACTTGATGATTGACTAGTAAGAACGCTATAATCAATTTATGACAAACTTAACCACGGATCAGCTCAGACAACTGAATATGTACAGCATTTATGTAGATTCTCCCGAACAGAATTTATTCACATTGAAAATGTTACTCGACAGCCAAAAAACAGAAGATATGCTAAATGTCGTCCAAGCAGTAAGTGGAAGCCCCAACCGCACTGTAGCAGCATCGTATTTCATGCGCCGTTTTGGGATGTTTACCGCGATGCAATTTTATAACCTGGCGAAGTACGATGAAGTATGGGACGGAAACAATGAACAGCTCCATTTTGGTGCAAAAGAGGAATACGGAAAATTGGCAGTTAGCACGTTTGCATCTGCGAAGGATTGGCGATATGTAGAAGACGCGGAACGGCGCGACGTCATCAAGCGGATTCTACAGGATGAATGTGGCGCTGTCATCCGACAAATCCGTACGGTCTCATCCATTTCTCCATTGACGTTATGGGAAAACATTTTCGGTTTTCTCCTTTGGCAGTACCATGTCCTTTTGGCGAACCCAGGCACCTCCGTAGAAGCACGCGCAGACCTCAACATATTGAAAGACGACACAACTTGGGAAGGGATCGCACCTCGTTCCTTATTTGCTGCCTATTTAAAAGGATGCGAACCGTCCATGCTTTTAAACACCGAAGTCCGGACAACATGCTGTTTCTCAAAGGATGTACCCGGTCTCATGCAGTGTGGATTTTGCCCGTTGAAATGAAAAGATGGATATTATTTTTTTCGATAGCCATTGTACCAGACCTTCATCGAATAAATTGTCCCACTAGCTGCGCCGCCGTAGAAAAATCCCATAAAAATACCGGCTGGCAAGTTACCTGGATGGCTGATGAAAATAGACAAAATAAGTCCAAGGATTGTTGCAGCGGTTGAAAACCAACTTTCAGGGAGTTTGAATAAAACTTTCAACAGGAATATTCCTAGAAGAATAGCGGGTATTGCCCAAAAAGCATCCCAAATATTTGTATGGATTAAAGGGAACTCATTCCGCATTATATCAATCCTTTTTTCAATAGCTTATCCATTTTCCAAGTGATTCTATACATGCTAAAAAATGAAGGTGGGAATTGAACATGCAAATAAAAGGCCATACAGTTCAAGGAAAAGTTCTTGATGAAGAAACGCGCTGTGTACATTATCATGCCGAAATCGACCGGATTGCAATAAAATTCTATTGTTGTGACACCTACTATCCGTGCTACAAATGCCATGAAGAAGATGGTTGCGGGAATCCTACTGTTTGGCCCATTGAGAAGTTTGATGAAGAAGTAGTTCTTTGCGGGGCTTGTGGATATGAGTTAACTATTACGGAGTATTTGACGTGTCGATCGAAGTGCCCTAAGTGTTCAGCACAATTTAATACGGGATGTAGTTTGCATAAACATTTGTATTTCCAAACATAAAACAGGAAAAAGCAGTAATTATTATATCATAACGGGTTCGGTTGACGGGGAGAAAAACGACAATAATAAGTCAAATGACAATCGATTTAGCATATGTTTTATATATGAATTAATATGAATTAACAATAGAAAATGCAAGAAAAGCCGCGCAGATTATTACGCCTGTGCGGTTTTTTTACTCACCGTATTTCCTAATATAATTTTATATCACTTGTTCCACAATCGCACCTATTTATTAAATATTATCTATACAAGTCTTCACTTATTAAATTCAGCTTTTAGAAGGTAAACAACGTCATATTTTTCTAACTCTTTCCTATTACCTTCAAAATCTTCATAAAAACCAGTAGAAAGACTACTCATAGTTTCATTACTTGAATAACCGATAATGGCTAGCAAGAGCTCACCTTCAATTGAATTACTCTTGCCTTCGAGGTTGTTCCAAACGCTTGCCATAGCATCTAAATCATCTGAAGTTGTCTCGAAGTTACTTACAGAACTTATACCACCATTACCTCTAATTCCAATATTGAATGTCTGCTTCTTTCCACTGTCATCTGGATTAGAAGTCGCAAAGATAATAGACCCTTTTTCCTCTACTTCTGTTAGTAATGAGCTTATTGCATCATTAACCAATTTACCTGATTCGTATTTTTCAACCCATACTGATACTTCTTTATAATCACTGTCAGTATTGAAGTCAAAAACAAATGATTTGTCTGAAGTAGTCGTAAGTATTGCATGCTCTCTCTCTGTTAATTCAACAGCAGAAATCGTATTTGATTTTGGATTACTATTAGCACAGGCACTTAAAACAAATACCAACAGTGCTACTAGTGTAATTAACCTTTTCATATTATCCCCCCTTTATCCATCTACCATCAATTAATTAAAGGCCCTGTTTGTCTAATAAGCCGTCCTCTTATAATCTATTTCAGCACAAAATACCTTGTTCCCTTCGACGTTTCCAATTGTTTCATGGAAAAAACCCCATTCACTTATTAACAAGCATATTAACAACGTAATTAACAGCAGCACATAAATTTATGTGCTGCTGTTAATTTGTCCACCAATTGTAATGCGATTTACTATCGATAATCGCATTAAACATTGATACAACAACAAAAACGGGGACACCAAATCATGTGCGAATTACATCCCCATATGCCATACTTTTTACGTTTTCTCCCCATGTACCGAACCCGATATTTATATCACGCTGTTTTTAGTTACATTCACTAATTTATTTAGGTGTCTTCATTCTTTTAACAATAAAGTAAACCCCTACACCAACAAGTAGTAGCAAAATGAGTATCGGCAAATTCCCGATGAAAAAGACTACCAATCCCGAACCCGCCGCAAAAATGAAGTTTGTACTTGTTGCAAGTTGCTTTTTAGTTTTTTCCCATGTATCTAAACTTTCACCGTCTAATCCTGGAACAATAACACGATTTTCATGCATCGCTATTTCAATAGTAGAAAAAGACGTTTGGTTTTCTAGATACTTCATCTTTCCTACAATTAATTCAATTTCTTCTTGAACCTTCGATAAATCAGACGATATTTTCAATAAATCCTCTGTTTTTTCCGCCTTGCCCATAAACACAAGTAACCTTTCCTCTACCGTTCTTTTTGATTTAACCCTGGACTCTAGATCTATATATTGTTCGGTTACGTCCTCCCCAGTCACATTGCGATTCAAAACTTCAGCCGCTTCCCCTTCAACATCTGTTAAGAACTTTTGAAAATGTTGCTCTGGGATTCTAACTGTGATCAAAGCACTCATACTTTCTTCGCTTTCACGATGCACATTCGATTCAACGATATAGCCTCCATATTCACTCACCTTTTTCTCTATCGTAAGCTGCGTATTTTCAAGGTTTTTCACATTGAGCTGCAATTCCGCTCTGTGGATGATTTTTCTATTCGTTGGGATCACTTCAGATTGTTCATCGGCTAACACTTCTGTTTTAGCTTTATTCTCTTGCTCGGTTGCTGCCATGTCATGCGAAGTTGATGAGCTCTCCATCTGACTATCAGCCTTTGATGAGTCACCTGAACTACAAGACGCCAATAGTACCAGCAAACCTCCTACTAGTAGTGTCCAAACCGCCTTTCTCTTCATCGAATCCCCCCTATCTATTTAATAAATGAGACGGTCCAACCCTTAAAAGGTTACATTTCCCAATTGAATGGTATGAAAAAACGCTAGATTTCACCTAGCGCTTTTCAGTCTACTATTTCTTTTTCAAACCGTTTTCGTTGCAGCATTTTTAATATCTCGCCGCGTTGCATAGATATTTTTCACAATTGCTTTACCAACTGCATACGCCGGAACAGCAACGATGATGCCGAGAAAACCTCCAATATTACCTGCTGCCAATATAACAGTAATGACTGTCAGTGGATGAATGTCCAGCGATTTCCCCATGACATTTGGAGTTATAAGATTACTTTCAACTTGCTGGGCGATAACCATTACGACTGCAGCAAAAATACCAATCTTCGGATCCTGTATGAAACCGATGATAATTGCAGGAACAGCTGAAATCCATGGACCGATGAAAGGAATGAGATTCATGAACAACCCAAAAATAGCTAATAGTAGCGCATACTCCAATCCAATAATCATATAACCCGCGTACAACAGAATGGCTAAAAGAAAACTGATTAACAACTGCCCTTGGATATATGAACGGAGTACCGTGTCGATGTCACGTAAGGTCTTTTTGACCCATTCCCGACGTTTTCCCGAAAAGAAATTGTATATGAACGGTGCAAATTTTTCGTGATCTTTCAGGATAAAAACGAAGAAAAACGGGACTAATACAAGCAGGAACATCGCTTGAAAGAGGGCTTGTAAAAATTGAACAACCCATTTCCCAAAGTTAACCGCTATCGATTGAAGTGATTCAACCGCAGTATCAATCGAGTTTTCAAGTTTTGGTGGTAATTCACTTTTTTGTTGAAACAAAGAGTATGTCAAGTCGTTTATTTCTTGGGCGATAGCTGGTGTATTGTCGACTAATTTATTAATTTGTTTCGTCACTGGAGGCGCAATAATTGCTACGAATATCCAAACGACCGCTAAGAGAATCGCTATAACCGCAAGAATGCTCCCCCACCTTGGTACTTTACGTTTTTCCAAAAAACCTTGAATCGGCTCCGTAATATAATAGAGAACGCCACCAAGTAATAATGGTATGAATATTGCCTTTGCAATGATAACTAAAGGCGAAAAAATCCCTTGAATCTCCATAAAGTATTTAATAATGAGCATAGCAAGCAGTATTCCAACACCTACTTGAAACCATAACTTTTTCGTCACATAGTTCACTCCTTTTCAATTCGGTAATATATGTATTATTATTTTAAGTATACGTTGTTATTCGGATGGCGTCGAAGGAAGTTTTATAATTTTTAGTTGAAGTAGGGAAAGTTATATATCCCCACAGCATAAGTGTCACGTTTTAATTGCAACTTCAAGCCTTTAATTTCAACTTTTAGATTCTAATTGCAATTCCGCAATTAAACCATTAATTACCACATATACTACTCACCATACTACACAAAACACTAAAATTGAATACAATTCAAAAAGACTGCCCAATTTAGACAGCCCATTTCACATTCAACTGATGAAATAAATCACCCAACCCGAAGATTAATACGGTTACCGGACGGATCCTCCGTCATAAATTCACTACCGTTCAATTCCACTTTTGCATCTAATTCTTCCACTTTTGTAATCGCTTCTTTCACTGCAGCTTCATTTGGATATATAAGCGTATACGATTGGAGTCCGACACTGCCAGCAGTAGGACGTGACACGCCTTCGCCATTCCACGTATTCAAGCCAATATGGTGATGGTATTTCCCATTAGACATGAACAGTGCTTGCGGATAGTTCGTGACAACCTCGAAGCCGAGTGCATTGTAGAATATTTCCGTTTCAGGCAAATTGGCTACATGTAAATGTACATGCCCCATAACAGTCCCGACAGGAAGTCCATCCCATGTCTGATCCGCACTTTCTGCAATAATACTTTCTCCGTCAAGCGGATCCGTACTCATCGCAACTTTTCCATTATCCCAACTCCAAACGTCAGGATCACGATCTATATAAATCTCAATGCCATTGCCATCCGGATCTGACAAATAGAGCGCTTCGCTTACAAGATGATCCGAAGCCCCGATTCGTACATTCTGTTGGATGAAATGTTTAATAATTGCCCCTAAATCAGCTCTTTTCGGCAACAATAATGCGAAATGGTACAGCCCAGATTTATGCGCCTCTTTGGGCGTAACATTTTCCGGTTGCTCAATAATCAGCAATGGCGTCTTGCCATCCGCTGTTAGGACAACTTTATCCGCAGCTTCTACGAGTACTTTAAATCCAATCACCTCTTTATAAAATTGAACAGCTCTATTCAAGTCCTGAACGTTAAGATGTACTTCCCCTGTATACGTATGCGGTGCTGTATGAAAATTCATTTATACTCCTCCTCCTAGTTAATTAGTAAGTTACTTACTTTATGTAACTAACTTTATATGTTACAATGAATATTGTCAACACATGAATGTTTTTACGAAAGGAGCCACTACAATATGAATGAATTTGAGCTTTGCCCACGTTTCGAAAAAGCCATATCTATCCTAAGCCAACGTTGGACCGCGCTTATCTTATATCAATTAATGGCAGGACCTCAGCGCTTTTGCACAATGACCGACAAACTCGGCGTCAGCGGAAAAATACTATCAGAGCGATTAAAAGATCTTGATCAGCAAGGCTTTGTCATTCGCCATGTTTACCCGGAAACACCCGTACGAATCGAATATTCATTAACAGACAAAGGAATGTCCCTTACGCCGATCATGAAAGAAATCGAGAATTGGTCGAAAACATGGATTGAGCAAGAGTTCACCGATAAAAAGTAAAGCCGATCGCACTATACGCAATTGGCTTTACTTTTTTTGTACGTTTTTAAAAAAAGCTCAATCTGTTTACTACTTTTCAAATAATGAACAGTCTTTTCTTCCCCTATATACCGCTGCATTCGCTCTATCATTGTCTTTTTTCGTGGCCCATATGTTGTAAGGATGAATTTCAGAAATGCCTTATCTATCTTCTCTTTACATCCTTCAGCAATATCATTCCTCGTTTTCCCGTGGAACTGCACTCTTCGCTTCAACACTCGATACAAACAGACACGGAGTGGGAGCTCCAAATAGATAACAGTGTCCGCATATGACTCTCGAATAGTGAATGTCCCCGTATAATTCCCCTCAATAATCCACTGATCATTTTGAACAACTTGTTGCTGGGATGCTGAAAACTCTTCAGGTGGGGCTTCCACCCAATTCGGTTTCCAATACAAACAATCTAAATGCGTTACTTCGATTCCAGTCAATTCCCCCAATCGACGTGCAAACGTTGACTTTCCAGCACCAGCTGACACCCCGATAACCATAATCTTGTTCATTTCCCTGCCCCCTTCCTCATAATTCGCGAGTTCATACATGTCCAGGCACATGAACTTGAAGTGCCTCACGTAACCAGTTTTTGTCCTCTATCTTCAGAAAGTTTTTAACCGCGAAAAAGTCGGCATGATCTTTCTCACGTGTATTTTTCGCTTTGTACAGCCAGACAACAACTGGATTTAAATAAGGAATCTCTTCATTTTAGAATTTGCTTCTCAAATTCTTTATCCATATTTTTAATTTCTAAATTCATTTCCCAATACCTAACCTCGACATGTACGGCTCAATATAACTTCGATACCCCGGCGTCAATCCATTTGGCAATTTTTCAAGCGGGAAGTATTGTACATCCAATGATTCAATGCCGTCAATTTCAATATCTCCTTGTACATACCGCGTTGTATAAACAGCAGTTACTGAATACAATTCATCCCCATTTGCCACCTTCAAGAAGTAGTCCTTCCCAGAGAAAACACCCATCAATACCAATTCACTCACGGTTAGCCCTGTCTCTTCCCTCACTTCTCGCCTCGCGGTTTCCTCTAAACTTTCTCCAAGTTCCATCAAACCACCCGGCAACCCCCATCCGCCGTCCGATCTATGTTGCAGTAGCACTTCGTTTTGATCATTCAGGATTATTACGACAGCCCCCGGTAATATGAGGGGCCGATTGCCGACAAGTTCTCTTAATTCCTTTACATAGTTCATACAATCACCCCCATTCATTTTTCTTCCAAATTTAAAGGGTTCGTGATAGGTACTCCCGAACCCTCTAAATTTCAGTTATTACCGTGAATATCATAATTACTTTGATGTAGTTATCCATGTTATTTATATCTTTTAATTCACACTATTATAAACAATTATAAACCAAAACAATTAATTTTTTCACCTTCAACCCTTCGCTTCATTATGGTAGAGTAGTGAAATATATAAACAATGGATAAATGATAACTTTCACGGAAACTGCTTTCTATTTTGAGGAGGAAGATCATGACCACAAGCTATCAAGGTACGAATAAGATGATTACAGGAATTGTATTTGGTGTCATAACATTTTGGCTTTTTGCGCAATCCATGGTCAATGTCGTTCCAGCAATTCAATCTGATTTAGGAATTTCACTGGGCGTACTTAATATCGCAATCAGTTTGACCGCTTTATTCTCGGGTATTTTCGTCGTGGCAGCAGGCGGGCTAGCTGATAAAATCGGGCGTAAGAAAATGACCTATTTCGGGCTCCTACTAAGTATCATTGGCTCACTTTGCCTCGTATTTACGAATGGTGCCGCCTTGTTAATTATCGGACGGATCATCCAAGGGTTATCGGCTGCTTGTATTATGCCAGCAACGATTGCCTTGATGAGAACCTACTACAAAGGGGCTGAAAGACAGCGTGCACTTAGCTATTGGTCTATCGGTTCTTGGGGTGGTTCAGGTGTTTGTTCATTTGCAGGAGGGGCTATCGCAACTTCTATGGGCTGGAGATGGATTTTTGTTTTTTCAATTGTGTTTGCAGTCCTTGCGATGATCTTGCTTAAAGATACACCTGAAAGTAAAGTGAAACAGCAAAGTTCTTCCCGTTTCGATTTTACCGGATTAATCATATTTGTTTTAACAATGATTGCATTAAACATTGTCATCACGCGCGGTGCAGTTTTTGGTTGGACAAGTCCACTCACATTAAGTTTAATTGCCGCTACGCTAGCCGGCATGCTGTTCTTCATCAAAATAGAAACAGGTAAATTACATGCTTTGATTGATTTTAATTTATTTAAAAATAAACCCTATACAGGTGCAACCATCTCCAACTTCTTATTGAACGCGGTAGCTGGTACGCTCGTTGTAGCGAATACATATGTGCAAGTCGGAAGAGGCTTCACGGCGTTTCAATCAGGTATGCTATCGATTGGCTATTTAGTGGCAGTCCTTGTCATGATCCGTGTCGGTGAAAAAGTACTGCAACGAACCGGCGCTAGATTGCCAATGATAGTTGGCTCTATCTTGGCGGCAATCGGCATCGGGTTAATGGCTTTGACGTTTTTACCGGACACAGCTTATATCATCGTTGTCTTTATCGGATTCATCCTGTTCGGTGTTGGACTTGGGGTCTATGCAACGCCATCCACGGACACCGCCGTATCTAGTGCACCTGAAGATAAAGTCGGTTCAGCGTCTGGTATTTACAAAATGGCGAGCTCTCTTGGCAGTTCCTTTGGGGTTGCCATATCTGCCACTGTGTACGGCACTATGACTATGTCGGGCAATATTGAAAAGGCAGCTTCTGCAGGCATTATTACTAACGTCATTTTCGCAGTATTAGCGTTAGTGGCGATCATGTTCTTAGTTCCTAAAACGAAGCAAGGGGCAGTCAAACACGCAGTCAGTCAAAGTGAAAAAAGATTTACAAGTCCTGTTAATAATAGCAGAAGAATGTAATGGGAATCTTTTTTCACTCTCTCAAATCAAACTAAACACAAACAGCCTAAAATCGATAACCGATTTTAGGCTGTTTTTAATAATTGTTGAAACAATTGTGATTGTCTCGTTTTTTTCAGTATTGTTTTGGCGACTGTGGTCAACCACCTCATAAGATAATAAATTCGAGTCGTGCCCACGAATCACTTTCCCATCAAGCAAATGAAGCTCAATTAACACAAGGTAGTCAGCGTTTTATCTATGAATATAAACAGTGGTTCCAATCGGGATCATCGAAGCTAATTCTAAAACATCTTCATTATGCATTCGAATACATCCATGTGACACATTTTTACCGATAGAGGAAGGGTTATTTGTTCCGTGTATCCCATAATGGCGTTTTGATAATCCCATCCAAAATGCCCCAAATGGCCCACCAGGATTGCTTTGTTTATTAATGATTCTATATGTCCCCATCGGTGTTGATGTAACCATTCTCCCTACTGCAATTGGATAAATTTTAAGTAAGTGATAATCATCATAAAGTTTTAATTGGTGTTTCCGTGTGGATATATCGATCCATAGATTGATAAGATCGCCTCCATACAAAAATATAGTTAACTTATTGTATGAGGGTATGCTCCAACTAGGAGGGCTTAGAATGACTTAATTCCAGATTCCAAATCTTGCTCATATATCATTACTGTCCATCAAATTGAATTTTCTATTTACAATTCACACCACAAATGCTATTATCTTTAAAAATCAAACGCGTTGAAGAGAAGAGTAGCTAACGTTCATTCTTTGCAGAAAGCTCCGGTTGCTGAAAAGGAGTAAGAATGTGTTATCGAAACAAGTCTCTGAGCATCACTTTGGAACCAACAATGGGGATGGAGTGACAGGAGCTCCTGTTATAGAGCCTAGAAATACGCATCTATTTTCCGTACCTGATAAGGTTACGATGGAAACATCGTAATAAACTGAGATGGCACCACGATTCATACAATCTCATCCTCAAGACTTAAGGTCTTTGGGGTGGGATTTTTTATTGTTAAAAATGATTGATAAATTAGGAATATCAGATGAGGCCTGGGAACGTGGTCGTATCTTGGAAGCATCCTTTGATGTAGTTAGTTGGAATTGGCAGCTCAACTTATTTTTATTCAGTACGTTGTCATTGCAGGGACATTCGTGATGTTGGTGATATCCGTGACACTATTTATTTTCAACATCCACCCTTCAAAGGAAAAAATTTATTCGACTGCAACCGTAGATTGAACATAATCTTGGGATTAATATCGCTTATGCACAAAACCGCTAGCTATTTCCATCCTCTCGCGCAAGATCGATTGCCGAATAACCTTTTCAATTCTTCACATACTATTAACACAAATTTACATGCCATTCATGCTAGATTAACAATTCTCGCTTATAGTTACCTTTGTTAGTAGAAATAAATAGGAGGTTTTACATTGTTGAAAAAGAAGTTTTTTAAAAAGGTTATTCCGATTGCAGTTCTCTCCACGGTTCTAGTTACAAGTTTGGTTAGTATAAACGCTAATCCAAGCGTTCAGGCGAATGAAGCTAGAACCAACAACAATGCTAAAATTAAAAATGTCATTTTCCTCGTTGGTGATGGAATGGGCGTTTCCTACACCTCAGCTTATCGTTACTTGAAAGATGATCCTACTACGCCCTTTGTTGATAAAACAGCGTTTGACAAGTACCTTGTCGGTCAACAAATGACTTATCCCGACGATCCAGAACAAACAATAACAGATTCAGCTTCAGCAGCAACTGCAATGTCTGCCGGCGTAAAAACTTATAATGCAGCAATTGCTGTAGATAAAAACAAATCTAACGTGAAAACTGTTTTAGAGGCTGCAAAAGAAACTGGAAAATCGACTGGGCTAGTTGCTACCTCAGAAATCACCCATGCAACGCCTGCTGCATTTGGTGCCCACAATGAAAGTCGTAAGAATATGGATGAAATTGCAGATGATTACTACAATGAGTTGATCAATGGTGAACATAAAATCGACGTCCTTCTTGGCGGAGGAAAATCAAACTTTGAACGCTCAGATATCAACCTCACGGAATCCTTTAAAAAAGATGGATTTAGCTATGTTACCACTAAAGAAGATCTTTTAAAGGATACTAACGACCAGATTCTAGGATTGTTTGCTACTGGCGGCATTCCCAAAATGATAGATCGTTCAGATGCTATTCCATCACTTGAAGAGATGACTACTGCAGCAATCGATCGCTTAAGTAAAAATGACAATGGTTTCTTCCTTATGGTTGAAGGAAGCCAAATCGACTGGGCTGGCCACGATAATGACATTGTTGGTGCAATGAGTGAAATGGAAGACTTTGAAAAAGCATTTATAGCAGCTATTGAATTTGCGAAAAAAGATAAGCATACGCTAGTCGTAGCAACCGCTGACCATTCTACAGGCGGATTTTCTATAGGCGCAGATGGCAATTATAACTGGCATAGTGATACAATCAAAGCCGCAAAACGGACGCCTTCCTATATGGCAGATGAAATTGCCAATGGTGCAGATGTCGAAGAAACCTTAAAAAACTATATTGATCAAGAGTTATTACCACTGACAGAAGTTGAGATTGAATCTGTTAAAGCTGCTGGTGAAAAAGCGAGTGCTATTAATAACGTAATCAAAACAATTTTCGACAAGCGTTCTTATACAGGTTGGACAACTGGTGGACATACCGGTGAAGACGTACCTGTGTATGCTTTCGGTCCATCCAAAGATCGTTTTGCCGGGTTACTCGATAATACAGACCATGCACAAATTATATTTAACATTTTAGATGCGGACAAAGATAAGTAATCATAGTTAGAACCCGTTGCTTGCTAATGAAGCAACGGGTTTATTTCTTCATACAAAAAAAAGCCCGAGTAATTTATTCCCGAACTCTATATTAATAAAATAAAATTACTCCATTAACCAACTACCCTTATCCTCTTCTATATTCTGCCCCAAAAAGCCTTGCCGAATAAGGGTGTGTAAAGTTGAATTTACCTTCCACTTTCACACTCTCGTCAACAATCTCCCCATCATTCAACACATATAGCCGGTCACACATATACTTAACGGCTTGCAAATCATGCGCAATAAAGAGTAAGGCCATGCCGGTTTCACGGTTAAGTTCTATCAGTAAATCAATAATTTCTCTTTGAATCAATCGATCCAGACTAGAAATGATTTCGTCACATACGAGTAGTTTTGGTTCAACGAGAATTGATCTGAGCAAGTTAACACGTTGTCTTTCTCCACCACTCAGTTCGGAAGGACGTCTCTGTAAATGGGCCTCCGTTAACTTTACCTTGCCGAGCATACGTCGAATATGAGCATCTCGGTCCCCTTTCTTATTACGAAGCGGTTCCATCAAGATCTCACGGACGGTCCATAATGGATTGAGGGCAGCCGATGCGTTTTGAAAGATGAGTTGGCACTCTTTGTAAAATGCTTTTCTCGACTGCCTCGTGACGGGCGAACCATTGAATAATATCGTACCGTTATCAGGAGCTTCAAGCTGCATAATAACACGTGTTAGCGTACTTTTTCCACTTCCACTTTCCCCGACGAGCCCAACGATTTCACCTTCTCCAACTGTTAGGCTGATTGCACGAAGGACTGCTTTCGCTTTACTTCCACTACTATAATTTTTCGTTATATTTTCTACCGCTAACACCGTCACACCTCCGCTCCTTTAAAACCGACTATCCAATAAAAGCTTTGTGTAAGGATGCTTAGGACAATCAAATACCTCTGTAACACTGCCAGTCTCAATAACTTCGCCATGACGCATAACAACCATATCATGTGCCACTTCTGCGACAATATCCAAGTCGTGCGTAATAAGAAGTATTGTAGTCCCATGCTGCTCATTCAATCGCTTCAGTAGCCCAATGAATTCCTTTTGTAGCACCATATCGAGTGCGGATGTGGGTTCATCTGCAATTAAAAGACCCGGTTTCATATACAAAGCACATGCAATCATGCATCGTTGCAACATACCACCCGATAATTCGAATGGATACTGTTCCATGATTTCTGGTGCAAGGCCAAGATCATCCAAGATGCCCTCCATCTTCAATCGGAACTCTTCATTTGTATCGCCCGATTTTCTTCCTGAAAACTCAAAAAGTTGGTGCCTCATCTTCACGGAGGGGTTAAAGCTGTTCGCTGCATCTTGAAAGATTGTAAATAAGTGTGTTCTCCGTATTTCCATCATTTCTTTATCCGAAACGGTAAGTAAGTTTTTGTCATAAAATAGAGCCTGTCCAGTCGCTTTCGCACCTGGTGGCAATATCCCCAGCAGCGCGGAAACCGTCATACTTTTCCCACTGCCGCTTTCGCCAATAATTGAAGTTATTTTTCCGAGTGGAACAGAAAACGAACTATTACGCACAATCGGTTTCCCTTCGATGTCAATCGACAATTGACGTACACTAAGCATCTAAACGCCTCCGTTCCGGATCTTTCAACGCTTCCCCGATAAAGTTAATCGCAAGAATTGTAATGAAAATCATTATTCCCGGGAACACCCCAATCCACCAAGCGCCAATTAGGATATCATTTTGCGCGTAGTACAGCATATTGCCCCATGATGGAATCGCTGGTGGTACGCCAATCCCTAGAAAACTAAGCGACACTTCGATGAATATGGCTCCTGCAAAATTGAACAATGTAACAACGAAAATAGCGGGAATACTATTGCGAAGCATATGACCAAAAATAATTCTCCACATCGGTGTCCCGAACATAATCGCCATTTTTACAAATTCCGCATCCTTCAATCGGATAAATTCAGAGCGGACGATACGTGCGGTAACCAGCCAACCCGTAACACCAATAATGAGCGCCATACTCCACATCCCGCCTTGCATGAATGCTTGAAACGCTAAGATGATAATAAGTGAAGGGATCGTAATGAGCGCTTCTAAAAATCGCATCATAACAGTATCAACGATTCCTCCGACATAGCCACTAATTCCGCCGTATAGTACGCCAATAACAAGCGATACTAGCACAGAGATACTCGCTACAGTCAGCGTTACTTTACCGCCCTCCAAAAGACGTGAAAAGACATCGCGCCCAAGATGATCCGTTCCTAACAGATGGCTTTCACCAGGAGAGGTATATACTTCATCGAGATTCATGTCATTTGGTTCATACGACGAAAGGAAACCTGCAAAAATAGTCATGACTACAATAATGCCGAGGATAGTGCACCAAAAAGTCAGTGCTTTTCGTGATTTCATTTATCGCACATCCCCTTTCCGCAGCCTCGGATTCAATGAATACGTAATGAGGTCAATAACGAAAAGGCTCAAGACAACAATCAAACCCGTTAGTAAAATACCACCCATCAATAGTGGAAAGTCCTTCGTAACCACTGCTTTTACGGTTAGTTGTCCAAGTCCTGACCATGAAAAGAGCGATTCCACGATAATCGACCCGCCAACAAATGAAGGTATGGTCATACCGATATAATTCAAATAAGGAATCGATGCGTTGCGTAAAATCCCTTTTCGAATGACTTGCTCCGCTACACCATTGGCACGCGCAACCGTTACATAGTAGTTGCGGCTTTCGGCTTTAATGCTCTCTTGGAGAAAGCGTGCGTAAATCCCAACGTGAGTCAAGACGATAACCGTTGCTGGCATGAGTAGATAACGTAATTTATCCGTAAATCCACCTTCACCGCCGATATCTCCCGTTCCAGATGACGGAAGGAAGCCCAGTTTCACTGCGAAAAATGAAATAAATAAAATCCCGAGCCAAAATGCCGGAATTGAAGACGTAACAATGCTGGCTGTCGATAATCCTTTATCCCACAGAGACCCTGCTTTCATGCCCGCCGTCGTTCCAAGCCAGATTGAACCAATTATAATGAAAAATAGCGTCACGCCGAAAAGAAGTAATGTATTTGGTAGCCGCTCCATAAGAATGGTCGATACGGGCCGCCCTTCTTTATACGAAACGCCTAAATTCCCTTTCATCGTTTCCGCTAACCACGTACCATACTGCGCAATGACAGGTCGGTCAAGCGAAAAAACACGGCTGATTCGTTCTTTTTCAGCCGCGTTCAATGTTTGCGCATTCCCTCCGTAAAAAGCCGCCGCCGGATCACCGGGAGCTGCATGCATGATGAAAAAAGAGAGGAAGCTTACGATGAAGAGGACAATTATCCCCATCATCATTCGCTTCCCAATCCATTTAACGGTCATTCCACGTCCACTCCTCAACATTCCAGAGGAAACCAGATCCGTGATGGCCAAGTATCCGTTCTTTCACGCCGCTTAGATTTTTATTAATGCCGTAAACAGCATCTTCGTACGCGATAAAGTCAAATGCAGGGTCCTTCGCCAGCTCAGCTTGGAACTCCATATATATCGCCTTTCGCTCTTCAGGATCCGTCGTGAGACGCCCTTTTTCGAGTAGCTCATCCACTTTGGCATTTGAATAGCTCCCAAAGTTATAACCGGAGCTTGTTAAACTCGACTGATCTGTATGGAACAGGATATGCGTATGATGATCGGCATCGTAAGGGCTACCCCATCCAATCATGAATGCTTCTGTATCTTCAATCGTAATTGCACTCCAGTCAAGCGCATCTACCTTGACATCCGCACCGATTTTCTTGAATCCTTCGGCAACATAGTTCGCCATATTTACCCGAACTGTATCTGAAACAGGTGCGGTAATCGTAAACGCCAATTTTTCATCATTTTTATAACGGAAACCGTCTTTTTCTTCTTTCCAGCCTGCGTCGTCTAGAAGCTCTTTCGCTTTTTCAACGTCGTATGCATACTTCTCTACATTTTCATTGTTGAACGCATGTTTTTGAAGGGGTGAATACGCTTCTGTTCCGTATCCCTTCAAAATACCTTTGACAATCTGAGCGCGGTCCGTCGCATAGCTAAATGCACGTCTCACATCAACATCTTTCCATAAATCTTTAGTCATGTTATAAAGAATGCCGCGGTAATCCGCAGATTCAATATCGTAAATCTTAATATTCTTTTCTTTTTCTAACTCTTCAACTTGTACAGGATCGAGTAGTGCAATATCAACTTCCCCAGATTTAAGTTGCAATGCACGCACATTGCTATCCGGAATGAATTTAAAAATAACTTTTTCAATAGAAGGTTTCTTTCCATGGAAATCGTTAAATGCTTTTAATGTTAAACTGTTGCCACGATCCCATTTGTCAAACATGTACGGGCCCGCACCAATTGGATGACTGTTGAATTCAGCTGTCCGCATATCAACACCCTCAAATGCATGCTTTGGAAGAATTGGAGCTGTCAGTTTATCAAGCATTGGTGTAAATGGACGTTTTAGCTTCAATTCAAGCTTATAGTCGTCTACTTTCTTAATCGAATCAACTTCAGTGAAATCTTCTTTTAAGAATGACGCATTGTTATCGTCGAGAATGCTTTCAATAGTAAAAACAACATCGTCAGCAGTAAGTGGTTCACCATCATGAAACTTAATCGTATCTTTTAAAACAAACGTATACGTTAACTGATCCGTTGATACTTCATACGATTCCGCAATATCCGTAACAGGTTCATTATTTTCATCGAACCGCATCAAGCCACGGAATAATAGCGCATCCAAGTTCGTTTCTTCCAGTAACGGATTAAGTCCTTCAAATTCAGCTTCCGACGCATAGACTAGTCGGTTTTCTTTTGTTTTTGAAGTTTCTTTCTCCTTGTTTCCACAACCCGCGATAATGAGTAAAGCGGCAATGAATATAACTAATAAGTTCGTTCTGTTTCTAAACATAATTGCCTCCCAAAAATTTGTAATTCCTACTACCTAATTATAAAGAGCTGGATGTTCAAAGTCTAACCTTACGCAGTTTGGAACAATCTTCTTGCAGATTTACCGATTAATATCCTACAACTCGGGCATATTATCATGAACAAAAAAATAAGGAGGATGATTGAATGATGAACAAAATGGCCATGACAGCACTTGGACTCGGCGCAGCATATTTAATGAGAAATAAAGACGCTAGGGACAAACTGATGAAACAGGTTGAATCGTTTACAGGTACACTTTCCAAAAAAAGCGAATCACAAAGCAATTCGTAAAATCGTTTTATTAAGTTAATCTTCAATCAGAGGGGGTTTTTTCATCCCCCACTGATTGTTAGTTTAACCATTCGGGCTTTTGCGGGCAATTGAACTCTCCACTTAGTCTTCTCGTGTCCTAGATGACTCAAAGTGGGGATCTTACTGCCTGTTAATACAGGATAAACGATTAACCGAAAAGACTTTTACACAAAAACGGCAACCTTTATATAGGCTGCCGTTTTTGTTGTGAAAATGTCGATTATTGTCACATGTGTTAACTAACCAAACAAACCAGCTTTTCGTCCAAAGCGAGGCGAAAATGTACAAGTGCAAATATTGACTTGTATGCTTTTCCTACAGGTACTTCATGTAAGATAATCGTAAATCAACAGATATGGATTATAGTATTAGTTTGCGACAGCATTTCGACGCTCCGTATACAAGACGATATGGATACTCACTTCGTAAAGTAACGCCATTGGAATCAATACAATGAGTTGGCTAACAAAATCCGGTGGTGTAATCAAAGCCGAAACAACTGCGATGGCAAGATACGACCATTTCCGCACTTTTTTCATTGAATACGAAGTAAGTATCCCGATTGCAGACAAAAACAACGCAACTATAGGCAACTCAAATAACAGCCCAATCGGTAGAGTCGTCATGAGCAAGAAACTGATGTATTCTTGCGCCGACACCATGACGTTAAAATTTACAGCTCCTAATGACACAAGAAACGTATAACTAAGGGGATTGACGATAAAGTAACCAAACGACACGCCTATAAGAAAAAGCAGTAACATCACGGGCGAGTATAGGCTCAAAAAACGGCTTTCCCGTTCATTCAGTCCTGGTTTTACGAACTGCCAGAGAAAATGGCAGAGAAAAGGAATCGACAAACCGAATGCCAGCGCCGTTGAAATCGACATATAAAACTTCACGACTTCGAGTGGTCCAAGAACGATTAGCTCATGCTCGCGAGTAATATACGGAAACCATAGATTGATACTCGAAAACACTGCGATTAGGAAGAAAAGGAAAACAGCTGCGCTTTTAACGAGCTGTTTTCTCAAGTCTGTGAGATGATCGACAAGGGACGGATCCGTTTCAAGACTGTGTTCCAAGACCTTCTCTTCTTCTGTTGTTTTCGTTTCTATTTTCTGTGCAACTGGTACAACACCCTGCTCCTTCGCCTTTTCGACTTGAACTTTATCAAGTGGACTTACATTTTTACGATTGTGATCTTCATATGGATCCATACTTTCACCTGCTTATAGTTGGTCCGATTTCTTTATTTCCTTTGGGGCTACTGGTTCTTCATCTTCCATAATGTCTTTCGCTGACTTTTTAAATTCAGCAAGTGTCTTCCCTACCGCAGCTCCCACTTCAGGTAACTTTTTCGGTCCGAACAAAATTAAAACAATAACAAGGATGATAATCAGGCCAGGTACGCCAATACTCGCTAAACTCATTGCATAAGACTCCCTTCGTTTTCACACAAGTGAACCACCAGTTTTACTGTAATCAACAATTTTTTCCGTAGCTCGATAAGTCATTTATATTTTCTTCCATCCTTTATCCTCCTCTGTATGACTGCCGTCTATATAATCAAGTCCTAGCATAAAGTATGGCAGTTCTATCTAACCTTCATACAATACAAGGCATTTTTTTGATTAACTTAATTTCCACATAACAAAAAAGGCTACCAAACACAGGTAGCCCCTCCCTATTCACTTCATAATCACTTTTACCAATTCCTTACATCTTTCAAATCGTTCTTCATAATTCCCTGTTACAGTGACATAGTCAACACCCGCATCATCAAACATCTGTTTCAAGTTACGGTTATTTCCTTCTCGAATCGACTGTCCCCCATGAACACGCATACCATCGTTCACCCATGCCACATCAGGCTCCAAATAAATATGTAAATCGTACTCCTGTAACTTTGCCACTTCAGTTAAAATATCCAATCTTTTCCCGACATACAGCTCCGAATAATACTGCGTAACAATTGCTTCCGTGTCTATAAAAAGCACTTTATTTGCCGTTCGTGTTTGCATACGTTCATGGTATTTATGCTCAAACGCAATTTCATGATAATCGCTTTCTAGCGTAATCGACATCGAATCTTTGAATTTGTCGTAATATGTACGACCGTATTCCTCAACATACGAGGTATTATACACACGCGCTAGATTTCGTACGAGCGTCGACTTCCCACTACTCTCCGTCCCAATGACTGCAATCTTTTTCACAAAATAGGGACGAACTTCTTGGGGAATCATATGCCAATGAACATAAGGTCCTTCATCCCTGATTTTTGTCGCCGAAATATCAAATAGCTCCCGATCATTATCAAGCACGATATGCGTAGCGTTTGGGTACAATTCATTAAAGTATTCGTTATAACTACTTTCAGAACTGAAGACTGCATCAATTTCTTTCCCTACAGACGCTTTAATCGCTTTTGCACCCGCCATCCAGTCTTCAAATTTCCCTGTTTGCTTTTCTTCTACACTATGTACAAATACATGATCCAAATCAGCCGTAATTTCGCTCCACCAGCGAAGTCGTTGAACCGCCGAAATCGGTTTCATTCCTGTCCCATCGAAGACTCCTTTCTCATATTCTTCATCATATGATACAACGACATGTAATTCATCGACAATTGTTGAAGCCATCACCATCGCATTTACATGCCCTAAATGTACCGGTAAAAACTTCCCGCCATACATCCCAACTCTACGCTTCGCTGTCATTTTTCCTGCCCCCCAGAATGCTTTCATATGACTCCAATACTACAAGGTCTTGCAAAATAAGAAAACCACCTAGTGATAGGCGGCCTCCAAATAACTTCCAATTCATTTCTCTTCCCATTCTCTAATACGTTTCTTCACTTCAGCATTCAGATCTTCAAGCTCCATTGCATGATTTTCCTGATCGGGCTGCATTTGAAACCAGTTCACTTCATCGTCTTTATAATGCCCTTGGTACTCTTTCCCATCCAACGTCAACTCAAAATGTAATGTTTCGTATTGTGTATCTTCAAATATTTCTCTCCGTATATTAAAGTTCCCAATCATTACGTCGCCTCCGTTTAGTCGATCTTCCACAGTTTCCCTTCCTTATTATGCACACTTATCGACGCTTTCTTACTTGAATAATGAAATTCATTTCACACCATGGCAATTGTCGGCTTTGCGATTGTCACGGAAGATTATTTGACCGCCTTCAAATCCTGCAGACGAAAAATCGATAGCTAAAAAAAATGACGATTCTTACTAAACTTCCAATAACGTTTACTATATTCGATGTCGGGTATATAGTTGTATTATTAACCAGACGGGGGGTTTTATTGTGAGTAATAGTTTTTCTGACAAATTCAAAGGCGCTGTAAACAAAGTAAAAGGTGAAGTAAAAGACAAATTTGACACTGCAATGGATAACGACAAGGTCGACAAGTTTAAAGGGCAAGCTCAGGATAAATTTGGTGAAGTAAAAAACAAGATTGGTACCGCAATGGACAACGACAAGGTCGACAAGTTTAAAGGGCAAGCGCAGGATAAATTTGGTGAAGTAAAAAACAAGATCGGTACCGCACTGGACAACGACAAGGTCGACAAGTTTAAAGGGCAAGCGCAGGATAAATTTGGTGAACTGAAAGACAAGTTTACTAACAAAAAGTGACATTCAAAAGTTCACACCAAACGTAAGTCATCTAGCGACAGAAACTAGTTCATCCTTCAGCAGTAAAAGGTAATCGTGTGCACCGTCATTTCGGCGTACACAATTACCTTTTTATGTGTACAGGCCTTCAAAGCCAAGTATCGGAACCCGATCTTCCTCTAATCGAATCTCATCTAACGAAATTTTGATTATATATTCAAACTTCCCGTAAGCGCTCACTTCAATCTTCTCTTTAACAAAAGGATTATTTGTCACAAGTGCAACTTTTCCAGTCTTTTCATTGTATCCTTCCACAGCGAATCGATAGCCCGCAATCATCGCATACGGAACGATTTCATACGCATCCTCCAGTTCTCTGACGGAGACTGATTTAATGAAAACCTGTTTATCCCCATTTTTTCCGACGAAGCCGTTCTCCAAGTCTAAAGGATCTTCCGATTGTAAGTAGTATTGTCGTTGATAGGAAACTAGTTCAAACTCTTTGCTTCCCCATAAAGCAAAACGCCCTTTTCTTATCACTTCATCTCCCCCACTATTCATATTATATAACCATTATACATAACTCATTGAAAATTTCGTATACATCTTTCGTCATATTTCCACAAAAAATTCAGATGAAATTACAGTTGAAAAATAATAAGTAGATCCCGGTTCAGGTATAATCTTATGAATTATGACAAGCATAGGCAGTAGTACAGAAAAAGGAGGTTGGTTCAATTGACTAAAAAGAAGCCATTCATGAATAGCACCGAAAACCTTCCGATAGACGAGGTAATTAGAGATGACATGAAATTTGTCGATGTTATTCCACTCGAAGAATTAAAAATGAAAACATCAACAGAGAAACAGCGGCCTATTACAGAAAACGCTATATCGGGCAAAGAAAATTTCCCGGATTCCTAAAAAAGCAATGTCCATTCACTTATTGTGAATGGACATTGCTTTTTAATCTATTTTCATTAGGTCTAGCGGTGTAATGATTCCAAGAAGTTTCCCTTCCAGCCTTCCATTTTCCGTAATAAGAAGTGCCTCAAGACGTTTTCCTTCTGCGACAGACTTTTTAAAGTATTCCTCCGCTTCATACACGGAAAGATCCATTCTTATAAATCGATACGTGTTTTTTTGTTTTTCATGGGAATAAATGTCGAGGAGAGTCGGCATTTCCCGGGAAATCATTTCATCTGTCATATTATCTGCAAGCCAATACGTAATGCCTGTCGCTGTAACAAGCCCAATGAACTTATTGCTTTGATAAATCGGTATCTGATTGAACTTTTTTTCCCGTATTAGTCTCAACCCGTGGGCAAGTGTATCAGTAGCTTGTAATATATGGACTTTTCGTAAAAACATATCACCGACTGTTACAGGTTTCGAAAGTTCTTGGTCGATGTATTCAATCAGTTCTACTATTTCATCATGTGGTTCGGCGATTGCATACTCCATACCGGTTCGATTGTGGACGATTGCATTGCGTAAATCACCACATTCCCGCAAATCCTGCTCAAATTTCCGGATAACCGCATTTAAATGCTTGGATTTATCAATCAAACGCGAGAAAGACATATAGCTGCTTAAGCCACTTATTTTTTCCATTGATTTTTCGATACGGTTAAATGCGAAAATGAAGCGATCTGAGTTGCGCGTAGTCATCTAGAAACCCTCCCAGTCTGAATAATTAGCCTTTATGGGGATTATACCACAAAGGGCTATTCACACTGTCGTTTTTGACGCATTCCATTTCGACAAAAATACTCCGAAAACGATTAGGATGACGATTAGGATCACTGTCAAACCCAAACTCATCCATAAATTCGACAGTTCGGAATCCGGCTCGAACCAATAGGATGCATACATCGACAATTTCCACGGCGACACTGTCCAATAGGTACCAATAAGCGAATCGATAAACTGATAGACAAGTGTAATTAGAATCGCAAGACCCGCCGCCCCTCCAGTCGGAAGCCACGCGCTTAGCGCTAGAACAACTGTAACAACAAAGACTAGCCATACACTATACGTCGCAACAAAAGCGAATATTGCTCCTGCATCTACACGGTTAAAGAGGATTTCAATATAGTACCAGGCCGCCATAAAGCCGAGCCAAACGCTTCCAAGTACAATCCCGTTTACGACAATCCATTTACCCAAAAAGTAGCTTAGGAATGACATCGGGCGGACGTAGAGTAATGTTGCTGTACCATTTTTCCGTTCTCCTGAAATCGTCCCCATGAAAGCGAGAATAATAACGAGAATACCAATAGATTGGTATTGCCCGAGCAATGACATAAAGATTTCTTCCCCTGTGAATTCCGGCCATAAGAATTCGGCTTCTTCCGGCATATTACCGATACTTTTCATGATTTCGGGCAAAAAGTGATTCGTTACAGGTTCCAATATACCAAATATAATAAAAACGAGCGGCATCCATAACATTTTGAAATTCCGTGTATGCTCACGCCATTCTTTCTGCAATAGTACGCTAAATCCATTCATCAGATCACCGCTACTTTCATGAAGATATCTTCAAGGCTCGCCGTCTGCCATTCAACTCTTCGCACTAAAAACTTGCCTGCGGTTAACACGGATAGGACAGATGACATTTCAGCCTTTTCTAACCGGACGTCAATCGAAACAATCAGCCCTTTTGATGTCACTTGCCATTTAGTCACTTCCGTAAATCGCTGCAATTCTTGTATCCCTTCGAATTCTATGACTATTCGCGGCTCCGCATAGCGTGCACGTACTTCATCAAGTGAACCGTGTTCGACAAGCTTTCCTTGCCGTAAAAAAAGCAACTGGTCTGTCATTTCTTCCGCATCATTCAAAATATGAGTCGAATATAAAATCGTCGTTTTTCGTTGTAACTCTTTTAACAATTCCATCACTTGTCGACGCCCAACTGGGTCTAGTGCAGATACCGGCTCGTCGAGTAGAAGGAGTTTCGGTTTATGGATAATCGCTTGTGCAAGCCCCAAACGCTGTTTCATGCCCCCGGAGAAAGTACCCGTCTTTTTGTTCATTACTTCCCCGAGACCAACAAATTCCAAGGTCTTTTTCGCCTCGATTGTCGTTTGCCTCGTTTCCACCCCGCTTAATCGCGCAGCCATTTCAGTAAATTCAAGCGCAGATAGCCATGGAAAGAACTTCGGATATTGTGGTAGAAAACCAATAATTGACCGGATATCCTGTTTTACACCGCCTTGAAACTGAATTGATCCACCTGTTGGTGAAACTAACCCCGAAAGCATAGACAACGCCGTAGTTTTTCCAGCCCCATTCGGTCCTATTAAAGCGGTTGCTGTATGTTCTTCAAGCTCGAACGACACAGTATCTAATGCATGTATAGAACCATATTTCTTGGTCAAATTATCCACTTGAAGCAGTGGGGTCATACTTGCCGCCTCCCAAAGATGAAGTATAGAATTGATCCAATTAAATTGCCCAGAACGATGATGAAAATCCACATGATAAATGGACCGTTCGTCCGCCTATGACGAATGACATCTACGAGTGCAACAATCATCAAAATGAATTGAAGTACAATCAAAGGCATAATAAGATTCCAAGGAATATTCGCAAGCTCAGCCATAAATCTCACAACCTTTCTAATAGTTAATGGTAAATCCAGTTTACCAAGACTGTTCTACATTGTATATAACAAACGTGTGTAATATGAAAAAAAGACTACATAATTACTAGGTAGTCTTCAATCACATGTCGATTTAATTCAATCTTCTTTCCACTCTTTAATACGCTTTCTTACTTCAGCTTCCAAATCTACAAGCTACATTTCATGATTTTCTTGATCCGGCTGTATTTGAAACCAGCTCACTTCATCCTCTTTATAATGTCCTTGATATTCCTTGCCGTCCAACGTCAACTCAAAGTGTAACGTTTCATTTGGCGTATCTTCTACTATTTCTTTCCGCACATTAAAGTTGCCGATCATCTCTTCATCCCCTCCATTTCGCTCATATGAAATTGCTTCTTCATTCCTATCCCAGGAATTTTAAGCCTTTTATTCCCTCAAAGAAAGGGGGGTATTTCATGCCACTGTATTCGGTGATGATGATTGTTTTGCTCCAGCCTTCCTGTATGCTGGATATAAAACACGTTCGAGCCATCCCATAAAGAGGTCTGCGATGACCGCCATTAATGCTGTTGGAATTGCTCCGGCCAAAATAATAGATGCTCCATCTGTTACATTCGTCCCGCGAATAATAATAGAGCCTAGTCCTCCACCACCTATGAATGCTCCCGCCGCAATTGTACAATATTCTTTTCCATAATGTTTTCTCCATTGATCATCTTCATAGTCGTCGTCTTTCCACAACCACTCGGACCAATAAAGACGATAAATTCACCTGCATTTATATGTAAATCTAAATTATCTACAGCTTTTTTACCACCAGCATAAATCTTTAACACATTTTTAAATGCAAGCACTCATTTCGCCCCCTATAATTAAGTTGTTCAATCATTTTAGTTACTTATTCTGATCAAATACCCATTTTCTATTGCATACTCCTTTTTTTCATATTTCAATCATGATTAAGATCATATATTAATAACCTTCAGTTATTACCGATACAGTGTATAAAGAGGGGGTTGTGCCATGCTTGGCATGTGGCAGGCGACAGGAATGAATATCATTCGCAATATGACTATGCAAAACAATCAAGTAATGCGGTCGATGGAGCGATTGTCTTCAGGCATGCGCATAAACAGAGCTGCAGGCAATCCAGCAGGCCTTGCGATTTCCGAGAAAATGCGTGCGCAAATCCGAGGTCTATCGATGGCGGGACGCAACATCCAAGACGGTATTTCCCTATTCCAAACAGCTGAAGGTGCTTTAAATGAAACACACGCCATACTGCAACGGATGCGTGAACTGAGCGTCCAGGCTGCCAATGGAACCTTGACAGATTCCGACCGTAAAGCCCTCTCTCTCGAATTTGTAGAACTAAAAAAGGAAATCACTCGTACTTCAAAAGACACAGAATTCAACACATTGCCACTGTTAGACGGTTCACGCTCCTCCTTGAAAATTCAAGCTGGGGCGAATGCCGGCCAATCAATTGAATTTTCCATAGGCGATATGAGTGCCAAGACACTCGGTTTGTCTGACGCATCGATTTCAACCCAATCCCAGGCCAATGATGCAATTGGATTACTCGACAATGCAATTAAAAACGTATCCTCGGAACGATCTAGAATAGGTGCCTATACAAACCGGCTTGAACATGCGTACAACAATACACTCGTCATGGAAGAAAACTTAATTGCCGCCGATTCCCGCATACGTGATGTCGACATCGCAAAGGAAATGATGGCACTCACGAAAGCAAACATTCTACTTCAGGCTGGCCAATATATCCTCGCTATGCACATGCAACAAGCCCAATCTGTGCTACAGCTGTTAAAACAATAAAAGGCAATTGTGTTGTCTTTTCGACATGCACAATTGCCTTTTTATGTTTTTCTTCCATGTTTAATGTTTTTCCAAAGGGGTATCTGTTACCTAACAAGAATAAAAAGGAGGCTTTACAATGACAAGCGATAGTTTCTCAGACAAAGTCAAAAGCACAGTAAATAAAGTGAAAGGTGAAGCAAAGGATCAAATTGGTAATGCCACAAATAACCCATCACTACAAGCTGAAGGTAAGTTTGATAAGTTGAAAGGCGAAGCGCAAAAGAAAATCGGAGAACTAAAAGATAAAATTTCCGATAATAACAATAGATAATTTTAAAATAGAAAGTCTTCTGTTAAACAGTGATAGTTATAAGTCCATATCTGATAAGAAATAGAAATAAGCGTGTCACTATGCATCCCTATTTTGATTATCTGACTGTATGCCTCCCTTTTTAGACGAAGGGGGGTTTTAATTTATTGTGGGAGTGTGAAACCACTTAAGGGGCTGATGTAAATTTCGTGAAACTGGTAGGGCAACACACCAAACTGTAATGGCAGCCCCAAGACCATAATAGACAACTAAATAATATCAGCACAAGCAACTCGAGAGACTAGACAACGCTCCAGATGAAAAAATTATAATTTCTTATCTTTTAAAAATTAGACGGCTGTTTCCAATTAGTAAACAGTCGTCTTTCTACCCATCATAAGTTTCTTGTATTGAGGCGTGGGACCGTCCCGTCATTATCAATCATTTGTTGGTTTCCATCTTGAGCATCCAATGGTTCTCCACTCAGGCCACGTTCTGTACTACTATCCATCTCATCCAGTGCCTTACTTTTAACGACTAGAGCAACGCCACCACTTTTAACTTCTTTGAAATAGCCCCTAATTTGCTGTTCTGAAAACCCCATGCGTGAAAAAGCATTCAGAATTGGTTCTTCACCGCTCAAGAATAGTTGAAAACAACCTAACCAATTTTCATCTACTCTACCGAGGAGTTCAGCATCGGTCTGTCCCCGGAGCATTGAAATATTATCTTCTTCATTTGTAACGGCATACATATCACTTTCATCATAGCCTTGCGCTTTCAGTTCTGTAATTTTATATAAAACTGTATCTATGGAATGGAATGTAACTAAGTACTTCTTGTTTTCCATTTTACATACCCCCTCCTTTTCGATGATATTGCCTTTATTTCTTATTGTACCCATCAAAACCATTAAGAAACGCACTGCTCCATCAAATTGGATGTTTAGTTTCCGTAAAAGAGTGAATATATAAGAACAGGAGAATATTCCACGGCAAACTCGAAGATGAAAGGAGTCTGATTTTGATGACTAACAAAAATGTATTTACTGAACGTGACCGAAAGGATGCTGAAGGGCCATACATGGATAATCCTGAAAACCTCCGAACTGATAAGGAAAGCATTTACGATATGCATGAAGATATGAAAACTGTCGACTCTATTCCTCTGGAAGATTTAAAATTGGAAGAACGGGAAGAGAAACATCATCACGATTCCAAAAGTAATTCATCCAGCGAAGAGAAATTTCTCGGCCCTGGACTTAAAAAATAGTAAAAAAGCTGTGCACCATTCTTATAATGTGAATGGTGCACAGTTTTTTGGGTTTATGGACAATCGCCTGCGTAAGACCTATACGTTGTTTTACCCCCTCCGGAAAAAGCCCCATATCCACATGATAAATGGACCGTTCGTCCGCGAATGGCAGATGACATCAAAGGGTGCAATAATCATCGAAATGAATTGAAGTACATTCAATGGCATGATGAGATTCCATGGAATACTTTAGAGTTCAAACATGAACTTCACTACCTTTCTATTTGTTAAAGGTAAATATAGTTCTCCAAAACTGTTCTATATTGTGAGTAACTAACGTGTGTGATACGACAAAATACCTAGACATTTATGGGTCATAGGGAGTTGTAAGCATTATGTCCAATTCTCGCAACAAAAAAATCCTCTCGAATATAATAATCGGGAGGATTCCATATTCCTTAACAACACCGAATAAGTTCATCTGTTCAATATCCCGACGAATTTTTCCATCGTCATACCGGGCCCGATATTTCACCTTTTAAATAATAACGGGTTATCTCCCACCTTGTTATAGCCCTTCCTTGTCGTAAAGGCTGTGGTGAACCCAGAATCTATTAGCAGTGATTGCGACTGAAGAAAGTTCGATCCAATAGGATAAGCGAAATGGGTTGTGTTAAAACCGTTTTTAGCTAAAAAATTCTTATTTCTCTTCAAATCTGCAAGAGCTTCATCATAAGGTAGAAAGTTCATTGCACTTAGGCGACCATTAAAATAATGCATGTCATGCGTATGCCCGTGATACGCAAACACATCTTTATTGGCCTCCATTTCATGTGTACTTACCGAAACAATGGTATCCGCATTCCAAGATTGGTCATGTTCTTTCACACGACTCGTAATTAGAAAAATATTTGCTTTAAAGCCATATTTCCGCAAAATAGGTGCTGCGTATACCACGTTCGACTTCAAACCATCATCCATCGTGATAACAACCACTTTTCCTGGAAGATTGATCCGATTTAATAAATACTTCTCTAATGTATTCATATCAATCGTAACGTATCCTTCTTCTTGCAAGTATTTCATTTGCAACTCAAATTCCACTGGTTGAATTGTAGTACTGGCTTCTGAAAACTTTTTATTTTCTTCTTTTCTTAGAAAATGGTGATACATAATCGCCACTACACCTTTATCCTTCACCACTTTTTCCTTCTCAACGTATCCAAGCTACCCAATAAAGTCGACGACATACCATTCATCTGTTTCCTTTACAATCGGAAACCGCATGTTTGCTCTAATCACACCAAGGTTATAATCCTGATTTGAATCATAGACTACAACGTCATTTTTTGTAATAAAGCTTTCATTCGTTAGTTCGGATTGTGGTACTTGACCAGTTTTTCCGCTTTCACTTTTACAGTATCTTCTTTTTTGACAAACCCGGTACCTCTCCCAAAATTCACGTAAAAATAACGATCATTTTCCCCTACAATTTTAAAATGCTGTCCAACTGCGGCGGTACCCACATATTCAAAAAAACCTGTCATATCCCCTAGAATTTCTGCATTCTTAACCATCTTAATGGTATAAATTTGCAGTGATTCTTCTACAATTCCATTTACATTTTCCATGTTGCTGTTATCTTTTGAAACAAAAGAATGTGGCTGACTTGTTATCTGCATAGGTGACCACACTAACAATACGATGGAAATTGCTAGTACACCCAAAAACACACTCACTTTTTTCAAACCCCTACACAGTCCTTTCCATTTTACATAGCTTGGTCTACATAGACGAATTTACTCGGAAAAATTTATAGCTTTAAATTTGAATAGGATGCCTCTACTTTTGAAGGATTTTCTCAAAACTAATCGATGTTCGTATACCACACAAAAAACGGTAGCTGAAATCGCTACCGTTTTTTGTCAAACTTATTTATTAATTAATGCCCTAGATAAGCCTTTTTAATTGTATCATCTTGCAACAGCTCTTTCGCGTTACCGCTCGCGACCACTTTACCTGTCTCCAGCACATAGCCATAATCCGCAACTTTTAGAGCCTGACGCGCATTTTGTTCAACCAACAAAACAGTCGTTCCCGCTTCATTAATCTCTTTAATGATTTTAAAGATATCTGCTACGATTAGCGGGGCCAGTCCCATCGATGGTTCATCGAGTAAAAGCAACTTGGGTTTAGACATAATTACCCGCGCAATTGCCAGCATTTGCTGTTGTCCACCAGACAATGTTCCACCTAGCTGAGATTGTCTTTCCCTTAATATCGGGAACCGATCCATCGCCTTTTCGAGATCAGCATTTACTTCAGCGTCATTTCGATGATAGGCACCCATTTCCAAGTTTTCTAAAACAGTCATGGAAGCTAAAATACCTCGTCCTTCTGGAACTAAAGCCAACCCTTTTCTCAAAAGTTGGTCAGGTCGTAGTCCAGTTACATCCTTACCCAAGTATTGAATACTACCTTCTTTTGGTTTTAACAAACCTGCAATCGTGTTCATCATTGTTGTTTTCCCAGCACCATTTGCACCAAGGATCGTTACAATCGTACCCTCTTTAACCGTTACGTCAACGCTTCTCAATGCCTGGATCTTATCATAGAAAGTACTGACATTCTGTAGTTTAAGCAAGCTCATCTTCCTCCTCAACCCCGAGGTAGGCTTCAATTACTTCTTTATTGTTTTGAATACTGCTCGGCGTGCCTTCTGCAATTTTCTTTCCAAAGTTCAATACAACAATACGGCTACAAATTCGCATAACGAGTGGCATATCATGTTCGATTAATAAAATAGTTATGTTTAGCGCTTGAATTTTCTTGATCAAATCAAATAAATCATTTGTTTCTTTTTCATTCATTCCTGCGGCCGGCTCGTCAAGAAGCAATAATTGTGGTCGACTTGCCAAAGCTCTTGCAATTTCCAATCTACGTTGCTGACCGTAAGATAGATTTTTCGCGATTGTCTGGCCAAATTCTGACAACCCAACAATTTCTAGAATCTCATCCGAATTTCTTAATACGTTTTCCTCTTCTTGCTTTTGATATTTCGTCCGAAATACGCTTTGCAAAACACCCGTAGTGAGGCGGCAGTGATTTCCCACCATCACATTTTCGCGAACAGTTAGCTCTGAAAAGAGCCGAATATTTTGGAAAGTACGGCAAATTCCTCGTTTCGTAATTTCATGCGGTTTCAAACCTGAAAGCGATTGGCCCAAGAATCCTATTTCACCAGAACTAGGGGGAAACATGGCGGTAATCATATTGAACATTGTTGTTTTCCCAGCACCGTTTGGCCCAATCAAGCCCAGTACTTCTCCTTGTTCTATTGAAAATGAAACATCGGTCAACGCTTGAATTCCACCAAAGTTTTTACTTATCTTTTTTATTTCCAGTACCATGTTTTCCCTCCTTTTTCTTTAATCTTGGACGTTTGATCCAATTGACGACATTCGTATCAATAAGCCCCTGTGGTCGGAATGCCATCATAAGTACGAGGAGTGCACCGTAAATCATGAAGCGATACTCGCTGATAACACGTAGAAATTCCGGCATTGTTGAAAGGAAAATAGCACCAAATATCGGTCCCCAAATAACTTCACTCCCCCCAAATATTGCAAATATCAGAATCTCAACAGCACGATGATAACCAAAATCCGATGGACTAATATACGCCGTTAAATGCGCATATAACGCCCCTGCAAATCCGGCAAGTAGCGCACCTTGACCGAATGCTAGAATCTTATAGTATGTAATGTTAATGCCCATCGCTTCCGACGCCTCTTCATCCATCTTTATAGAAGCAAATGCACGCCCTATTCTAGAATTACTCTGTCTGATAAAGAACCAAATAACTCCTATACTAATAATCAGTAACACAAGAAAAACCGCTAAACTTACAAACTGATTATTTTTCAATCCAATCATTCCCGGACTAAAACCTAAGCTTTCACTGAAACTCAAAATTTCTCGTCCAAGATGAGGGATACCACGAATCCCTATAGCACCGTTTGTTAAACCCTCCCAGTTGATGAAGAGCACTCGAATGACTTCCCCAAACCCAAGCGTTGCGATCGCTAGGTATACGCCTTGTAATCTTAGTGCAGGGAACCCAATTAACACACCGATAAAACCTGTAAACACAGCCGCTATAATAATACCGATTACAAGAGGTACATTATAATTAAGCGTTAAAATAGCCGATGTGTATGCACCTATACTCATGAATCCCGCATGTCCCAGTGATAATTGCCCCGTTCCAAGCGTTATGTAAATACTAACTCCAAGGATAATATTCAATAAAATAAAAGTTGCAACCTGCAAATAATATGGGTTTATTAATTCGCTTAACATATAATCACCCCTTTGATTTCGATGTTGACGTACCGAAAAGTCCTTGTGGTCTAACAATTAAAATAACGATAATCGCGATAAACGCGATGGCATCACGATAACCTGAATTTCCATAAGCCACTAAAAACGTTTCAGAAAGTCCCAATATTAGACCGCCCGCCATCGCACCACGAACGTTTCCTAAACCACCAAGAATGATAATGGCTAAACCTTTTAATCCAAATGATAAACCCATTTGCGGATTAACCGAGTTGAATGCAATCCCAACTAGAATTCCCGCAATTCCACCCATTGCAGATGCAATAATAACCGTTTGTGTAATCACTCTTTTCGTATTAACGCCAAGTAGGCTTGCAACTGCTAAGTTTTCTGCACTTGCACGTAAAGCCTTGCCCGCCTTCGTCTTTGACAACCAAAATGTGAGTCCAAACATTAATAGAATTGCAATAACAAAGATAAGAATTTGGACATAATAGACGGTTGTTGAACCAATCGTTATGTTCAACTCCGAAAAGCTTGTTCGGAAGGGCTGATTTCCAGCTCCAAAAAAATGATGAGCAGCATTTTCAAGAAAAATAGATACCCCAATCGTACTGATAAGTGGAGCAAGATGGGACACGCCCTCTTTCCCTCTCAATGGCCTTAATGCAAAACGCTCAAGGAAATAACCTAATATACCTGTAACAATAATGGCAACCAAAAAGGCCACGTATAACGGTAAACCTAAACTATTCGTTACAATAACGCCCATAAATGCACCAAACATAAAAATTTCCCCATGTCCCATATTGACAATGTTAAGGACACCAAACACCAGCGTATAACCGAGGGCAACAACAACATAAATACTTCCCAATGTAAGACCATTTATTAATTGTTCAATTAGCAATGCGCACCCTCCTTATCCATTCATAGCTTTTAAAAATAGTTAAATAGAAATGCAATCAGGCTGCAAACAATCTTAACCTGATTGCCAATTATTTATTCAAATACTATATACTCATTGCCTTCGATGATTAATACAGTAGGTTCCATTACAATATCACCGTCTTCATCAAACGACATTGTACCTAATACACCTTTAAAATCTTTAATTGCTGCCAGTGCATCACGAATTTCATCACGGTCAGCTACACCTGCATTTTTAACCGCTTCAGCCATTAGATACAATCCATCATAAGCTTGTGCTGCAAACTGATCCGGTTCAACTCCATATGCTTCTTTATAGTTCTTCACAAAGCTTTTAACTTTTTCATCATCCTTATGTGCAAACCAAGGTGTCGCAACAATTAAACCATTGGAAGCCTCCCCGGCAATCTTAATAACTTCCGGTGAATTGAACCCATTCCCGCCTACAAATGGAACATCAAGCCCCATTTTTCTAGCCTGATCTAATATAACTGCGCCTTCATTATACAAAGCAGATGCAAGAATCAAGTCTGGATTCAAGTTTTTTATTTTCGTCAATTGTGCTTTATAATCTGATTGACCTAACTGGAATGTTTCTGTCGTAACGACCTCTAGATTTAAGTCTTCTGCTACTTTTTTCATTACATCGTAACCCGCTTTTGTAAATACATCATCATTTCCATATAAAATCGCTACTTTTTTAACATCATATTTTTCAATTGCTTTTTGTACAGATGCTGGAATCGCTAATGTTTCAGGGATTGAGTTTCTGAACACATATTCACCAAGCTGCGGAACCCCCTCTGCAGTATTTGAAGTCCCCATGATTGGAACACCATTTAATTCAGCTTCAGGTCCAACTACAAACATTTCAGTACTAAGCGTAGGCCCAATAATTGCATCAACATTATCTGAGTTCATCAATTTCTGTGCAGCAGATAATGCTTCTTCTTGTTTACCAGCTGAGTCTTCAATCTTCAATTCCAAATCAACTTCTCCTGCTTCTTTAAGCTCCTTATTGGCCAATTTCAAGCCATTCGTAATTGCCTCTCCATAACCAGCTCCTGGCCCAGTTAAATAGGAAATGACACCTATTTTAGCTTTTACTGCGCCATCTGCTCCTATTTCTTTGTCGCCTGCATCCTTCGTATTGTTTCCGCAAGCTGTCAATACAACTAGTGAGAATACCATCAAAACTGAAAATAGCAGTTTGATTCTCTTATTCATTTAATCCCATCCCCTTTAATAGTAGATAATAGTGATAATTCTGAATATACACCACTATTTAGTTAATTGGAACAATAAATAAAAAATCCTCCCACAAAAAAGGGAGGATATCATTATTCATCTATTTCTTCAAGCCGAGGCATTGCAGATAATGCCCCCGGTTTTGTCGCACAGAGTGCACCAAGCTTATTGCCAAAGGAAATATAGTCAATCCATTCATCGCGTGTTTTCGGTTTCCCTTTCATATGGATTTGGCGAAGAATTCCTGCAATGAATGCATCGCCTGCTCCCGTCGTATCGACAGCTATGACGGGTTCAACGCCTACATATGTCAGGCTGCCGTCAATGATGGCAAATGTACCGAGCTCGCCTGCAGTGACAAGTATGGCGTGAATCTGATAGGGCGCCAGTTTAGCGATTCCATCTTCTAACGTATCTGTCTCCGTCAGAAAAAAAAGCTCCTCTTCCGTCAATTTTAGTAGATTGGTGTCCTCAACAAAGGACATGATTGTCTCACGACAAAACGCTTCACTCTCCCACCTAAGTGGGCGGATATTTGCGTCCAATGACAAAGGCACTCCAAACTTCTTAGCAAGGCGTACCGCTTCCCGCGTCGTTTGTAGAGCCGTTAAATGAAACATCGTACCCGAACAAATATGCAATACCGAAGCGTCTTGAAATGCCTTTGTAGACAAATCGGTAGTTTCCACTTGGATGTCAGGTGTCTCATCTATATACGTATGGAAAATACGGTCATTATCTCGCGTCAGATGTATGTACACACCACTCACTCGCTTGTCATTCTTACGTTTCGCAAACGATAAGTCAACACCTTCTTTCTCTAACTCCTCCCGTACAAATTCGGAAGTCGTGTCTTCTCCCGTCACTGTGATGAACGCGGAAGACGCGCCAAGCCTAGAAATTCCCGCTGCCACGTTGACCGTTGCCCCGCCAAGAAACGTCGCGAATGTCGAATTGGACTGGTCTTCCGCTATATAATCGACGAATGCATCGCCATAAATTAAAACGTGTTTTTTAGTTGCATCAATCATGAATGTACACCCTATCACTTTATTTTTCCTCATCGTATCATGGAACACTATATACAGGAAGAGTACCGAAATATATAGCTCGTTTCAATTTATAGTAGAATCTATACCAACACGATTTAAATTCATCTAGTCGTCAGACTTCCGACCTGTAATACTTTCCCTAATCGTGGTATACTGTTTTGATGGAACAGGAGGATTTTTCTTATGAAACAATGGATTTACCCACTACTTATCGTCTTTGCAGCAAGCTGTTACGGTATTCTTTCAACAATTATTAAACTGGCGATTCAAGATGGCTACACTGCTGCTGAAGCAGTAACGAGCCAATACTTCGTCGGGTTTTTCATAGCTTTACTTATTTTTGTCATTGTACGACATAAAGTTCCAAAATTCGGCGGTGGCGTGACGCTCCTTCTTGCGGGGTTATTCACCGCAACGACAGGTACGGTATACGGCCAAGCCATTGAATACATGCCCGCTTCTCTTGCAGTTGTTATGTTATTCCAATTTACTTGGGTCGGAATGCTGTTCGACTGTATCGCGAAACGACGCCTTCCAAAACGAATTGAAGTCATTTCACTTCTTTTCCTTTTCGGCGGTACAATTCTTGCGGCCGGCATTATCGATGCAGATCTTAGCGGAATTCCTTGGCAAGGTTGGGCATGGGGAATGGCTTCAGCTATCAGCTTTGCATCATTTGTTATGATTAATTCACGACAAGTTGAAGGAATGGATACGGAAACGCGTTTGCTGTTCACATCATTTTTCGCAGCCATTGCAATCTTCTTTTTCCAAACGCCTGAAATTGTCTGGAACGGTACGTTGTTCAGTGGCGGTTTATGGGTATACGGTTTGATTCTCGGATTGTTCGGGATTGTCATTCCGATTTATCTCTTCTCAATTGCAGTACCGAAAGTTGGGACTGCAATGACATCGATCTTAAGCGCAGCAGAACTTCCAGTTGCGGTCACCGCGTCCGTTATTTTATTAAGCGAAGCACTGACGACATTCCAGGTAATTGGTATTATTATTATCGTAATCGGTATGACGTTACCGACCATTGCGCAGAGAAGATTGAAATATAGAAGCTGAGTTGAACAGCCCGCTGCACTTGCAGACGGGCTGTTTTCTTTACAACAAGTATTATTTGATATAATAGAGGATGTAGAAGGAGGTTTTTTACTAATGGACATCACAATTCGACAAGCACAACCCGCTGATGCTGAACAGGCTGCGCCGCTTATTATCGACGCAATCGGTGATATCGCTAAAAGAATGACAGGCGAAACAGAATGGGACAAGGTAGAGCAGGAACTATGCGTTCTATTCAAGCGTAAGGATAACCGACACTCTCATCTCTATACCTATATTGCAGAGCTGGATGGGAAAGTAGCAGGTATTATGGTGTTATATGCAGGCTCGGATGCCCCTAAACTCGACCAAAACTTAAGTGAGTGGCTTTCTAAAAAAGGTGCTACTAACTCCGAAGTGGACGCGGAATCATTAGCTGACGAACTTTACATCGATACAGTTTGTATTGATCCCGCATTTCGCGGTAAAGGAATCGGTACGAAGTTGTTTGAGTACGCAGAAGAAGTTGCTAGACAAAAAAACAGCGCAAAACTTTCTTTAAACGTCGAAACAGAAAAAGAACCGGCCATCCGTCTCTACAAACGGATCGGCTACGAGATTGTCTCGCCATGGACAATCATTGGTGAACCGTTTCATCATATGGTGAAAATCATTTAACCTAAATATAAATCGCCCTTTCGATTTCTCCAATGGAAATCAAAAGGGCGATTTTCTTTCATTATTTATTTAGCCTATTGCTCTTTGACGAAAGTAACAAACTTATCAACGATCTTATCCAGAAACTTAAGTGTAGCCTCATCTGTCAGTTGACCATTCTGGAATTTCTGTCCCGCCGAACCAATGAAGATTTCATTCCCCGCAGGAGGCAGTGTAGCCGCTTGGATACTCCCTAATACTTGTCGTAAGTGCAATTGCGCTCTTACTGTTCCAAGCGCCCCTTGAGAAACGCCCATCGGCATAACCGGTTTACCGGCTATCGGTTTGTCCACTCTAGATAACCATTCCAATGCATTTTTCAAAACGCCCGACATAGACCAGTTGAATTCAGGTGTGCTTATGAGGACAGCATCCGCTTCAGCAATCATTTCCTTGTAGTTCTGTACTTCCCCAGAAGGTGAATTTTCCTCATCTTCATTGTAGAACGGCAAACTTCCGATATCCGCAATTACTACTTCAAAAAGGTGACTATATCTCTTTTCAATCGTTTTCACTAACTGCATATTGAATGAATCTTTTCGTAAACTCCCGACAATCGCTACGACTTTCATCAAGTTCTCTCCTCTATTTTACATATTTCATTCTTTAACGTGTACTCTACACGATACCCTACATTCACATATATCATTCGACTCGACTTTGTAAATAAAAATTCCATGCTGAAAACTTTTTAGTGTTTCTAAGGGTAAGTATAGTATGAGCAATAAAATACCGTTGTTCTGGAAGGAGTGAAACCTAGTGGAGATGAAAGAATTGATACGAAACATACAGGCCGGCGACAAAAACTCGTTTCGTGAACTTTACGAAGCATATGCAGACTACGCAATCCGAACGGCTTCTGCTATTACGCGCAACCGTGAAATGGCCAAAGACGCGGTACAAGAAACGTTCATCCGCGTATACCGGCAAATCGGCAGCTATAACCCTGAATTGCCCTTTGAACCGTGGTTTTACCGAATCTTGATGAATGAGTGCCTTCGGTACCTAAAGAAAGAGTCAGCTCTTTCAAAATTTGAACACCCCGACCTGGAAAATGATCCATCCCTTGCTGAAGAATCTTTCGATCATCTATCTGATTTATACGATACGATTCAATCTCTTGATGACATGCACCGAATTCCAATCATATTAAAATATGTGAGGGGCTTCACCGAAAAAGAAATTGCGGAGATTCTAGGACTAAATCACAATACAGTAAAGTCCAGGTTGTTTAAAGGTAGGAAACGGCTAAAAGAACAATTAGACCCGATTGATAAAGAGGAGGGACCACAATGAGTAACTTCGACGAACGAGCAAAAGAGGTTTTTCATAAAAGGACAGAACAAGAAACAATTGGTCTACAAGATGAAATATGGAACGGCCTAGAAAAAGAATTATTCAGCGAAGAGAAAGTTAACAGGGGTGAAGTTCAGACAATGAAAAAGAAAAATCGTCTAATTCCTATTCTTATTACAACTGCCGCTGCTCTTATCATCGCATTCAGTTTACAAACGGATACTGGAATGGCATTCATGAAAGGTATTAAAGATATATTCGTCCCGGAAAAGGAAATTACTCAAAGCATTGAAGGACAGGACGAAAAAACCGACGTTAATTTAAATGAAGGTACAAATTCACAGTACATCATTTATGTCGATGAAACACGCTATAAAATGATCAAAAGCGATAAAGCAGACGTCATTACAACGATTGAGCCGCTTCCGGAAAAGTACCCAGAAGTGACTATGGAAATCAGACAAGTAACAGATCAGAAACCCGTAGATCTTGTTAAACAAATTGAAGTCGAGTTAAAGGAAGAGTTTCCGGAATTAAGAGCTGTCGAAGCCGTAACAGAACCAGTCGAAGGCTATTTATTATATGGATTGAACGGTAGCGATTGGGATGCTAAAGTTGTTCAAGCATATGTCATCAGCAATGGCAAAGAGGGTAGCTACATCATTACAGAAAACTATTTCCTTGAAGCTGCGGAAGGCCACGGAGCAAGGTTTCACTATATGTTGGAGAGCTTTGAGATAGTAGAATAAAGAAATATGAAAGAGGATTTGCGATACAAAAACGGGTAATTTTTAGGGGGGACAAAAAAGAAAAAAACATCAATAATAACACTTGTTTCAACGACCCAAAAAGCATCGGTTATAGCGCCGCTGCTTTTTTGAATTATTAATTTTACAAGCTTTGCTAGAATTAATGCGACTATCTATACCAATAAATCATGTACATCTCTATTTTTCAATTGAAAATAACAATGTAATTTAATGTCGTCTAAAAAGGTTCACAAAAACGTCACTTATGTGAAAAATTCTAAGCATATATAATTACGTTTATTCTCAATACGAAAGGATGTTTTTATTTGCCTAGTAATAAAAAAGAAGGCATTATTTTCGGACTATTTATGTGTTTTGGAATGGTTCTTATTATGTCAGTTTACAACACAGCTTTACACGGATTTTCATCGTATACAGTAGGGAGTGCAGTGATTCAATTTGTCATAACATTTATCGTCGCTTTTATCGTAGAGTCATTCATTGAACCGAAAGCGCGTAAAATGGCATTATCACTACCTTATGATAAATCGAGAGAAATCAACTTTATTGTGGCGATTGCTTTTTGTATGGTCCCTATAATGGTTCTTATCATGTCAGTTTACGGCCTTATTTTAACGGCGTTAATGACAGAAATTGAAGGTTCAATTTTCACAGCCTACCTTAAGATAGTTGGTCTAAACTTTATCGTTGCACTTCCATCGCAGTTACTAATTGTTGGACCAATCTCACGTAGGCTATTAGTTAAATATATTAAACCATCGACACAAAAGCCAGAAGTAAACGTGTAAAAACAAGCAAGCCACCAAAAGGTGGCTTGCTTGTTTTATGTAGAACTTCCAAATTGGTTTCAATTTCTTGCCCTGTTACTAAAACATCATTCTAATGCAAGTATTGCTACCTGTTATTCAACAATAAGGGACCTATCCGCTAATGCGAATAGGTCCCTGCCTTCCCCTGCTATTTTGTTGTTTTATCCCTAAAAAGAGAACCCGTTAGCGATACAACCATCCTCGTTCTGTATATTCATTGTAAGGAAAAACTATGTTTCGATGCATAACTGAGCCGCCGAAAGGGTATAGTTTATCTATATAGCCTTTTCTAAGGGAGTCATTCTGTAGGTGAATTTGATAAGGAGGCTTTGAAAAGAGATGGACTTATTCATAGTCGTGGTAGACATACTTGTCGTTATCTCCTATATCCTACTTATTTCTTTAATTTCCCCAACTATAATGCGCTTTATCAAAAAAAGAAACTACGACATACTTTTTGAATTGTTACCTGTTCTATCTATAATTTTTGTGAGTAGCGTTGTCATTTGTATCGGTTATGGCGGTTTTCAAGAAACTCTTTTTTTCCAGTTAACAAGCATCATCTCTTTTTTATTTTTGTTATCCTTGTTATTCTTGACATTGATAATGAAAAAACTATGGCAAGAGAAATATGAAAAATTGATAACCTGGTTACTCTCCATTCGTTTAAAAGAGATACGTTTCTTGAAATCCAAGTAAGGTAAAGGATTAAGAATTGTACGATTGCCTGCAATCTGAGATATGGCTATTAATTAGCCATATCTTTTTTTGCGTTTATATAGTTGTCTCGACACTAATCTCTGAACTTGCCTTGGTAGCATCAGGCGCGGGTAGATACAAAAAGAGGACAGTAAACCCTATAAGCATAATAGCTAGCTTTTCTTTCACGCGTAGCCCCTCCTTTAATTTACATCGGATACGGAAAATTAATCCAGAAAGCTAATTACCTCTGACGATACCAGTCGGATTTAGAATTATCAATTAGACTAAGTAATCACTTACATTTTCACGTATACTAGAAAGTGGTTGGACCAAAATCGTATAAATACTTATCTTACATAAGGAGTGAACAAAAATGACAATATCTACAGTAAATATAATTGAAGCCTTAAAAGGTGTGCTCAAGGATGAACAAGTCTCCATCAACGTAACCGTAAGGGAGCTTCATGGCAGGGATGAATCCTATCACGCGGCAAGGCTTCCGGACATTGTTGTTTTCCCAGAATCGACTGAGGATGTAAGTAAAGTAATGAAAGTATCGAAAGAATACCAGGTTCCAGTCATCCCATTCGGCCTAGGTTCAAGCTTGGAAGGACATGTAATCCCTTCTAAGGGAGGAATCACAATTGACTTTTCATTGATGAATAAAGTGTTGGAGGTACGAGATAATGATTTCCTAGTAAAAGTACAGCCTGGCGTAACCCGTACACAGTTAAATAAAGAACTAAAAAAGTACGGACTCTTTTTCTCGGTCGATCCAGGAGCGGATGCCACACTCGGCGGAATGGCGGCAACAAATGCAAGTGGAACAACGACTGTCAAATACGGCGTGATGCGTGATCAAGTCCGTGATTTAGAAGTCGTGATGGCTGATGGTACCGTTATTCATACGGGGAATATGGCTGCAAAATCTGCATCTGGTCTTCATCTGAACGGTCTATTCGTAGGCTCTGAGGGTACGCTTGGCTGCTTTACGGAATTAACACTTCGTGTATACGGCATTCCGGAGCACGTCACGGCTGCACGGGCTTCCTTCCCTACCGTCAATGATGCAGTGGAAGCTGTCGTGTCCATTCTACAAGCCGGTATTCCGATTGCGCGGGTTGAGTTGGTCGATGAACCCTCTATAAAACAGGCGAATCTTTACAGTGAAACCAATTATAAAGAAAAACCGACGCTGTTCCTAGAATTTCATGGCAATGAAGCCGGATTGAAACAAGACGTTGATTTCACAAAAGAAATTGTGAAAGACCATCATTGTGAAGACATCGAATTCGAAACAGACAACGCCGGACGAAACCGACTGTGGGAGGCACGGCATAATTTAGCCTACGCCTTTATCCACGGCTATCCTGGCAAAAAGATGATGGTAACAGATGTGTGTCTGCCTATTTCAGAGTTAGCAGGTGCGGTCGAACATGCCCGCGAAACCGTTGAATCACTTGGTCTCACCGGCGGAATTGTCGGTCACGTAGGCGATGGTAACTTCCATGTTCTACTGATGATGGATATGAACGATGCCGGGGAACTTGCAAAATCCGATGAGTTGAATGAAAGAATTGTCATGTATGCGCTAGAACGTGGCGGCACATGCACTGGAGAGCACGGCGTTGGGATTGGTAAACAGAAGTATCAGGAACGAGAACACGGCGCGGCACTTCTCGTCATGGAGAAAATCAAAAGAGCACTTGATCCAGACAATTTATTGAACCCAAATAAAATTGTGAAATTCGACTAATTATACAAAGAGTGTCCAATCCTTAGTAGATCGGGCACTCTTTTCACTGTTCGTGATAAAATAGAAAAAAGCCATGGGAGTCGATTATATATGTTAAAAGATCGTTTGTATTATGCAGATCCATATCGTAATTCGTTTACGGCGCAGATTATAAAAACCGCGCAAGATGCAGAAGGAAATCACTATGTCGTGTTGGACAATACAGCTTTTTATCCGACAGGTGGTGGTCAGCCACATGATTTGGGGACATTGAATGGTATTGCGGTGCTCAATGTGGAAGAAGTGGAAGATGAGATTCGCCATACATTGGCTGATAGTCTCGGTTCTGCGACTGAAGTGGAGGGTGTCATCGACTGGGAACGCCGCTCTGATCATATGCAACAACATGCAGGACAGCATATTCTGTCAGCAGCATTTGTTGAACTGTTCGAGTTTCCAACGGTAAGCTTCCATTTAGGAAAAGAAATTGTATCGATTGATTTGGATGTGGAGGATGTATCACCAGAACAATTGAACTCGGTGGAAAAGTTAGCGAATGACATTATTTTAGAAAATAGACTGATTGAAATAAAATGGGTAACTGAAGATGAACTTCATCACTACCCACTTCGCAAGCAACTGGCAGTAACAGACGAAATCCGACTTGTTATTATCCCTAATTTTGACTACAACGGTTGTGGGGGTACACATCCAAGTGCAACGGGACAAGTAAGTGCGCTGAAGATTTTATCGACAGAGAAGCATAGAGGTAAAGTGCGCGTGCATTTCGTTTGCGGTGGACGCGTGTTACAGCAATTGCAACGAAAAAACCAGGAGTTGGCGGAAACGTCAAGATTAGTAAGTGCGCCGGACGATGGTGTTGCGGATGCGGTACAAAAGTTATTGGAAATGAATCATTCACTTGAGAAATCATTGGAAAATGCTCAAGAAGCACTGTTAGCATTTGAATCGAAAGCATTATTGGACCAACAGGAACAAGGCATTGTGAAAGCATTCTTTACAGATAGAACGGTTCAACAATTACAGAAACTTGCCAGACTTCTTGTAGCTGAAGCAGATGAAATAATTGTACTTCTCGTTGCTGAAAATGATAATCGACTACAGTTTGTCGCGGCTCGCGGGGCTTCCGTTGAAACAAGTATGAAGCAAGTTTCCTCTGCTGCACTCCCTCTTATTAACGGAAAAGGCGGAGGGAATGAATCGTTTGTCCAAGGTGGCGTTGAACGCTTGATATCCGCAGAACAATTGCTGACTGTCATGGAAGGCTCACGATGACCTAGTCATTCCGTGAATTGATACCAACTTTTAAAAAACATCCTTGATTCTTTTTTATACAGCCACTAGACTATGAAAGCACCTTAATGAATAGACAATTCCCCAGATCTAATAGGAGGCAACATTAATGCATAAAACAGAAGAAATTTTAGAAGCTAAAAATTACATTCTTAGTAAAACCAAAGAAATTCCCGTAATAGGAATTATCCTCGGTTCTGGACTCGGCACCCTTGCTGATGAAATAGAAAACGGAGTTGTCATTCCATATGAGGATATTCCTTATTTCTCAAAATCAGCTGCAGTTGGTCACGCAAATGAATTAGTTATCGGACGTTTAGAAGGAAAAACAGTCGTGGCCATGAAAGGACGTTATCACTTCTACGAAGGGTATTCCTTAGATGAAGTTACTTTCCCTGTCAGAGTGATGAAAGCATTAGGTATAGAGAAACTGATTATAACGAACGCATGCGGAGCGGTAAATACTGATTTTAATCCGGGCGAATTAATGCTAATTACTGATCATCTTAATTTAGTTGGCATTAATCCATTGATTGGTAAAAATAACGATGATTTAGGAACGCGTTTCCCTGACGTTTCTGAGGTTTATAATAAAGAAATGAGACAAACGGCATTACAAGTAGCACGTGACAATGACATTATATTAAGAGAAGGCGTCTACGGATGGTGGAGTGGCCCTATTTACGAAACACCTGCTGAAATCCGGATGATTCGTATTTTAGGTGCAGATGCAATTGGGATGTCTACAGTGCCTGAAGCAGTTGTCGCGATTCATTCGGGCCTGAAGGTATTAGGAATATCGTGCTTAACGAATATGGCATGTGGAATTCTAGATGAACCGCTAAGTCATGAGGATGTAATTAAAGTTGCTGCTCAATCTCGAAGTGCATTTGTACATTTAATTAAAAACGTCTTGAAAGAGATTTAAAGACAATAATATAGTTAATCTTCAATCAGAGGGGGGCTTTTTCCCCCACTGATTGTTAGTTTAACCATTCGGGCTTTTACGGGCAGTTGATCCCCCACTGATTCTTCTTGTGCCCATAAAGACTTGATGTGGGGGTCTTACTGCCCGTTAATGCGGGATAAATATGAAAAGCCTTCCGAGAAACTCTCACGGAAGGCTTTTCATATGCTTACTAATAGACTTCAAAGTTTTGGCCTGTTTGTAAGCCAAAGACGCTTTTTTCGAAAGCTAGAACTACACGACTTACAGGAACCGCATCAAATCCCTGAAAGAGGGTGCCAAATTTGTGAATCGACTCTTGTAAAACATTTGGACTTACGCTATTAATACGAATTCCTCTTGGCATTTCAATGGCTGCAGCTTTAACAAATGCTCTAACGCCGCCGTTTGCTAGAGCCGCCGAAGATCCTTTCGCGATAGGATCATCCATCATAACCCCCGTCGTTAACGTGAAACTCCCACCGTCATTCATATTATCAAAACCTAAAAGTACTAGATTGACTTGCCCTTTTAGTTTGCTATCAATCCCCACGTCATTCAACGCGGGTGTCATATCCGTAACTGCGTCGAAATGAGCACGCCCTGCCGCATTAATTACAGCATCAACTTTGCCAACCTGTTCATACATCTTCTTAATGCTCTCTACTGACGTAATATCAACGGATACATCTGTACCATTTCGTCCCGCGCGGATCACTTCATGATCTTTCTCCAATTCTTTAGTAACCGCATTGCCAATCGTTCCACTTGCACCAACGATGAGTATTTTAATATGTAATCCCCCTTTTTAAATTAACTAGCTTCAATTAGTTATTGTTCCATCATACTAATTAAATGCCTTACTTATGAAAAGTGTTCCGATTTTGCTTTGGTCTTTAAACACTTTACCCCAAATACTTTACACCAATCTGTATAATCAGAAGCACAGTTACAATGCGAAGTATCGGCTTAACATGCTCTGTTTTCAATTTACGTGCGAGGCGAACACCAAGTTGTGCACCAGTTATCGAACCGAGCATTAATGCAATCGTGAGCGGCCATATTATTTTTCCAGTTGAAATATAACTAATTGAGGCACCGAAACAGCTTGAAAAAATCATGATGCGAGACAATCCGACTGCTCTCAAATAAGAAACTTTCAATCGAGCATACAGGTATAAGGCTAATGTTCCGCTACCTGGCCCAAAAACGCCGTCGTAAATACCGATTCCATACAATGAAGTAGCACTCTTTTTAGTTACACGAAATGATTCATCGCCATCAAAATCCGCTTTCCCAAAAAAGGATGAGATGAATGCGAAGGTTAATAGGATTATCGCAATAACAATCATCCATTCTTCTTTCAAAAAGGAGGCGATAACCCCGCCTGTAATCCCTCCGGCAAGACTAATTGGAACAACCTTAAGCGCTTCTTTGACTGTTACTTCCTTATTTTTGTAAATCACAAGAAAACTCGAAAATGAGCTCACTGTGTTTGATACTTTATTCGCCCCAATTGCTGAATGAACCGGCAATCCCATTAGTAGCATAGCCGGTAAACTGATGAGTCCCCCGCCCCCAGCTAATGTACCAAGCGTTGTTGCAGCAAACCCGATGAAATAAAGCAAAATATATTCCATATAGCATCCTTCTTTCAGTTAAGACCCCTATATGACTAGCATATTCAACCTTAGTTCATAAGTAAATTCAATTGAATGAATGAATCTCGATTCGGAAAACTAATGGAGGAATCTATATATACTACTTAGATTGCACGCTGGGGCAGTTTCCTCACTAATTCAAAACTTCCAGCTTGCGGCATGGGAAAGGGAAATTGATATGATTTGGCGTACTAATGATTGGGTATACGCCCCAGTATTCAGGGAGGGTATCGGTGACCTTACTGGCGAGAAGGTAATCGCGACGTTGATGATTTGCTATCGTGAACCTTTACCCGAAACTCAACCACGCACGGATATTCGCAAGCTTGTTACGATAATAAATAAATAACTTTTCGAACCGGAGACTAAGTAGCGCTTGTGAGCGGTTATCCGAATTAATTTATATATCTACTCATGAACTCCCGTTAATAGCCATATAGTTAGGCTATAGAAGTTGATATATAGAGGAGGCTATCATGCAAACAAAAGAAGTGCGCTTACGTCGGATTCAGCGCCTAGCTCATGAAATTATGGATGAGATGAACAGAGAAAATGAACCTAGACAGTTTCAAACGCTAAATCTTGCGGTTGATAATCTATCTCGGGCACTTGGAGATTTAGCGGATCCATTCGGTAATTATTCACTCGACTATATAGAAGATAAAGTGGGGAATGCCCATTATCTATTATTTGAAAACGAAAAAAAGGTAAAGCTCATTCTTCTTGAGTGACTGTCATTAGTGACTAAAATCCCAGCAATCTCATCGTAAGCTTCAACGAGATTGCTGGGATTTTTTATTATGCCTAGTTTTTCAATTTAAGTAATTCCGCCTTTCATTGTTTCTTTCTAAGTTCCCATCGCACAAAAACGGCCTACTAGCAATAATTGGTTGTATTTTTAATCCCACCATTAACTAGTTCAAAACCATATTCCTCGACTTTCACTTTACAAATACCTACGTAAGCATCGACAAGAAGCACAGTGTCCGCCATCAAATAATACTTCGCTGTACTAGCTATTACAAGCACCCTTACCACTTTATCTCAGAACGCATTGACTGGTAATAAATCAAAAACATCTTTGAGTATGGCTGGAATAGCACTCACAGGTGGTCCACCCACTGCACGCCGACTTGGCAGATAAACCACTTTGTGGTTGCGGTAAAACCTTCAAAGACATTTACAGGATCAGATACACTTAGCACAGTTACAGAACTTGCGTTTTCCTATTTTTTGTTGCTTGTGCTATAGCGCCCATAATGACTGTATGTGCTTGTGTTGTAAATGCGTTTGATGACTCTCCCCCTACTGTGAAAACATCTAGTCCGCCTAATCTGCCAACTTACTCAGTTCAATTAATTCATGAATACGTCGCTCTCATTCTCATTCAAGTTGAAATCAGCTTAGCTAAGGGCGATTCAAGAAAAAACTACCGCACTTACTCTCGTCCAAAACACTGGTCTTCATTTTAAGCATCAAATGTAAAGGGAGCAACTCGGTTAAGAGTTGCTCCCTTTACAGTACTTATTTTAGGAGTTCAATTGTAAAACTAGATGTTCTGAACAATTTAGGTACCTCATCTTTAGTTGCAAATGCTTGATTACCAGCAACACCACTTAAAACTACTACAAGTAAAACAATAGATAATAATTTCTTCATTACAAGTCCTCCCATCTATTAATTTTTCTATATAAGTAACCATATCTATTCGCTTCTTGAAAGCAAATAGATGACAGCTTATACTTCCTGTTGTTGTAATACCATTCTGCTAGTGCAATTGAATATTTATGTGCATATTGATAGTCTTGAATTGTTTTAAAATAATCAATCGCATCTTCGGTAACTTTTCCGGATAAACCCTGTTCACTATGAAATGATTTAAAAAAGGTGAAATGATGATAATACGATGTGAAGTTATTATCCCTTAATTGTGAAAGTAAAGAAAGTCCTTTATCACACCACTCATTAATAAACTGTTGATGATTCATTTTTGAATACTCGATAACTAAACAAAGTATAGAAATAAGAGGGCTGTCTTTCTTTGTTCTAAATTTAATACTTTGTTTATAGTAACGAATTGCATCTTCACTATTGCCCATTGTCCCACATAAAGAACCTAAGTTGTGGTAAACAATACCTTTTTCATTGTGTAAATTAAATTCATCACAAATTTGCTTTGCTTTCGTATAGGATTCCAATGCTTCTTGAAACTGTTCGCTTTTCTTACGAGTAATTCCAATAAGTATATAACAATCCAGCACTCTCTTCATTAAAAAATTCTCTCTAAAATAGTCGAGCGCGTATCTTGTATATTCAATGGAGGCAAATATACGACCATCAGCTGTGTATACTACTCCTATCATATAATTCAATTCTGCTTTTTCCCAAACCTCTAAAGAATTATTATCACCTAATAATAACGCATCCTCGAAATATTCGATCGATTTATTGCGGTTTTCTGTTGAATAATAGTAAATTGCCTTATTTAACTTATATAAATAGGCTTGCCTTGGGTTGAAATCTTTGCTTAATTCTTCAAGATCTTCAATTCCCTTTTTTATTTCATTCAAATTACTGCCTGAAATAATGCGGAACCTTAATACAATTAGAAGGTAAGTGTAGTACAGCGTTTGATTTTCAAATAAGGGACTGTGTTGTTCTAAATACTCCAGTTTTTGTTTAGTAAAACTTTCATCTCGATTTGTAATTACTTCTTTGTAAGTAGCTTCCAGCATCTTCTCAAAATCAGTTTCAGTTTTCTTATCATTATTCTGTAACTTCGACGGATCTATGCCTAATCGATTGAATAGTAACAGGACTATGTCTTCACTTGGGAAAATTAAATTCCGTTCAATTTTAGATAAGTAAGAAGGCGTGCAGATTCCTTTTGCTAATACTAATTGTTTCATCTCTTGTCTAATTCGTTCTGCCCTTATCAAATGACCAACTTTCATAAGCGAATCCCTCTCTTATATAGCATAGTACATACGTTACATTTATCATACCACTTTATTGTGAGAAATTAATTAACGAAATGCCAAAAAAAAGCATGTTTTCAAATAAAATGTCCCAACCTAATTGAATATTACTTTAGTCTTGTTAGTGTTATGTTTAATTCAGCAAAGAAATGGGGGGTAGTACTCATGCGAATTGAAGACATTTATTTTGATGAAGCCTTTAAGGAAAGAAAGACAGGTAAAGGTATTAGTCAACATAGTGATACTAAAGTACGAGTACGCGATTCTAGAGTCATTTCCAATATATTAAATTTAATGCAAACCTGCATACCATTCTTTCGAAGGGAGTGATATTATGCCTATAGAAACGACGAACGAACAATTGGATGTTAATTTTAGAGATATGCAATTATATCAAATGAAAATTGAACTGATAGAGTTTCTGGATAAGATGAAGTCTAATGGATTTCTAGAATCAGTAGAATTCCGAGATATTCCAACTGAAATCAAACAGATTTAACTCAAGAAGGTATTCAGTTGTTTCCATCATTGAAAATTTTCTTATTTCAGGTAAGGCTAAACATATGAAAATTCAGTTTCAAGTGTTTTTGCTTTATAGTTGGTAATCGTAATCCACTACCGAATTACATTATCCGCTGTTGCGAAAAAATCATATACAACAAAAAGCTCAGTCAAATTGAATATGACCGAGCTTTTTTATGCTATTGTAGTTTGTTTGAATAGGTACCTATCATTCAGTCCAAACCGCTAACAAATGACAATGATTTGGTGGGGTGTGGTTTGAGCCGGGATACTTCTAGTAGTAGCGCCATAAGTAACAATTAGATTTCGATTTGTAATATTCCCCGTAAAGGTTTGCCCATTTTCCAATAATACTTGAGTATGTGGAGAAACGGTTAACTTTAATGTGCCGTCGCTACTCTCCAAACGGCTGTTAAAAAAGGCTACTTTCACGTGTTGATAGGGCGTATCTTTGGCCATCACGAGCGCTCGATATTGCGGCGGGTATATGAAAGGAACTGGCGCGTTTGCATCATAAAACCCTGTTACCCTATCCCCAACTGCCACCCTTAAATGATCTACAAAGTAAGTCGTAGGTGCCACAACGAAATTGACTAATGTCCCATTCCCGTTATCCACGGCTATTAGTTTATAGCAACCAGCTTCATTATTTTGCCCTATCGAAAAATCATCAATCATCGTTACCGTGCCATTAAAAGCTTGAAAGTTTATCATCCCTTTACCTCCGTTGCTAATCGAACTTATATCTGTATAGACTATGCCATCTTCATATCGATTGTTCGCTAGACACGGAAGTTTAGGTGGACAAGTTTAAAGCCAGAGATCATATGGATCCCTGGCTTTAGCACTTCTATTGAGAGTTGAGTATTATTTTACTTCATTTGTCTCTTCGGCTTGCCTCGGTTTTGAAAATGTCGTTCTTTAAACAAATATTGACAAAACAAATGCACCAACTGCGACTCCAGTAGCTACTAAGAAGGAATCTTTAATTCCAGGAATAGTTCCTTCCGTGATATTTTCCCAAAAGGTGTCAAATCAAAGAGTACCCCCATTAGACTCTTCGTCAGTTCAATCACTGAGTGGGCTTAACTATTTCGCATTATATTATAGTCGCATTTAAAGTATTAAAGTATGAATTAACCTGGACCTCTAAATAGTCCGAACTTGAAGCACAGAAAAATACTACTCGGCATTATTTTACATATTCGATAAAGTACGTATCATATGATTCTTTAAATATGTATCCGAGTTTTTCAGCTAATTTAACTGATTCGTTATTAGCTCCATCCCAACTTGGATATATCCCTCTCTCCAGACAGTCTAATATCAACGCAGAAGCTGTAATTGTTGCCAAGCCCTTTTTCCTATGTTGAGGATCTGTAGCAATTTCAATCTCAATTCCACCATCATAAATACTAAATGATGTTGCCCCACATACGACTTGTTCCTTATTCGAAATAGTAAAACCTACTCCTCGATTTATAAAGTCATCTACAGAATTAAACTGAGCTATAAAATCTTCTGATAACTCATGAAAAGATGATTCTTTCGCTATTGTCGCATCTATTTTTTTCAATTCATATCCTTCTGGTAATGGAGATAATAAGTTCTGTATATAACTCTTATCAAGATGTTCTGGATTCTTTTTAAATTTATACCGTTGAAACTTCTCTATTGAGCCTTTATGTACTGTTTCGATACGCTTTTTCCATGCATCAGTATTAACAATAACGAGATTATAATCCGACAGATTGTTTAGAAGTTCTTCCGCTATTTTTGCATTAGGGTTTCCAGCAAAAAAAACAAAATTCCCACTTCCACTTGGGCAACTGTAGGATTTTCAAGGTCGTCAACCCATGCTGTTCCCATATGCCCTTGAAGACAAGAAAGAATAATAGTGCTATCCATACCATCAAACATTGGGATAAGATTTTTTCTCAAATCGTTACTTAACTCATAAATCATCCAATTCCTTCTCTCTCTGTATAATAAATTAAATATTCATAACAATGTTATCATTAACTTTTCATTTAATGTGAATTTCCTCTAAAGTTCTTTGAGTTTTTCACTGAAGGATTTTTCAAAAAAAGTAATTATGTATGTTGAACACATGAATCCAGCTTTATTACCTTACACAAAGACGGTGAATAATGGCTGACAATCAGTCATTCACTCAAGCAAACCTCCCCCAATTATGAGATAATGCAACTAGTAGAACTACTGTTTCATTGTATAAAGAAAAGAGGTTTTTTTATGAAGCCAGTAATCCTAGCTGAAAAACCATCACAAGCGAAGGCTTACGCAGATGCTTTTTCCGTTAAACGACATGAAGGTTATTTAGAGCTATTACCTTCCCCTATTTTTTCAGAAGGTGCATATATTACGTGGGGAATCGGCCATCTTGTCGAACTAAAAGAACCGAAAGAGTACGATCCAAAATGGGCCAAGTGGTCACTTGCCAGTTTACCCATTTTGCCGGACCGCTATGAGTTTCAAGTCGCAAAAGGGAAAACCAAACAGTTCGCCATTGTGAAAAAGCTGATTAAAGCTACGGATACTGTCATTAACGCCTGTGACGTTGACCGTGAAGGATCGAATATCTTCTATAGTATTTATTATCAAACAGGTGCAAAAAACCAAACGATAAAGCGGCTTTGGATTAATTCGCTCGAAGTCGATGAAGTTCGCAAAGGATTCTCCAATCTACAAGACAATCGTAAAGATCTTCTGATGTATGAGGAGGCGAAAGCCCGGCAAATTAGTGACTGGCTTGTTGGGATGAATGGCTCTCGTCTCTACTCTCTCCTGTTGCAAGCGCGCGGCATTCGAGAAGTATTTTCAATCGGGCGGGTTCAATCGCCGACTGTTTACCTTATTTATCAGCGACAAAAGGAAATTGAAGCATTTGTTTCTGAGCCGTTTTATGAAATAGAAGCGACGTTTACTGCCAAAAATGGGACGTATAAAGGGAAGGCCAAAGCAAAGGATTCGAAAAGGGAAATTATCCGGGACCTTCTCGCGAAACATAACATCCACCCAAAATCACCTGGTGTCCTTACTTCCGTGGAAACAATCGATAAACGGACCCCGCCTCCGCAGCTACATGCACTGTCTACACTACAGGCAACTGCAAACCGCTTGTGGAAAACGAGTCCCGCGAATGTGTTGAAGACGATGCAAGGACTCTATGAAAAGAAACTCGTGACGTATCCAAGGACGGATTCGCGGTATATCACGCCGAGTGAGTTCACCTATCTCGCTGGACAAGTAACAGAGTATCAGCAACTTATCGGTCATACTTTCCCTGTCGCATCGCTCGCTCCGAAAAAGCGCTATGTCGACAGCTCAAAAGTGCAAGAACATTACGCAATCATTCCAACGAAGAAAATCCCGTCACAAGGGGTACTGGCTGGGCTCTCAACTATCGAGCGCAACTTATACGAAGAAGTTGTCCGGACCACTCTCGCTATGTTCCATACCGATTACCTGTACACTGAAACGAAGGTCACGACGGACGTCAACAACCTCCCCTTCTTCACAATCGGCAAGACGGAACGCGATAAAGGGTGGAAAGCATTGTTCGTCCGTTCGGCTAAGGAAAATGACAAAGATAAGGACGAGCCAACGCTACCTCCACTCGTTATGCACGAACCCGTTGAGAGTGATATCGGTATTAAAGAAGGCAAAACGATGCCGCCGAAACCGTATACGGAGGGTCAGCTAATCGCAATGATGAAAACATGTGGGAAACTTGTTGAGGATAAAAAAGAAACCGATATTTTGAAAGAAATCGAAGGACTCGGTACTGAAGCGACGCGAAGCGGTATCATTGAAACGATAAAACGGCATAACTACATCGATGTGACGAAGAACATTGTTTCTATTACGGATAAGGGGCGCATCCTCTGTCAGGCAATCGAAGGGAATCTCCTCGCAAGCCCATCCATGACGGCTAAATGGGAAGCGTATTTACGAAAAATCGGTAATGGTGAAGGAACTGGGGAACGTTTTCTCGGAAGCATTGCGAAGTTCATCTATAGCTTATTGGAAGAAGTACCCGGTCAGCTGAAGTCTCAGAAGATCGATATCAAACTGACTTCTACTTCTACTGCCTCTTCTTCATCCGCACCCGTTCAAAATGGCATCGTAGCATGTCCTGCTTGTAAACAAGGTACAATCGTTGCAAGAAAAGAGTTTTATGGCTGCAGCTCCTACGCAAGCGGCTGCAAGCAGACTTTTCCCGCTGTCTTTTTGAAGAAAAAGCTCACGCCCGCTCAAGTGAAGCTTCTTTGTACGAAGGGGAAAACGAATGTTATAAAAGGATTCGTATCCAATTCCGACAAGAAGTTTGATGCGAGCTTAACCCTCGTAAACGGAAAAATAAATATCGAGTTTAATTCCTAACGCAAAAAGTCACCTCCTTTTTTGATCAAGGAAGTGACTTTTTGTACTGGAGTATTTTAACTACCCGAAACTAGCTGCTTCAATTAACGTTTACTTTCTTTTTCAGTTAAAAACGTAATGATGACAAACAATGCAAAGCTAATTAGTAAGATTGTTCCACCGACGATGTAAAGAATGAGTGACACTGTTTCATTCACTCCAAACGGCTTCATGAACTGTAGCCACATACCAGATGTCAGACCGATTGCTCCAATAATTCCCGTCCAGCCGTGAATCGCAACCAATTTATTCGCGCGAACTTTGTAAATCCGGTAGAAGACGCCCCAAGCAAATAGGGACAACCAACCTACTAATAGAATATGCGCATGAATTGGACGAAATGCCGGTGATCCGGCTCCCGCCATATGTGAACCTAATACTGTCCCGATTAAACCAAAAATTGCCGCTACACGAATCAAGCGTAAACTCCACTTTTTCTCCATATTAAATTCCTCCTGTAATGTTAATGGTATACCCTTATCTTAGACATCCAATATGAACGCAAGATGAACAGGACATTACAAGTTTGGAAACACAACAGTAAAAGTCGTGCCTTGCCCTTTATGACTAGCAACGTCAATTGTTCCACCGTGCAGTTTCACGACTTGTTGGACAATGGATAATCCAAGTCCTGTTCCACCTGTTTCCTGCGTTCTCGAATCATCTGCTCGATAAAAACGATCAAAAACACGCCCAAGTACTTCTTCATCAATGCCTATTCCGTTATCTTTGATAAGGACCTCAACTTGATTCGATTGCTCCGTCAACACAACTTCAATCGCCCCGCCAATCTCTGTATACTTTAGCGCATTCGATAACAGGTTCTCCCACACTTTCTCAAGAAATGCAGGATCGCCAGTGAAACGAACCTCTTCGATATCCATTTCTAACGTCATTTCCTTCTCTTCCAACAACCATCTATACTTGCGGACTGTCTCCTTCAGCTGCTTGTCCAAGTCGAAAGTCCTTTTTTCAAGAGGAGATGATAACTGATCGAGTGATGTAAGAAGGAGCAACTGTTTGGTCAATGAAGACAATCGTTCCGTTTCCGATTGAATAACGTTAGCATAACTTTTCCGTGAATCTGCCGTGAGCTTATCATCCAACAACAGCTCCGCATATCCTTTTATATTAAGCAATGGTGACTGGAAATCATGCGACACATCACTTATAAATTCTTTGCGTATCCGATCATTTTCGCTAAGTTTTGTCGTCATCAGCTGAAAGCTTTTCGCCAGCTGCCCGATTTCATCTCTTCGGTTGATATCGAGCGTCCCAGAGAACTGTTCTTCCCCAACCTTTTTCGTCGCAGCGGTTAACTCTGTAATTGGATCAATTAACATTTTAGCCACTATTAACATCGCTAGCAAACTAACAACTGCCATGACAAGCACCATCCCACCAAGGATGTAATGCACTTCCGTAAAGAGCATCTTAATATCTGGGCGTAAAAATAGAGCATATGTTTTTCCATCATATTCAAAGGGTACCCCCACGGTATTTGCTAATTCATTTGAGAAAAAACCGGTTACGAACGTTTTGCTTGGGAGATCCCTCATCCCATGATACACGGCCCCACTCAATACTTGATCTATAACTCTGTCTGAAAGATTTTCTACCCGAAATACTTCTCCATACATCGTCGCTACTTGGTTTTCATTGACAACGTAGAGCTTATACCCGACGGCAGATTGCGCTTCAAAGTAGTTTACCAGATCTAATTCCTTATCCGATTCAATGAACGATGCAATGCTTTTTGCGATGCTCATATTTTTTTCGTCATTTTGACCTTTCAACTGTTGATGGTAATATGTATTGACCGCGAGAAATGCAATAAGAGCACTCGCTATCATGATAACCGCCGTCATCGCGATGAATTTCCCGTACAACGATCTCATGACGCTGACACTTCAAGCTTATAACCAACACCCCGCACCGTTAAAATGGACACCTCGCCCGTCAGCTTCGCCAACTTGTCTCGAATCCGCTTGATATGAACATTCAACGTCTGTTCATCGCCCTCATAGTCATAACCCCATACCCTCTCGATTAATATCTCCCTTGTAAATACATGATTTGACCGTGATGCTAAAACTGAAAGTAATTCAAACTCCTTTAGCGGAAGAAGCAGTACTTTTTTACCAACAGAGACTTCATAACTCTGTCGATTTATTTTCATCGGGCCAGCTTGAATGAACACGTCCACAGCTTTGTCGTATCTACGCAAAATCGCGTTTATCCGAAATAACAATTCTCTCGGCTCGAAGGGTTTCACAACATAGTCATCGGAACCAGCAAGGAACCCTTTTTCCTTATCTTCAAGTTCCCCCTTAGCCGTCAGCAATAAAACTGGAATATCCGCCTCTGCCCTGAGCTTCTTAGTTAACGTATACCCATCCATCCCAGGCATCATTACATCAACCACTGCTAAATCTGGTAATTCTTCTTCCAATACCTTGAGCGCTTCAAATCCATCAGATGCTTTCAAAACCGAATACCCCGCCTGAGTCAATTGGATATTTACCAGCTCTAAAATATTTGGGTCATCATCTACCACAAGTATTTTCATCCTATTATTTTCCTCCTTTTTCGACTGGATAACTTCCGCCATTCCGAATTTAACAAACCTGAAATTAAAATAATGACTGCAGTCAAATAAAACCAGATAACCAGCAGAATAATACCCGACAATTGTCCATATAAACGAGTATAATCAACATTCGAAACATAGCTACCGAACACAAGTGAAAATAACTGCCATCCAATAGCAGAAAAAATCGCTCCCGGAAGTGCTTCTTTAAACTTCATCTTACCTGTTGGCACAACTTTATAAAACAATAGAAAAAATAAAAACAGAAACAACGTTCCCAAGCCCCATTTAACGTTCGGCCAAATATAAAACCAACCCTGCCATTCCTCGATTGTATCGTAATAGGTCACAACCCTATATAAAGCTTTTTCGATAATTGGAAGAAACAATGATAACGGAATGACCAACATAAAAAGAAGCGTCACCCCAAGATCACGTATCAGTACTTTCCAAAACGCATAACGACGTACATAACCATTCGCCAGGTCAAGTGAACGCGCAAGCGACTGTACTGCCATCGAAGTAATCCAAAACGCTGTCACTAGGCTTGCATATAACACCTTACCATGACCCTTATTAAGAACCGCTTGAACATTTTCTTCTATTACAGTGAACGCTTCCTCAGGCGTAAAAGGTCTGAGAAATGTTAGTAGCATCTCTTCATTAACCGGAAACAAACTAAGCAAGGAAAGGATAAAGAGGAAAAATGGAAACATCGACAATAGAAGATAGTACGCCGTCTGCGCTGCCTGATCAAAAAAGCGTTCATTGAAAAAACGAACCACTACGTTTTTAATAATTGTCATTTGGAACCCCCTCTACTTCAATATACCCTATTCTAAAGAAAGCAATAGGATGACTATGAAGGAATATCGAAATGTGGAGGAATGAATTGTATTACTTGGTTGGTTAAATGGTCAAACATATAACTTCGAGGAACAAGCATATCCCATCGCTGACCAATCATATAATAGGTTTGATTAAATTCGAATGTAAATTTCTATTAATAGAGAATTATTTCCTTGCACCCTCGCAATTTCCCCTGACATATCCCATTAAATATAAACACAAAAAAAGCCACCACCTATTAGGTAATGACCTTTCAATGAGACCGGCGACGTCCTACTCTTGCAGGGGGAAACCCCCAACTACCATCGGCGCTGAAGAGCTTAACTTCCGTGTTCGGGATGGGAACGGGTGTGACC
>NZ_JADPRZ010000003.1 GCF_017347095.1 Sporosarcina sp. E16_8 | reverse complement strand
AAGGGCTCAAAAGTCTGCAAGCTCGTTATGAAACCCTGCGTTATTTATCTTAATTGAACCGCCGTATACCGAACGGTACGTACGGTGGTGTGAGAGGTCGGGAGTTAATCACTCCCTCCTACTCGATTGGTTCTATAAGTGGTAATGGGGAACTCCTCCAAATAAACTCCGGCGCTTTCGCTCGGTTTATGCAGGTATATACATATTTAACGTATATAGGGGAATAATAAAGTCCGATACTGCGGATGAGTTGGAATGAGGAGATTCGACGTCAAGGCCTTGGGGACCTATATGATTGGTAGGCGATGTTATATGCTCGGTCGTTCGTAATATATGATTGGTAGGCGAGATATATGCTCGTTCGTGGGAAGTTTATGATTGGTAGCCGAGGTAATATGCTTGGTTGGTGAAAATGGATATGGTGGTAGTAGTTTCATTTTTGTTCTAACTAGTCATCGATTTGCCATTTGAGAGTTGCGGCTAAGAACGTCGCTACGGCTTTTCTGTTTCTTTTTTGAACAACGACTTGTACAATGGTAGTAGTAGCTAGTTGAAAGGGGTAATCATTTATGGAAGAAAAAGTGACGTTGTTAGTAGTAGACGATGAGGAGAGGATCCGTCGTCTGTTGAATATGTATCTTACTCGTGAAGGGTATGAAGTCGAAGAGGCTGTCGATGGTGCGGATGCACTCGAAAAAGCGCTTGTGAATAATTATGATTGTATTTTACTTGATTTAATGATGCCTGAAAAAGATGGATTAGAAGTATTAGAAGAACTAAGAGAAAAGAAAATTATGACGCCTGTCATGATGCTAACGGCAAAAGGCGAAGAGGCAGACAGAGTAACTGGTTTTGAGTCGGGTGCTGATGATTACATAGTGAAGCCTTTCAGTCCGAGAGAAGTTGTTCTACGGGTTAAAGCAATTCTAAGAAGGTCTGTGACGTTTCCAGGTGCCGCTTCATCATCTACGTCGAAGGACTTGGTCGTCTTCCCTCAATTAACGATAGATCACGATGCACACCGGGTCACAGCTGAAGGAGAAGAAGTGGGGCTGACTCCGAAAGAGTATGAATTGCTCTATTTTCTTGCGAAATCACCTGACAAAGTATTCGATAGAGAGCAGCTGTTAAAAGAAGTGTGGCACTATGAATTTTTCGGCGATCTTCGTACAGTAGATACGCATGTCAAACGACTACGTGAAAAGCTAAGCCGTGTATCTGAACAAGCAGCAAAAATGATTGTTACGGTTTGGGGAGTCGGTTACAAGTTCGAGATTCCTAATGAATAGAATTTGGAATTCAATTGTCGGGAAGCTATGGGCAACCATATTGCTTCTCGTTTCTTTTGTATTGTTTATTGTTACTGCATTGCTCCTCGAATTCCTTGACAACTTCCATACACAACAGGCCGAGGAGTCATTGCGAAGGGAAGCAACGACAATTGGGAAAATTGTTAACGACCATGAAAGTGAATCTTCGATGAAACTGATTATTGATGACATTCTTGACGATGAAACGAATGCGATGATTGTCGATTCTAATGGGGAAGTTACGCATTCATTCAATAACGGATTGAACACAGATAGAATAGAGAGTAAAGTGCTCTACGAATCCATGTTTTACGCAAATCAAAAAAAGAAAACTCCGGTTGTTAAAGAGATGATTTTACCTTCGATCAATGAAGAAAATGTCATGGAGCAATACCTTGTACTCTCCTATCCACTTGAAAAAGGGCAGCAACTTGGCAGCTCGGTTATCATTTATCAAAGCCTTGAAGCCGTCCATAGGACAACAGAAAGCACAACACGTATCGTATTCTTGTCAGCATTTATTGCTTTTATTTTAACGACATTTTTCGCATTTTTCCTGTCAACGAGAATTACTTCCCCTTTACGTGGATTGAGGCAGGCAGCATTTGAATTATCGAAAGGGAATTTCGATACAAGATTGCCTGTTATGCAAAATGATGAAATTGGTCAGCTTGCAACTGCATTTAATCAGATGGGGAGACAGCTTAAATACCATGTTGAACTTATTAATCAGGACAAAGAGCAGCTTTCAAGCATCCTTACATCTATGACTGATGCTGTCATTACATTCAATCGAGATTACACAATCCTGCTAAGTAATCCACAAGCTGAACAGCTATTGCAAAATTGGTATTTTAAAAACGGAGCACAAGAGGGCAATCGCCACATACCGCCGGCGATTTTTCATATGCTTGAGCATGTTATATCGTTTTCCGAAGAAGTCGAAGACGAATTGGAATTAGGCGGGCAGTTCTATGGGATTTCTATCAGTCCATTGTATAGCGGAAATAGTATTCGCGGGGCGGTTGCTGTCTTACGTGATATGACAGATCAGCATAAACTGGAGAAACTTAGATCCGATTTCATCGCAAACGTTTCCCATGAACTTCGGACGCCGATATCTATGCTTCAGGGCTACAGTGAAGCAATTATTGACGGCGTAATAACAAGTGATGAAGAACGCGATGAGATGGTACAGATCATACACGATGAATCGAAAAGAATGGGTAGACTCGTGACGGATCTTCTCAATCTGGCAAGAATGGAATCAGGCCATATGCGACTTTACAAAGATGATCTATCGATGATTCCATTCCTCGACCGGATAGTTAATAAATTCATGCAAGTTGCTCGTGAAGCAAATGTCGATTTGTCTTTCGACTTCACGGAAGATACAGAACTCATTTCGAATGTAGATGAAGACCGTATGGAGCAAGTCTTTACGAATTTAATTGACAATGCAATCCGTCATACGCCTGATGGGGGAAGTGTTAAACTAGGAATACAAAAACAAATTGATATGATTGAAATAACAGTGACAGATACAGGTGTTGGAATTCCACAAGATGATTTGCCATATATCTTTGAACGTTTCTACAAAGCAGATAAAGCGAGAACTAGAGGGAAGGGCGGAACGGGTCTCGGCCTCGCCATTGCCAAAAGTATTATCGACTCACATGGCGGCAAGATTATTGCAACAAGAGGTAACACTGAAGGAACGATTTTCAGTTGCATATTGCCCTTAAAAAAGATGTAACTTAATAGCTTGAAATACGACTAATTGATAGAACGGGGGGATTTCATGAACGACTCCGTTTTCCACCGGCTTTATGAACAGTACCACCAAGATGTGTTCAAGTTTCTTATCTATTTGACAAGAGACCGTGACCACGCTGAGGACCTCATGCAAGAAGTGTATGTGAGGGTACTACGTGCATATGTCGGTTTTGAAGGGAAAAGTTCGGAAAAGACATGGCTTTTTTCAATTGCCAAAAATGTCGCGATTGACCATTTTAGAAAAAATACAGTGCGTAAAAAACATCTTTTCGATAAATTCGACTGGGAAAAGAGTGAGCTCGTATCGACGGGAATCCTCCCTGATGAACTCGTAACACTCAGCGAAGAGATGCAAGAGCTATTACAGGCGCTTAACACGTGCACAGGGGATCAAAAAATGGTCATCATCATGCGTTATTTCCAGGATCTTTCCATAGCTGAAACGGCCGAAATACTTGGCTGGACAGAGGGGAAAGTGAAAACGACACAACATAGGGCAATCAAGGCACTGCAAAAGAAATTGAATGCACTTCCGACAGAAGGGGGGAAACTAAATGACCCACAAAAATTGGAACGACAACAAGATTGAAAAACTCCTAGGTGATATGCCTGACGTATCTGATAATCGTCCAATGTCGGAAATACTGGCACGGCTGAAGGCAGATGAACGGCTGAACGCACCGCGCCGTGAAAAATCGAAGAAGTGGATGCCAGCACTTGTCGCTGTGGCTGCTTTGCTCGTTATTGGCCTGTTGGTGCCTTCTATGCTTGGTCAAAATGAAGTGTCAATGAAAGACCAAAGTGCCGAGAGCAAAATGATGAGTGAAGATTCCGGTTCCCCAGCAAGAGGCGCTAAATTGGAAAATGAATCGATTACTGAAGAAAAAACGGAAATGGGCACAATGGATAGATCCTCTACTATGATGGCATCTGAAACAGGGGAGACACACCATTTTGCTGTCTACTCCGAAGATGTTATCGATAGTACACTATTCCACTTAGGTCTTGCGGGTGATCAAGCTTTAAGTATCCCCGTTACATTTATCATTCCGAATAGTCAAATCGAAGAGGATTTTGGTTTTTTGAAACCAACGAGTTATGATTTGTATGAAAAGTATGCAGATCGTATTGACGAAAGTGCACTTGGTTTTCAAGAGTATCATCCTTATAAAGGCGACATAACCGTTGATAATCTTCTAATTATCCACCAGCTGCCGAAAGACCATGGTTATGACATAGCTTCAGCTTCGATGGAAGTATATCTAAACTCTTTACAAGATACGTTTTACGGCTATCAGGAGGTCCGATTTGAGAACGAGGATGGAACTGCGACCATGTTCTCTGAAGCGGGTCAACCGAGCACGCCGATGATTTTGAAGAGTGGTCGTACTCATATTAATTACTATATGTTTGAACAACAAGATGGACAGCAGTTTTTATCATCGAACTTTTCACAGCCGCAGCCATCGCTAACCGAGGCATTGCAGCAGATGAAAGTAAAACCAAATGATGTTTTTCAACCAGTCATTCCAAGCACTATAGATTTTGAAGTAGAGATAAATGACAAATTGACAACCGTCAAATTTGCCAAACCGCTAGATTTGGACGCAATGGAGCCGGAAAAAGCGATGCAAATGGTTGAGGGAATGCTCCTAACAGCAGCTAGTTTTGGTGAACAGCTTCAATTTGAAGGTGTCGTCCAAGAAGAATGGAACGGTTTTAACTTCAATCAGCCCTTACCGGTGCCGCTTGGATCTAATCCGCTTGAACTATCATTAAAGTGAATCACGTCTGTTGATTAACCATTTATTTGCATAAAATACTGGTGAGAAGGGCTTGATAGTCTCTTTTTTTACTTGACCATTTCCGGTCCGCTTTCGGCTAACTATTCATGACAGATTTACTGAGGGGTCTTAGTGTGGCTAGAAGTGACTTTGTCACTTCTAGCCACACTCTTTTCAGTCATCCTGTTGTGAATAGTTGCCTGTCGCATCCCTACACATCAAGACATCCGGGTAACGGTATAGTAGTCATTCAATCCAAAGTAATCCAAATGCAACTATATACGTAGCACTGTGTAATCAAGTTATTTGCTGGTTACTTTGGTTAATCAACAGACCTGAAAGTGGATAGGTAGCGCTTTGTAAACACTCTTGTTTACAAAGCGTTTTTTTTTGGATACAATAGAGTTGTAACAAAATATTGATTCATCTTCGGGGCAGGGTGTAATTCCCGACCGGCGGTAAAGGAAAGTCACTTTCCAAGCCCGCGAGCTTAACAGCTGATACCGGTGTAAATCCGGAGCCGACAGTATAGTCTGGATGGGAGAAGGTGAAGGTACGGCCATCTTTTTGTGTTGTCTACAAAAAGAGGTGCTTATTTAAATGTGGGTTAAAAGAGAAAGCAATAGTCTCTTTTCTACTCTCTATTTGAGTATACCTTTCCAATCCCTCGAGCTTATTTGCTTTTGGGATTTTTTGTCGACGTATATAGGATGGAACGGCCTTTCCTCTTTTGAAGTGAATCGCAAAAGGAGAGAGGAACAAATGACTAACAAAAAGTTGAGAAAAATGATTCTCATCGCTATGCTAGGGAGTATTGCAACAGTTTTGATGCAGTTTAATTTTCCGTTACCTGCACTACCTGGATTCTTGAAAATTGATTTCAGTGAGATTCCAGCGGTTTTGGCATTAATGACGATGGGCCCTGTGGCAGGTATTGCGGTCGAACTGCTTAAAAATATCATGCATTGGTTCATGTCAGGCAGCCCGACAGGCGTTCCTGTTGGTGAAATTGCAAACTTCGCTACTGGTGTACTTTTCATTATGCCGATTTATTTTATCTTCAATAAATTCAAAACATCTAAAGGATTAGCTGGAGGCCTTATTGCTGGAACTGTCTCGATGGCTATCGGCATGAGTGTCTTGAACTATCTACTTTTTTTACCAATGTATACGTATTTTATGAATTTCCCAGCAATGGCAGGGAATGAGTTAGCTACTTTTATTGTTTTAGGGATTCTACCTTTTAACTTGATAAAAGGAATTATGCTAATGATTATTTCCATGTTGCTTTTCAAGAGCATGAAAAAATGGATTGCTCAACAACGCACCCAATTAGCTTCTTAAAAAAAGTATAACTATAATAGAAAAGGTCGTCCCGGTATTTTCCGGGACGACCTTTTCTGCGTTCTATATATGTTGTAATAAAGAATCCCATTAAATTCGCTACAGCGCTAAGGGATGCCACGAGCCATAAGCTAGGCAGCTCGCGCCAGTCTTATGGCTTTGGCTACCCCTTGAATGCTGCCTTCGCTCATTTTATATAGGTATTCATTTATTCAATGTATATAGTCAATCTTCGTATTTAAGTGCATCGCCATCAAATGGTGCATCAGCGGTTTTGATAGAATCGGTTGGACAGCCATCGAAAGCGTCTTCTAGATCTTCCATCAGTTCTTCTGGAACTTCAGCTGTTCCCATGTTATCATCGAGGATAACGTAAGCAATTCCTTCGTCATCATAATCGTATATATCCGGGGCAGCAGCTCCACACGCACCACACGCTATACATGTATCCTGATCAACGATTGTATATTTAGGCATAGTCTTTCTCTCCTCTTTTCTCCGTACAAACAATTTACTTCACCTTTCATTCTAATGATGTTGACAAGAGTTTTCAACAAAAAACATTTGTTAATCGGAGGAATTCAAAATGAAACTATCTTCAATACTATTAACCATCATAGGCAGAATAGACGGTGAACGTACAATCTATGCAGGACTTCACCTATTACGCGGCAAACGATCGGGACAAACACTGCAAGATGTTGAATATTATGGCCTGAAAGAATTCTTTGGAATAGTACCGAAACTGACAGCTGAACGATTCGATGAGGCGGCTAACCAATTAAGGGATTGGGGTTTCATCTCAACGATGGATGATTCCTTCGTCAAATTGACGGAGCAAGGTCGTATGGAAGCAGGAAAATCACCTACCTATAGATTTAACGGCTGGGATTATAGAGGTCGAGAAATGATCTTTTACGGAAGATTATCGCTCGCTGTGCAGACGGTTTCGAATTTCAAAGCAAAGCACAAGTCGTTCATGCCCGCTCAAAAAGACCGTGATATTCAATCTTTTGTTAAAATGCTACTACATAATCAGCGAATTAGTGATCCTGTATTTGCTGATGGCATCAGCGAGGAAATTCGACTATGTCTTACTCGAAGTGAAATGGATGAAAGACAAAAAATAATTATCACTCATCGCCTAAGTGGTTTCGGTCTGACAGGCTGGACATGGGATCAGTTAGCAGAAAAGTTGAAACTAAATCCATTCGACATCCGTCTATTATTTATAGAAGGCCTACATATGATGCTTGCTGTCATTATACCGTCTTCTGATTTGCCTTTTTTGCGAAAACTAGCTGATAGTGTCAAGGTTTCAACATATTTGACGGATTCATCTGTAAAAACGAAGCGGCTTTTCGATCGTGGCTTTTCTCTAGATGAAATTGTGACGGCGCGCAACTTGAAAAAGAGTACAATTGAAGATCATTTTGTAGAAATGTCTATTAATGACGCAGAATTTCCCCTAACACAGTTTGTTTCTGCGGAAGATGCAGAAGCAGTAGCTGCAAAAGTGAAGGAAATTGGTACCCGTAGACTTCGCTTGCTGAAATCTGAATTCGAAAAGCTCTCCTATTTTCAACTTCGTCTTATTTTAGGCGCGCGGACGGGAGGAGGGAACTAATGGCTATTCACAAATTATTAAAAGAAAGATTCGGTTTTGATCAATTCAGGGCAGGTCAAGAAGATGTCATACGAGACGTGATTGCAGGCAAGGACACAATTGCTATTTTACCTACAGGTATAGGGAAGTCACTTTGCTACCAATTACCTGCCTATGTATTTGAAGGTACAGTCTTAATCGTTTCACCACTCGTCGCGTTGATGGAAGACCAGGTGGCAATCATGAAAAGGAACGGCGAAAAACGGGTTGTTGCGTTAAACTCATTTCTTTCTTATGCTGAGAAAAAAAGGATAATGGGGGAATTAAGCCGCTATAAATTCATTTTCATATCACCTGAAATGTTGTTGCAAAAAAATGTCGCTGCTCATTTACGTAACATTCATTTGTCGTTAATCGTTGTCGATGAGGCTCATTGTATTTCTCAATGGGGATTTGATTTTAGACCGGATTATTTGCGACTAGGTGAATTTTTTGAAGGATTGAATCGACCGGGTATTTTGGCTCTCACGGCAACAGCAGATGATAAAGTAAAGGCTGATATTTGCCGGTATTTGCAACTTCGAATGCCTGCAATTCATCAACATTCGCTGGACCGCCCAAATATTTCTTATTCAATTGTCAAAGTCGATAATGGAAATATGAAAACGGATTGGATTAAGAACCGTATAGTAACAATGGCGGGACCTGGAATCATTTATGTTGCATCGCGCAAGCGGGCGGATGAACTATCTCTCCTTCTTCAGGAGGAAGGTGTTGCTGTGGCAGCTTATCACGCTGGCAAAGAGCAAGAAGATCGAGCGTTCATACAGGAACAATTTATCAATGGTGAAATTAGCTGGATATGTGCTACAAATGCGTTTGGAATGGGTATACATAAAGACGATATCCGTCAAGTGATTCATGAACATGTACCTCAAGCCATTGCGAGTTACATTCAGGAAGTGGGGCGTGCGGGACGTGATGGTGAATTATCGGCAGCGACGTTACTTTTTTCGTCCGATGATGAAGGAAGAACTCGCTTCATCATCCAAGATGATATTCCTCAAGAATGGGAAATCAAGCACTATGAAAGTCTTCTTACAGAGAATTACCCGCCTGCTGAAGCTGCTGAGCTGGCACGAATTAGCGAAACCGGAAAACGTGTCATAGACTACTATATCGAACGGATGCCGATTGAAGATGTCATTTTTAGGATGAATGAATTAATACGTGAAAAAGAGGAACAACTACAGATAATGCTTCGATTAGTTCATTCGGAAAGATGTATTCGAGAAGAGATTTTAGAATTTTACGGTGAGGCATGTGGAATGAAACCGAAGTATTGCTGTTCGGTTTGCGGAACAGCAGATGGTTTAATACTTAATGCACAAAAATCAATCGTTTCGGATAAACGATTGATGGATTGGGAGGAAAGGCTTACAGGGCTTCTTGGATAAAGGGTTCTTTGTCGATATAACGTAATTCAGCAGAAGTACACCTGCTAACCTCGGCGCAAATACACCAAGATGTATTTGATTTTTACGACAAAATTCGTCATAATGAAAGAATAGCACCATGTGATAGGAGAATGTAGCGATGAAAAATGATGATTATAAGACTGACTTTGAAGAGCACAGGAAGGAAATCGGTCTAGACGATGGTCATGACATTAGCAAGCTTCCATCGCGTAGCGAATTGCATAGGAAAGGTCGTAAGCCTAAAAAGAAATCCAGCCATACGATGATTAATGTTATTCTTGGTCTATTCACACTTATTCCGGTACTCATTTTAGTGTATATTATTTCAGATTTTTATACTCCGGGTGATCGTACGTCAGCAAAAGGTGGGGACACCGGCACACTCTTTGAAATGAATAGTGAGAAGCCAGTTGGAAACACTACTGTTGCTGATAAAGACGATGAAAAAAAAGCAACTAGTAAAGAAGAAGAAAAGAGTGCTGAGAAAACTGAACCCGAAGCAAAAGTTGAGGAGAAACCAGTTTCTAAACCTGTCGTGAATGTCAATCCAGCACCAGAAAAGAAACCAGAAGTAAAAGTAGAACCTAAGCCGGAGAAGAAACCGGAAGTAAAACCTGAGCCTAAGCCAGTAGCAAAAACCCATACGGTTGGCAGTAATGAAAACCTTTATCGTATTTCATTGAAATACTATGGTAACGGCGATGGCGTCGACAAGATTAAAAGTGCGAACGGTTTATCATCAAATGAAATCGGGGTTGGACAGACGCTAGTCATACCTTGAGAAATAGCAGTGTGAAAAAAGGCGAAGTGTAGATTCTTTGCCTTTTTCTTATGAATAGTAGGAAAGTGTAGGTTTTCGACACGGAACAGTGTCTAGCTCCTGCGCCTAGCCACTGGACCCGCACGAAGTGGGTTAGGCAGCGGAGAGGGACTTAAGAAGGCATCCCTCTTTGTTGCGATAGGAGGTCGCGATCTCAGGCTGCCTCCCTCTGTCGCTTCAGTCCATAAAATAAAGGCTAAAGTGCGCCTTTATCTTAAGGCCATCCGACGTACAGGACGTTCTAGTGCCAACGTTGCCACAGTACGTGACGAATTTAGTCGGCCACCGTTTTTCGGGTCTACCAAGGCTCTTGGGCTTTACTTAAGAAAGGTGGGCATGGTTACGGTTAATAAAATGATAGGATCATCGGTTTCACTGATGATTGGATTTTTAATATACATGTTTATGAGTGCTAGAAGACGGAATGTGGTTTACCATAACATGGATGTCTCGTCTGGCGGTCAGGTTGACAAAAAAATGTCGGTGTTTTTCATTTCGGATATCCATCGGCGTAAAATCGATGACAAGTTGCTTGAGAAAGTTCAATCTACCCATGAAATCGATATTGTCATCATCGGGGGCGATCTTGCCGAAAGAGGTGTACCCCTAACACGGATAGCTGAAAATATTCGTAAGTTAGCGCAATTGGGACCGCTGTTTTATGTTTGGGGTAATAATGACCGTGAAGTTGGCGAAGTAGAAATGAGAGAGCTTATTACCCGTTATGGCGGGAAAATCCTTGACAACGAGAGTGTCGCTGTTCCCGGGCACGCATGTTGGGGCATAGCTGGAACAGACGATCCATCAAGTCGTAATGTCGATATCGACTCGACTCTCCGTTTTGTTAATCAGTATGACAATATTATTTTGGTCACACATACGCCTTCGCTATTCAGGAAAGTGGAGCAGTTATATGAGCCTCGATTGATGCTTGCGGGGCATACACATGGCGGACAAATTCGAATCGGTAAATACGGTCTGCAGGAAAAAGGAGCGTTCCGATTGAAGAAGGGCAGGGCGAAGCTAATCAGCAATGGATATGGCACGTCTACGTTGCCGCTGAGGCTTGGTGCAGCGCCTGAATGCCACGTCATCGTCGTAAATTATGGAGAAAGTGTATAAAAGGAGTGTTTTAACTAAAATGATACAAAAAGATGTAATTGTTGTAGGGGGAGGTCCGTGTGGACTGTCGGCGGCAATAGAATTGCAAAAACAGGGGCTTGATGTTCTTGTTATCGAAAAAGGAAATATCGTCAATTCGATTTATCATTACCCGACGCATCAGACGTTTTTCAGTTCAAGCATGAAGTTATCTATTGGGGATATTCCATTCATCACGGCTATAGATAGACCGAAGCGTAATGACGCACTTGTTTATTACAGGAAAGTTGCGGAACTGAAAGAAATTCCTATCAATAGTTTTGAAAGGGTAGAGGATGTTACGAAACTAAGTACGGGATTCCATATTTTGACGGATAAAGAAGAGTATTTAGCAACCAATGTGGTAATCGCGACTGGCTACTACGACAATCCAAATAAACTCGGTATTGAAGGAGAGGATCTCCCCAACGTATTCCATTATTTTGAAGAGGCACATCCTTACTTCAGAAAAAAGGTCGTTATTATTGGAGGAAAGAACTCTTCAATCGATGCTGCTCTTGAATTGGAACGTGCTGGTGCGTTGGTTTCAGTTGTTTACCGTGGTTCCGATTATTCACCAAGTGTTAAGCCATGGATTTTACCTGGATTCGATAGCCTCGTTCGAGGTGGTGAAATTGCCATGCATTTTAATGCGGATGTCGTCAAAATTACTGAGGCTTCCGTCTCGATTGAAATTGCGGGGGAATTGTTTGAAATTGAAAATGATTATGTCTTTGCAATGATTGGCTATCATCCGGACCATACTTTCTTAAAAAAGGTTGGCATTTCGATTGAAGAGGAAAGTGGTCGTCCTTATTTCGATGAAGAAACAATGGAAACGAATGTCGAAGGGCTCTTTATTGCAGGTGTTATTGCTGCGGGGAATAATGCCAATGAGATTTTCATCGAAAATGGTAAGTTTCATGGTGAATTAATAGCCCATGAGATTGCATTAAAACAAAATGCCGTGAAATGAAAACAAGCTACTCTTCCACCTGATTCAAGCAGGAGGGAGAGTAGCCTTTTTTGTCGTCTAGGAAATTATGAAATTTTGTACTGTGGATAAGTTGTAACAAAGCGAATTTACGTCTAGACTCCAGCGTCTGGCCTCTGGGCCCATAAAACGTGGGGAGGGATTGAACTTCATCAAACCTACTTGTCGGGGCTGAACAGGCGCTTGCTCTATTGTTCTTAATATAAATAATTTTGGAAAGTTTAGGTTAAAGTTACCATATAAATTATATTGAAATTTATTGCGTAAGGTAGGTAAAATGGTAGAGGAGAGTTAAAAAATAGTGCTGACAAACACTAATTCACACGGAATGGTTGACGAGAAATGGTTTCGATCTTTTATAGTGTGAATAGGGCTGGATGATGAAACATTTATGGTCGAGCATCTTGGTGTATATGCATTTGAAGGAGAATATATCACAGCATTTTCACATCTGGTATCGAAAAAAGTGAAATTGACGTGTATTAATAGGGGGAAACGGAATGAAAATGTTGGCGCATCCGGTGACGGGTCATATAGTCCGTGAAAATGATTATGGAATGATACTCGATTGGCATAGGATCCGATTCATTGAGCTTGAAGATTGTAAGTTAATCGAAGCAAAAGGTGAATATAAAAAGATTGGAAAATGCGAAGGAGAACCATTTGAATCAGTTTTGACACACGAAGATTATTTCGATGGGAAATTCTTCATATATCAGATACATTAAATGCAGAAGGTTGTTAATGTCCTTCTCATTATAACTAAGCAGATTAGTTTAATGGGATCCACTCCATCTGTTTAATTGTATGCTAGCTCATGTATAGTGAGTGTACTTCAACCAATTGGCAGGTTAGTCGAAGTAATTATTGTTGTGTATTCATTTAGATTAAGGTTACAACACTAATGAGAACATATGTTTCTTGGTGGAGCCCTTGCCAATACGCAAACTGGTGAACAATAGATGTCTATAAAAGAAAGGACACAAAATGAAAAATATGAATTTTAGTGAAGTTGTAAACCGTTCTATACAGTTAAGGCAACTCTACCATCGTTTAGAACGACAATATCATGAAAAAGAATGGTCAGTAGAAGAAGATGCGTTAGCTTTCCTAACAGATGCTGGTTTGGTCGGTCGTCTAACAATGTCTCAATAGGGTCGTTGGTCAATAAATGGGGAAACTGAAACAGAACTTGAATATAAGATTGGAGAATGCATATGGTGGCTGATCAATTTGGCTGAACGCATAAATATCGATAGTGGTGTAGCATGGGAAAAATTCTTAGTCAAAACGGAAAAGAAATTAGGGGATTGAACTAATGGTATGTTAGTTCAATAAGAAGTTTACAGGTGGAGAGTAATTGGTCCTCTTCTTTGGCGAATTATCAACTTTATTATTTAACAGGGCCATGAAATAAAAACATAACAACAGAAAAAAGATGTGACCAGAAAAAATGGCTACATCTTTTTTTGATTTACATAAATTTGTTTGATGGTGTTTTTTTGTTATGAAATCACACGAACAAATCTATTTTCATAATAATCTATAGTTGCAGCATTTCCGTGTGTCTAACGATTTTTGGGCGTTAACTCATTCTAATTTTAACAAATCTCTAATTGGTTGAAATTCTTCAACAGAAAGAGGGATCCCGTTCCGATAGCTAATTAGAATAATTTGAAAACTAGTTGATGCTATACTAACGTGATTTTCGACAAATTGCATATCAACATCCTTTTTTCGTCCATGTCGACCGATTACAACTTCATACTGAACACAGTTCAAGCAATAGCTTTAAACGAGCTTTCTGGCCGCTGAGCCCGTGTTCGAAGCGTACGCCCATATCTTTCAGCATCTTTCCTCCGCCCTCGTACGCATAAATATCCTGCGCAATCCCGTTGAAGCATCGGGAAACTAATATAACTGGAAGGCCTTCAGAAAGTAGATGTCTGATTCCAACGACCAAATCAGGTGGGACGTTCCCTTGTCCGAGTCCTTCAAGTACGACTCCGTCATAGCCGAGAGAAGTTATCGAAACAAGCAAGTCGGATTCCATTCCGGCATAGATTTTAAACATGGCTACTTTTTTATTGATGGAGCCAACAGGCAGAAAAGTTCGTGATAATGGTGCATGGTGGAAATGAATGGCTGACTTTGTTACGATGCCGATGGGTCCGTATTGTGGACTTTGGAAGGTAGAGACACTGCTAGAATGTGTTTTAGTCACATTCGTCGCAGTATGAATTTCGTCATTAAGCACGACAAGTACCCCTTTACCATTTGCATCGTCTGATGCGGCAACTCTGACTGCTGACATCAGGTTATAGACGCCGTCCGATCCGATTTCATTGGAAGAACGCATTGCACCTGTTAAAACAATAGGAATATTGAAGTTCGTAGAGAGCTCTAGGAAATACGCTGTCTCTTCAAGCGTGTCAGTGCCATGTGTAATGACAATGCCATCAAAGGAATTATTTTTCATAAGACGGGAAATCAGTGCTTCGAGTTCCAGCATTCGTTCAGGTGTAATATGCGGAGAAGGTAAATTGAAAGCCTCTACTTCTGATATGTTTGCAAATTGCTGAATGTTGTCGATTTCTAATGCGAGAGGATTTGCCGCGCTTAACATAACGCCGCCGGTTTTTGTATCCAGTTCCATTGATATCGTGCCGCCTGTATGAACAAGTAGAATATTTTTCTTCATATGTAGTTCCTCCTTTTTAAGGGAAATCATGGTATAATATAGCGGAATGGGGGCCGGCCGATGTTCATATTATTCACTGTAGCGATTGCGCCGGGATTAGCGCTATTTAGCTATTTTTATTTAAGAAAACAGATTGCAAAAGAACCATCACTTACATTATTCCATACATTCATATACGGCGCTATCATGACTTTTCCGATAATGTTCATTCAACACGTATTTGAAGAGGAAAACATCTTCTCTAACTATTTCATTCGAAATGTTGTTTTTACGAGCGGGCTTGAGGAGTTTTTTAAATGGCTTATCCTATTACTAGCCATTTATAGGCATGTTGAATTTGAAGATGCATATGATGGAATCCTATATGGTGCAAGCGTATCTTTAGGTTTTGCGACGGTTGAAAATATTATCTATCTACTTGCATTTGGAGCGGATACCGCATTTTTACGGGCTTTACTGCCTGTTTCAAGTCATGCTCTATTTGGTGTAGTAATGGGCTATTATATTGGCCGAGCAAAATTTGCTGTAGAATCAAACATCAATATGTATTTGTTTCTAGCATTCCTAGCCCCGTATAGTCTTCACTTTATCTATAATGGAATCCTCACTGTAGACAATCTCTGGCTTTATCTGATTATCCCTTTCATGCTGTTCCTTTGGTGGTTCGGCTTAACTAGAGTTAAATATGCCCATACGTTCGCGATGCAACAATTTAGACGCAAAGCACGAACGAGCACGAAATGATTCAGCTTTTGCTGGATCATTTTTTATTTGTTAATAATATTAATAATTTTGGACAAACTATAGAAAAAGGAGGAATGAAAGTGAAAAAACTGGTAACACGTATGGTAATAATCATCTTGCTCCTTGGATGTGCATATGCAACCTCACCTGTACAAATAAAAGCATTCAGCTCTCAAAATGTCGCACGCGGCGCATTTGGAGACGATGTAATCGAGCTGCAGTCGCGGCTTCAGTATATTGGTTATTATACAGGGAAGATTGATGGGACATTCGGCTATGGAACCTATTGGGCATTGCGCAACTTTCAAGAGAAGTATGGACTTCCGGTAGACGGAATTGCAGGATTGAAGACTCGAAAGAAATTGGTGGATGCGTCACAGTATGATGAGAAATTCGTAAAAGATAATTTGAATAAAGGGAATAAGTTTACGTATTACGGAAGTAAACCGCTTTCATCTCAGGTGGGCCAAGGAGCAGGTAAAACAGAAAATGTTCAATTGCCCGCAAAATATTCGGATCAGGATCTCAAATTGATGGCGAACGCTGTCTATGGTGAGGCAAGAGGAGAACCTTACGAAGGGCAAGTTGCTGTAGCTGCAGTCATATTAAACCGGATTGAACATCCAGATTTCCCGGATACGGTTGGTGGTGTCATCTTCCAACCGCTTGCTTTCACTGCGGTCGCTGACGGGCAAATTTGGCTGACACCGAACGAACGGGCAAAGGAGGCTGTTCTTGATGCTATTAATGGATGGGATCCTTCCGAAAATGCAATTTACTACTTTAATCCAATTACAGCGACAAGCAAATGGATTTGGTCACGACCTCAAATTAAAAAAATAGGATTGCATATTTTCGCCAATTAATCAACACGCGAAAGCATTGAAAACTTGTGATAAAGGAGGGGAGGCGAAAGTTTCCGGAAACAACGAAAGTTTCCGGCGATATTTTGCCAAAATATGAAAAAAATGATTTTTGTATTAGTGTACTCGATAGCGGTACTTTCAATCTTTTCATACGGAAAAGCAGCTGAAAATGAACAACTATCTATCGCATTAAGTGGACAATACGCCAATAAAATGACAGATGCATCAAAGAAACTAGAAGAATTGGATACTGCGGTGAAAAAGACTTTATTGTTTAACGAGGCGGATGGCTCCTCAAAAGCACGCGATGACATTTGGCGTCTGTCATCCGATATTAAAAACTCTGTTTCTTCATTACCGTTGGATCCAAGCTTTTCGACATCGTGGATGAATTATCTTGGACGTCTTGGTAATTATGCAAAAGAAGCTGACCGAGCAGCCGATAACGTCGAATATCACCGGGTTATGGAGCTGGCATCTAAGAACCTTCGTTCAATGGCAGATGAGTGGCAAGTTGCAACTTCCGGCATGGTGAGTGGGAATTTATCGATAGACGGCTGGAAAAAGAGATTGGATGTTGCTGATTCGGGCCATGACTGGACTGGTATGGGTACCAGTGTAAAGCAGTATACGGAGAGTGATTTCCCACTGACGGCAAGTGAGTCCGATTCAATGAAGAAAAAAGATTTGAAAAATATGGCAGATCCAGAAGTGACACGTGAAGAGGCAATAGCTGAATTCAAAAAGATTTTCCCGCATCTGTCTAATGAAACAATCGGTGTAGAAATGAGTCAACCAGGCTCACCTTATCCGTTTTATCACATTCGTTTTGCTGAAGCTGAGTCAGTCGGTTATATTGACATCACGGAAAAAGGAGGTCATATCCTATCATTCCTTACAGAAAGGCCATTTGGTAAGGAAAGCCTTCCCTACGAAGATCTTAAAAAGAAAGCTGAAACGTTTTTGAAGGATGCAGGTTATAAGGACCTTGTTTACGAGGAAGCAAGGGAAAATAATACGGCGTGGCATATGGTGTTTGTCAGGGTAGAACCGGAATATGGGGCGAAAGTATTTTCAGATGTAATCCATTTAAAGATTGCAAAAGATAATGCAGGCATCGTCGGTCTGGATGCATCCGAGTATATTCGTAAGGAGAAGACCTCACGACAGCCGATAACTAAAAAGAATTGGAAAACATTTTTCCACTCGGGCGTCGATATTGTCAAAGAAGAGTATGCATATGTTGAAAATGATCGCTTAGAACAAAGATTAGCACATTATTTGACAGTCACGATAAATGAGAATGAGCAAATAGGCACATATGCTGTAATCGTCGATACGGAGACCTCGGAAGTGATAAAAACCGAGAAATTACAGTAAAATGAAGTGTAAATAGTCATTGGAATTTCCAACCCGTCATGACATAATAGTATTTATGTCTAGTGACACGCGCCGATAGCGCCTGAAGCTAGACCATATGATATAGGGATGGCAGGTGCTATAATATGCTACTTTCGGTTGGGACGATTATTGTTATCGATAAAGATTTTACAAAAGATAGCGAAAAGTTCAAAAGTAAAGTGGTTGATATAGGAGACGGGTTCATAATGATTGACTATCCAACCCATATTGAGACGGGACGGACAGCGTTTTTTATGGATGGCACGCAGTTGCTCGTTACATTCATAGACAGTATGAAAATGTCCTATGCTTTCCGGACTGAAGTGGGCGGCCGGTTTAATAAGGGAATTCCCATGATTAAATTATCTTATCCTGGCGATGAACAGCTTATCAAGATTCAACGACGTGAGTTTGTTCGGGTAGAATCAGCAATCGATATTGCAGTTGAGAAAGATGGACGTTTCACCCAGTATGTGGCGGCAGATCTTAGTGCGGGTGGAGCTGCTCTCACTCTGCTTAACCCCGATACATTCAATGAAGACGAGCTGCTATCGCTGACTATCGTGCTACCTTTCATGAACCGTGATATTAAATATGTTAATGCTGATGCAAGGGTTATTAGGGTTTGGGAGAAAGATGGCAGACATATTGCTTCACTGAAATTCGAGACAATCAATCAGGTTGAGCGTCAATATGTTATCCGATTCTGTTTTGAACGGCAGTTGCAAATGAGAAATGAAAAATAGAATCTAGTAGGGGAAAGTCTGTGTGAATAGGACTTTCCCCTTTTAAATTGTGCGGTTTTTGACAAGCTAACCAAGGCGCTTACGCTTTTCTTGTGATACAATATTGTCTAATTGACTACGGGGGTAGATGAAATGGCATTAGAAATAAGAATCGCAATTGATGGTCCGGCTGCGGCTGGAAAAAGTACAATTGCTAAAATTACAGCTGAAAAATTGGGCTATACGTATATCGACACAGGTGCAATGTATCGTGCACTTACGCATAAAGCGTTAGTTCGCAACATAAATACCAATGATGGAAAAGAACTTGAAAAGTTATTGGTGGAGACGGAAATTGTTCTTAGGCCGTCTATAAACGGCCAAGCGGTCATCGTTGATGGTAAAGACGTAACAGAAGACATCCGTTCACAATTAGTGACGGCTTCTGTATCCTCCGTCGCTACTCATATGGGTGTCCGTCAGCTGATGGTTGATAAACAGCGACAATTAGCCATTGGTGCAGGTGTTGTAATGGATGGGCGCGATATCGGAACAGCTGTCCTGCCGGATGCGGAATTAAAGATTTTCATGACAGCCTCTGTTGAGGAGAGGGCAATGAGACGTCATATAGAAAACGAAAAGCGTGGCTTTACAACATCTCTTGAGCAATTGAAAGCTGAAATTGCTGAACGTGATCGTGCGGATAGTGAAAGAGAAGTATCTCCACTCAGACAAGCGGATGATGCCGTTCTTATCGATACGACTTCGATGTCTATTACAGATGTGGCGGAAAAAATCATTGAACTTGCAGAAAAGAGGATGAACTTATGAACTTATATCCTTTAGGTAAAATTCTCTGCAGTGCAATCTTTTATCCGTTATATCGTATTAAAGTGATTGGTGCGGAGAACTTCCCGAAACAAGGAGGCGTTCTACTTTGCACAAATCACATTGATAATGTCGATCCTCCGGTTGTTGGCAGCACTTGTCCTAGACCTGTTCACTTCATGGCAAAAGAAGAGTTATTCAAAATGCCGTTGCTAAAAAGCATTCTTCCGAAAGTGAATGCATATCCTGTGAAACGAGGTATGAGTGATAGAGAAGCATTCCGGAATACATTGAAAATCCTCAAATCGGGGAAAGTTGTCGGGATGTTTCCGGAAGGGACGAGAAGTAAGACGGGTGAACTTGGTAAAGGGCTTGCAGGTGCTGGCTTCTTCGCGCTTAAGGGTGGCGATGCGGTAGTAGTGCCTTGTGCAATTATAGGGCCTTACAAAGCGTTTAGAAGATTGAAAGTTGTCTATGGCAAACCGCTCGATCTGACGACATATCGTGAAAATAGGACTTCAGCTGAAGACATGACAGAGGTCATCATGAGTGAAATTCAAAAACTTATCGAACAAAATAAATAAGATAAGGGTAATTTTTTGTTATTTTGAATAGATTCGCATAATATAGAAGTAGGATTCTTTATGAAGGAGGACTACATAATGACTGAAGACATTAACTTAGAAACAGCGAACATCCACAATGAAGGTGACCGTGTTACTGGGAAAGTGACTAAAATCGAAGAAAAGTCTGTGACAGTTGAAATTGCGGGAGCGCCATTTGATGGTGTTATTCCAATCAGCGAACTATCGAGCCTTCACATTGAGAAAGCTGAAGATGTAGTTTCAGAAGGTGACGAACTTGAACTGATTATCACAAAAGTGGAAGAAGATAATTATGTCCTTTCAAAACGTAAAGTCGATGCGGAAGATGCTTGGGGTTCTCTTGAAGAGAAATTCAATAATAAAGAAACAATCGAAACGGAAGTAAAAGACGTTGTTAAAGGCGGACTAGTTGTTGACCTTGGCGTACGTGGATTCATTCCGGCATCACTCGTTGAAGATTATTTCGTCGAAACTTTTGAAGAATATAAAGGCCGTATGATGACATTTAAAATTGTTGAAATGGATAAAGGGAAAAATCGTTTAATTCTATCTCATCGCGCAGTTATCCAAGAAGAAAAAGCATCACAAAAAGGTGAGGTTTTGGATAATCTTAAAGAAGGCGAAATACTGGAGGGAACTGTTCAGCGTCTTGCAACATTCGGTGCTTTTATTGATATCGGCGGCATTGATGGACTTGTTCATATCTCTCAACTTTCCCATGAACACATCGAGAAAGTCTCAGACGTTTTAAAAGAGGGCGACAAAGTGAAGGTGAAAATCCTTTCAATCGACCGTGATTCAGAACGGATTTCACTTTCCATCAAGGATACATTAGCTGGTCCTTGGGAAGGAATTGAGGAGAAGGCTCCTAAAGGATCGACGTTTGAAGGGATTGTGAAACGTCTCGTCTCATATGGTGCATTTGTTGAAGTGTTCCCTGGTGTCGAAGGCCTTGTTCATATTTCACGTATTTCCCACCAGCACATCGGCACTCCGCATGAAGTGTTGAAAGAAGGTCAAAAAATTAATGTTAAAGTGCTAGAAGTCAATTCGGATGATAAGCGTTTATCTTTGAGCATTAAAGATCTGATCGAAAAAGAAGACAATAACACTTACGTAAATTATGAGATACCAGAAGAAGCATCAGGTTTTTCACTGGGCGAGGTCATCGGAGATAAGCTGAAGAATTTTTCGACTAGAGACTGAGTAGGGTGAAATGATGTTTTATTTGCTAAATATGACTGGTTTGTTAACGTTGTGAACGAGAATTTGAATGGATGATGATGCCCATTATTGGGTATCATCATCTTTTTTTATTGGGAATTATTATGAATTTAGCCCGTGGGGGTATATGCTCGGTCGTGCGGCGATTATGATTGGGGTGATGTCCAAATCTAATCGTTTCCAAATTACTATGTTTTTTAGAAATTGTCATTGGGGTTGTCTAAATCGTTTCATATAATAATAGGAGTAGGTATTTTCTTGTCGGCGCGATGATTGGATTATTGGTAAGCGGCTTGTAATCCGGCGGCAAGACTTTAGTAAAGAAAGAAGGTGAATAATATGCCATATACAATAATAAACAACTACATTCCGGTGTCCCTCTATCCACTAAAAGCGACGTACCCGATGACACCGGAATACATCACCATCCACAATACGGCCAATGATGCAACGGCAATCAATGAAATTGCTTTTATGACGCGGAATACGACCGCGACGTCGTACCATGTGGCGATCGATGATAAACACGCAGTACAAGCCATTCCGTTTACACGCAATGGTTGGCATGCTGGGGACGGTGAAGGCGCGGGGAACCGTAAATCCATAGGAATCGAAGTCTGTTATTCGGAATCAGGTGGTCCAAGGTATGTGGAAGCGGAAAAAAATGCCATCGACTATATAGCACGCTTACTTAAGCAATATGGGTGGAATATTGATCGCGTGAAATGGCATCGGGATTGGAGTGGTAAAAAATGCCCTCATCGTATCATAGATGAAGGGCGTATGACTACCGTTCGTAATACCATCGCCAAACGCTTGGCAGAATTGAATACCCCGGCGCCACCAAAGGAGGATATACGCATGTTTAATCCGAGCTCTACAGCACTCAAAGTCGCTTACGAAGAATTCTTATCAGATGCCCTTAAAGAAGGATTGATTTCCGACAAATGGTTAACAGACTATAAGGCTGGCAAGTTGTCACTAGATGATGCACTTGCACTAAAAGTCATTATTGATCAGCGCAAGTGAGGTAATTAAGGTAGAAGAAACCAAAAGGCGGCAAATCCCTCAGGGACGGTCGTCTTTTTTATTTGTCATAAACAGAACGTTCGCTCCGTATGCTGGTGGTAAGGGAGGGAATGAGTGTGCGTAATCAATTGGTCAAATCCATGAAGTACAATGAGTCATTGAATATGATTTACATGGCGAAGGACGGTCAAATTAGTAAGCGCAGAATTAGGGTGCTGCAAGTAGGCGAGGTATCGTTTTGTGCATACTGTTTTCTTCGTAATTCCAATCGTGCTTTTAAAATAGACAATGTGCTGGCACTTGTTCCTATTATAGTGGAAGGAAATACGGTGATCTAGTTAAGGTTAAGCATTGAATGCGGTGTCTATACTGGGCGCCGAAGTGGATCTCTTTGTGCTTTTCCGCACCTGAGATTGTTCTGTATGAACTTTGGTAGCCAGTGGGTAGTGCCGCTGGCTGCCACAATTTGAAGGACAAAAATGGCATCAGTAACTGGCACGATGCGTTTTTTTGTCCGTTTGCCCGGAGATAATGATATACTGTCGTAGTGTGACAAAGACAGTGTTTACAGTTGTAAATGTGCCTGTTTAGACGAGTTAATGATTATTGTGTATAATATGCAGAAGATAAGCTGGAAGGATGTTAGATTATGAATAAACCAACTGTAGCGATCGTCGGTAGGCCGAACGTCGGGAAATCGACAATTTTTAACCGAATCGTTGGTGAACGAATTTCAATCGTAGAAGACGTTGCGGGTGTTACACGTGACCGTATTTATAGCTCCGCAGATTGGCTCGCACATGAGTTCAATCTAATTGACACAGGAGGAATAGATATTGGAGACGAGCCTTTTCTTGAGCAAATCCGATTACAAGCAGAGATTGCAATAGATGAAGCAGACGTTATTATTTTCCTTGTGAATGGTCGTGAAGGGGTAACAGATGCTGATGAGCAAGTTGCCAAGATATTGTACAAAACGAAAAAACCTGTCGTACTTGCTGTAAACAAAGTTGATAATCCAGACATGCGGGACATGATTTATGATTTCTATTCCCTTGGATTCGGAGAACCTTACCCGATATCCGGTGCACATGGCCTAGGTTTAGGGGATTTGCTTGATGCAGTAGCGAACGATTTCCCAGAACCAGGCGATGAAGAAATCGAAGAAGATGTCATACGGTTTTCGTTAATAGGGAGACCGAATGTTGGGAAATCATCACTTGTCAATGCGTTTTTAGGTGAGGAACGGGTCATCGTCAGTGACATACCTGGAACAACAATAGATGCTATCGATACGGCTTATGAATATGATGGACAGAAGTATAAGATTATTGATACTGCTGGTATGCGTAAAAAAGGAAAAGTGTATGAAAATGTGGAGAAATATGCTGTTCTTCGTGCACTAAAAGCGATTGACCGCTCCGATGTTGTTCTCATCGTTATCAATGGTGAAGAAGGCATACGTGAGATGGACAAGCGAATCGCTGGCTACGCAGAAGACGCAGGAAAAGGCGTTATGTTTGTTGTCAATAAGTGGGACGCTGTCGAAAAAGATGATAAGACGATGAATAAGTTTATTGCGGACATCCGAGATAATTTCCAATTCCTCGACTACGCTCCGATTTCTTTTGTTTCGGCAAAAACGAAACAGCGTGTTAATACTTTGTTTGAGAAAGTTAAAATTGTTAATGACAACCACGCACTACGTATTCAGTCGAGTGTCTTGAACGAAGTGATTGAAGATGCCGTTGCACGAAACCCGGCGCCTAATAATAAAGGACGTAGATTGCGTATTTATTATGCTACGCAAGTAGCTGTTAAGCCGCCAACTTTCGTCGTCTTTGTGAACGATGTAGAAATCATGCACTTCTCTTATGAACGCTTTTTACAAAACCGTCTTAGGGAGTCATTTGGCTTCGAAGGAACTCCAATCAGGATTATTACTCGGGCAAGAAGCTGATCGACGTTACGGGAGAAAGGATGTCTGTATGACATGAAAAAAGTTACTGTTATCGGAGCCGGAAGCTGGGGAACAGCGATTGCTTTTGTCCTTGCTGAAAATGGTCATGATTGCTTACTTTGGGCGAGGCGTTCAGACCAGTCCGCTGAAATTAACGAAAATCATACAAATAATTCATATTTACCGGGTATTTCGTTACCAACTAATTTGAAAGCAACATCAGATTTGGAAGCAGCGGCGATGCATAGCGATATTGTCATCATCGCCGTTCCCACAAAAGCAATTCGTGATGTCTGTACCGAACTGAATGCAATGGCAATCAGCCCTAAATTGATTGTCCATGTTTCAAAGGGTATTGAACCGGATTCGTTGAAGCGGATCTCCGAAATGATTTCGGAAGAGCTAGATTCCTCGAAAACGACGGCTATTGTCGTTCTATCAGGACCAAGTCATGCTGAAGAAGTTGTTCTGCGTCATCCGACGACAGTAACAGCTGCATCATTCGATTTGGAAGCGGCAGAAAAGATTCAGGATCTATTTATGAACCATTATTTCCGTGTCTATACAAATCCGGATATAGTTGGAGTGGAAATCGGAGCTGCGCTTAAAAATGTAATTGCATTGGCAGCCGGTATTTCTGATGGACTAGGATATGGCGATAACGCCAAAGCTGCGCTTATTACGCGTGGATTAGCGGAGATTTCAAGGCTTGGCGTGAAAATGGGTGCGAATCCACTTACATTTTCGGGTTTGACAGGTCTCGGCGATTTGATAGTAACATGTACGAGTGTTCATTCACGCAATTGGAAAGCGGGCAATATGCTCGGAAAAGGGAATAGTCTAGACGAGGTCGTATCAGGCATGGGTATGGTCATTGAAGGTGTTCGGACAGCTAAAGCGGCGCATCAGCTTGCAGCCCAGCATGGGGTCTCTATGCCGCTCACGGAGGCACTGTACTCCATACTGTTTGAAGGCGTACCGCCAAAACAAGCTGTGGACCAACTTATGAACCGTATGAAGAAGCAGGAAGTTGAAGATCTCTTCGGCAACCGTTGACTTTATAATTCGGAAAAGGTGGAAATCGCCTTCAGATTAAGTTGTCAGCTAGCTCCTGCACTCCTCGCGTATTAAAAAAGCCAGCACGTTGCGTATAAGCGGGGAGGGGGCTTCGGGCTGTGCTTCCTAGTACTCAATGGTCCTTGTCATCTTTCTTTTTGAAAACTGATTATACGAAAGGAGGACTTCCTTTGTCCTCGATGGATAAAATGTGGCTGTCGTTCTATGCAATGGGATTCATGGTTATTTCCATGGGTCTTATTTATGCGAGCCGGAATAAGCTGCAAAATAAAGTATTGAAATTCATATTTGCTATAGTAGCCTATTCTTTACTAATCTTCTCATTTTTAGCGATGATTTATCTCGTGTTTAATGGGCCGACAGGGGGGGCATGATGACTATTTCAGTAAAAAAAATCGGGCTATTCTTCCTATCTTCATTGGTTTTTGTTCTATCGGGATGTATGTACCCATCTGAAAAAACAACTGGACAGGAAATCCCGTATGCTGATCAATTGGAATCAATGCAAAAAGCGGTCGATGCTTATCAGCAAAATACGGGAGGATTATTGCCCATCAAAACACGTGACCTTGAAATCGATATTTACATCAAATATCCCATTGATTTCTCCAAAGTTGTACCAGCTTACACGGAAAAAATGCCTTCGAATGCATATGAAACGGGTGGGATCTATCAATATGTATTAATAGACGTTGAAACAAACCCGACGGTAAAGCTTATTGACTTACGTACAGCGGAACATATTCGTGATTTAAACCTAAGGAAAAACGTCAATGGCAGAGCTCCATTCAAGGAGTCCGTGGGTGATCATGTCTACGCTGTTGATTTTGAAGCAATGGGCTTTAAAGAGCCGCTGACGGTCCCTAGCCCCTATTCAAATGCAATCTTACCGATTGTTATCGGTGGGGATGGCATTTTTTACATTGATTACTCGATTGACTTAAACCGGATGTTGCAAGAAAAGCCCCAGACTGTAAAACCGGGAGAGGATATTCGTTTCCTATTAACGGATAACTATCCCGTTTTACCGGCCTATTCATTACCTTATACGGTGAATGAAGACAACGAACCAATATTCATGAAAAAATCAAATTGAAAAACGTTTCATGCCACGTGCATGAAACGTTTTTTTTTTACATAAACTAATATGCGCATCTAAAGGAGGACGATAGAATGAAAGAGGAATTATATGAAAATCTGGCTAGACGTACAGACGGTGATATATATATCGGTGTCGTCGGTCCTGTTCGTGTAGGGAAATCTACGTTCGTGAAAAGAGTTATGGAAGAAGTCGTTATTCCGAATATGACGGAAGCGTCGGATCGAATTCGTGCGCAGGATGAGCTTCCTCAAAGTTCACCAGGTTCAGTCATCATGACCTCAGAACCGAAATTTGTACCCGCCCAGGGGACTTCGGTATCTGTAGGAGACGGTGAGCTGAAGTTTCAAATCAGGCTTGCAGATTGCGTTGGCTATGTCATTGACGGTGTAAAAGGCTACGAAGATGAGAATGGCCCGAAACTGGTTCACACACCTTGGCATAACGAACCAATACCATTTGAAGAAGCGGCGCGTATTGGTACAGATAAGGTGATTCGTGATCATTCTACGATTGGTATTCTTGTTACGACGGATGGAACAGTAAACAATATTCCGCGGGCAGCAGCCCAAGTTGCGGAAGAGGAAATTGTTAATAAGTTGAAAGATATTGGCAAGCCATTTGTTATTGTTCTGAATTCTAAAATGCCGGCCAATGACAGGACGGTCTCATTAAGACAAGAGCTGCATGAAAAATATGGGGTTCCTGTCATTGCGATTAGTGCAGATCAGTTAAACGCACAGGAAATTCAACTTATTTTAAAAGAAGCATTATACGAATTTCCGATTTCTGATATTGAAATCCAAAAACCAGATTGGATGGAAGTACTCGGAAGCGAACATGAACTGAATGCCAACATCGACAGAGTGATAAATGAAGGATTTTTGGGTGTATCAAAAATTCGCAAGATACAGGAGTTGGCAGAAAGTTTAAAAGACGAAAAATATGTTAAGCATGCAGAAGTCATTGAAGTAGATGCTGGTAAAGGGAAAGCAATCGTGAAAATCTCTATGGATGAACAGGCTTTCCGTGAAATTTGTGAAGGGATTATGGGACAGGAAATCGGTTCGAAAAAAGATTGGTTGTTGTTTGTTCAGGAAGCGGCCAAAGCGAAAAAATCATACGACATGTACTCGGAAGCAATCGATACAGCTAGAAAACAAGGCTATGGAGTTGCTCTTCCAACAATTGAGGATTTCAATCCTTCCGCACCGGAACTCATCAAACAGAACAACTTTTTCGGCGTTCGCATGAAAGCAACAGCACCGTCACTTCACATTATTCGGGTTGATATGGAAGCTGAATTTTCTCCATTAATCGGCTCCGAATTTCATAGTCATCATCTATTAAAAGAATTAAAGAATGCTTATTTGCATGATAGAGAGGCTTTATGGGAAACACAGCTTTTCGGAACACCGCTTCATGAAGTTATGAAGGAAAGCATCCGCTTCAAAACAGCTTCCGTTCCGATGAAAGCAAGAAAACGTCTAAGAGAGACGATTGAACAGATGGTGAACGATGGAAATAAAGGCATGATTACATTTATCGTATAAAGGAAAAAGATCCGTCAAAAGCGGATCTTTTTCCGTTTTTTTAGCTAAAAGTGCATGAAATTAGCGATTACGCGATAATATTGTTGCATCAGGGATTTTCTTGTGATACTCTTTTTACAGTATTAGAAGCTAGCTAATGCCCTTTGAGAGGAGGTGAATGGTGTGAATAAAACAGAATTGATTACCTCTGTAGCTGAAGCAGCAGAACTAACTAAGAAAGATGCTACAAAAGCTGTCGAAGCTGTATTCGATACGATCCAATCTACTCTTGCAAGTGGTGAGAAAGTACAATTGATCGGTTTTGGTAACTTCGAAGTCCGTGAGCGCGCAGCTCGTAAAGGACGTAACCCGCAATCTGGGGAAGAAATCGATATCGCTGCAAGCAAGGTACCAGCTTTCAAAGCAGGTAAGGCGCTTAAAGACGCGGTAAAATAATCCTTAAGTTTACATAGAAGTCCGTCCGTCGTATCTAATTCATTAGATACTTGGGGCGGACTTCTTTCCATTAGCGGTACCAGTTACTGCCACTGCAAGTAGAGTGAACGAACTGTACGGAAATGGGCGAGTATGCTACTATTTTTGTTGGAATAGCTTTATTTCCGATTGGGAGGTTTTGAATGATGAATGTTGTCGATTATGAGAAAATAGAGAAGGCAGTTTCAATGATCCTTGAAGCAGTCGGTGAAGATCCTGAGCGTGAAGGGCTGATAGATACTCCAAAACGTGTCGCAAAGATGTATGCTGAGGTATTTGAAGGTTTGAATAAAGACCCTAAGGATTATTTTAAAACTGTGTTCCATGAAAATCACGATGAAGTTGTACTAGTGAAAGATATACCGTTCTACTCGATGTGTGAACATCATCTTGTTCCTTTTTTTGGGAATGCGCATATTGCATACATACCGCGTGATGGTGTTGTTGCCGGCCTAAGTAAACTGGCAAGAGCTGTCGAAACGACTGCCAGAAGGCCACAACTTCAAGAACGTATCACATCCACAGTTGCGGAAGCGATGATGGAAATGCTAAATCCTATTGGTGTATACGTAGTAATCGAAGCGGAACATCTGTGTATGACAATGCGAGGCATCAAGAAACCAGGTGCGAAGACAGTGACTACGGTTGCGCGTGGTATTTATGAACATGACGATGTGAAACGGGCTGAGATCCTATCACTTATTAAGATGTCTTGAAGCCTTTGCGAGTAACGCCTTTTCTATGATATGATAAGACCATAAAAGAATAGACAGGAGAGGTGAAAATGACACAAACCGACTATATCGTTATAAAAGCGAAAGAAGACGGCGTGAACGTAATCGGTCTGACACGAGGGAACGATACGAAGTTTCATCATACGGAGAAATTAGACCGTGGTGAAGTGATGATCGCACAATTTACTGATCATACGTCAGCGATGAAAATACGTGGCAAAGCTGACGTTCATACCGCATACGGTGTCTTGTCAAGCGAAGGGAAAGACTAATTCGCATTTGACACACTTTTCCGTAGGCGTCTTTGAATGGAGATTCGACGATGGAAACCCAAAAAATTAAACTGCATATCGAAAATTATATAGGTGAAGTAGAGAAAGCAATTAGCGAGCCGATCGTGGATAGGGATGTTGGTCGAATAACAATCGACCCTGTAAAAGCCTTTATTCTCCTGTTACCAATGTTGAACGGGGAAAGGTGGAACAATCGTTTTCATACTGCGTCAATAGCGGTCGGCGCTGTTCATGCTGCTTTTGATGCACATGATTCAATTAATGTGTATGACGCTACCTCAAAGCAACAACAACTTACTGTTTTGTCGGGGGATTATTTCAGCGGAATCCATTATCGGCTACTTGCATCTCTGCCTGAATTTGGTTTCATCCGTTCCTTGTCTGAAACAATCGGACAAATCAACGAGACGAAGACGATTTTTCACGATCAATTACCGGATGGACCTGAAAATTTGATTGAAACAGTTAGAATCATCGAAGCGGGATGTATAACTGATTTTTTATATACATTTGGATTTGCACAATATGTCCCGCTTGCCAGTGCAGCATTATCGCTTCTATGGTTTGACGAGGGGAGCGCTGATTGCAATTCTATTTTGGATAAGCGTTCGCGCCGGACAATGAATGCTGCTGATGCGAATCATGCGATTTTTCAGCTTCATGCTGAAATGCAGATGGCGCTTGAAGCAGCTGATTATCTTCAGCCCTTTTTACAGCGCAAAATTCGTAACCTGGTGACACCGTTAATTGGTAAACTGAATTGAAGAAAAGAGGTATAACTCTTGTCGATATCAAAAGAACAGAAAGTTCACACCGTTTTCGAAAAAATATCCGTTGATTACGATAAAATGAATTCCGTGATCAGTTTCAACCAACATAAGAAATGGCGTGATGACATCATGTCACGTATGAACGTCCATGAAGGCGCTCGTACGCTTGACGTGTGTTGTGGAACTGCCGATTGGACAATCGCCATGGCGGAGGCGACAGGTGCCACTGGGCATGTTACAGGTCTTGACTTTAGTGAAGGTATGTTAGAAGCCGGCCGACCGAAAGTTGCAGCATATCCAACAATTACGCTTGTACAAGGGAATGCGATGGAATTACCTTTCCCTGACGATTCGTTTGATTTTGTTACAATTGGTTTCGGATTGCGTAACGTACCGAATTATTTAACCGTTTTAAAAGAAATGAACCGTGTCTTAAAGCCGGGTGGAATGATTGCATGTCTAGAAACTTCTCAATCTGAACTTCCGGGCTACAGGCAGTTATTCCGATTTTATTTCAAATTCATCATGCCCATTCTTGGGAAAATATTTGCGAAAAGTTATAAAGAATATTCATGGCTTCAAGAATCGGCAGATGATTTTCCAGGGATGAAACAACTTGCTCAGCTATTCACGGAAGCAGACTTCACTGGAGTATCTTTTAAGTCATACAGTGGTGGAGCAGCGGCTGGTCACGTGGGATATAAACAATAAAGACAGCAGGGGAAGGTAATCGTTTTGGAGAAATTGAAGTTATTGTCGCTTTATGGTGATTTCCGGAAGGATCTCGCTTATATAGAAAAGGAACTTGAACGATCCCTCAATTCATCTTCCCCCATCATTCGGCAAGCGTCACTACACCTGCTTCGTGCGGGTGGAAAAAGGATTCGACCTATTTTTGTTATCCTGTCTTCCAAGTTTGGCAACTATTCGTTGGAGGATGTGGCAAAGGTTGCTGTGTCACTTGAGCTTGTCCACATGGCATCTCTTGTTCATGATGATGTTATCGATGATTCAGATATGCGTCGTGGTCTTGAAACAGTGAGGGCACGTTGGGATAACCGAATTGCGATGTATACGGGGGACTTCATTTTTTCACGTGCACTTACATCGATAGGCGAGATTGAAATTCCTGCTGTTCATCAGCTACTTGCAGAGACTATGCTTGAAATTTGTAAAGGTGAAGTCATCCAAATTGATCATCAGCGAAAAACCAATCAGACGATACGGGATTATTTGCGGCGCATTAAACGAAAGACTGCACTTCTCTTATCATCCAGTTGTGAGCTCGGCGCTCTTGTTTCAGGAGCTGACCCTGCGAATGTAAAGAAATTGCGTCGCTTTGGTTATTTTGCGGGCATGGCTTTTCAAATTGTCGATGATATTCTTGACATTACATCGACGGATGAAGAACTTGGAAAACCGGCAGGCAGTGATCTGTTGAATGGTCATCTGACATTGCCCATCCTATACATAAAAGACGATGTTAATTTCCAACCTTATATGAAGCGGTCGTTTGACGGGACCTTAACGGAATCAGATCGTGAAGAAATGTTGACCTATATTCGCGGTACAGAGGCCATTCAGATGGCACAAGCTGTAAGTGATTTGTATTTGCAAAAAGCAATGGATGAAATAAGTGCGCTGCCAGATGGTGATGCAAATGCTAAAAAGGCATTCATGCAAATTTCTGCTTTCATTGGCAGACGTAAGTATTAGTGCTTTAACAGTTGAAAAATCAGGCATCGGATGGTACGATCGAAAAGGAGAAATCCTGATACATATATTAAGAAGGAGTGTTAACTATGGAAAAAACATTTTTAATGGTTAAGCCAGACGGCGTTCAACGTAATCTAATCGGTGAAATCGTGGGTCGTTTCGAAAGTAAAGGTTTCCAACTTGTAGGCGCTAAGCTTATGACAATTTCACAAGAACTTGCTGAGCAACACTACGGCGAACATAAAGAGCGTCCTTTTTTCGGCGAGCTTGTTGATTTCATCACATCAGGTCCTGTATTCGCAATGGTTTGGGAAGGCGAAAATGTCATCTCAGTTGGCCGTCTAATGACTGGCGCAACAAACCCGAAAGAATCTGCACCTGGAACAATCCGCGGTGACTTCGCTGTTACTGTTGGTAAAAATATCATTCACGGTTCAGATGCTCCAGAATCAGCTGTTCGTGAAATTGGTCTTTTCTTCAAGGATGAAGAACTTGTAACTTACGACAAATCAATGAACAACTGGATCAATTAATTACCTTAAACAGCCGTGCGAATTTCGCTCGGCTGTTTTTGTACTTTCGAAATGGGCTCCAATCCGTTATAATAGTAAGAATATATGAACGGGGGAACGCTAATTGCCGGATTATGCTGTATTCATTGGAAACGTTAAGAAAAAGACGGGTATCGATCTGTCACTGTATAAAGAAGCACAGATGAAAAGAAGGCTCACTTCTCTATATGAAAAAAGAGGATACCGTAATTTTATAGATTATTATGAAGCTATACATAATGACAAAGAGCTACTTGAGGAATTCCTTGATCGGATGACCATCAACGTTTCAGAATTCTACCGCAATGCACAGCGATGGGACGTGCTGGAAAAGAAGATTTTCCCCAAGCTCCTTGATCGAAATAAAAAACTGAAGATTTGGAGTGCTGCCTGCTCCACAGGCGAAGAACCCTATTCTATAGCACTTGTTTTATTAACTCATGTGCCACTGCGAGATATATCAATCTTGGCGACAGATCTCGATGTAGGCGTCATTGAACGGGCGAAAGTCGGTTTATACCCTGAAAGAGCTTTGAAGGAAGTGCCTGCCCCAATCGTGAAACAGCACTTTGTCAATGAAGGTCATTTTTATCAGGTGAAGGATGACATCAAACGGACCGTGACTTTTAAACAGCAAAACTTGTTAGAAGACCGGTACGATACGGGATTCGATTTAATTGTCTGCCGCAATGTAATGATTTATTTTACAGAGGAAGCGAAAAATCAGATTTACACCAACTTCTCCAAGTCGCTGAAACAGGGTGGAATTCTTTTTGTGGGTAGTACAGAGCAAATATTCAATCCTTCAAAATACGGATTAGAATCGGAAGATACGTTCTTTTATAGGAAAATTTAAAATATCCGGATAACTTTCCGGATATTTTTAATATAAACATATAGTCAAAAGCATCTTACTTTGGTAGAGTGCTATAAAACGAATGTTAATCCATTCGTCGGAGGAGGAAATTAAATGAGGTACTTCACAGCTGGTGAATCACACGGTCCGCAATTAACAGCAATCATTGAAGGGCTACCTGCCCAAATGGAATTGACTGCTGAAATGATTAATGGGGAACTTTCGAGACGGCAAGGTGGACATGGGCGCGGGAGACGCATGCAAATAGAAAAAGATCAGGTTGTCATTTCATCAGGTGTCAGACACGGTAAAACACTTGGTTCGCCGGTTACGTTGACGGTTGTTAACGATGATTGGAAACATTGGACCTCGATTATGGGGGTAGAGCCCCTTGCAGACGATGTGAAGCCAGAAGATGTAAAACGACAAATAACGCGTCCCAGACCAGGCCATGCAGATCTTGTGGGCGGTATGAAATATGGTCATCGGGATCTGCGAAACGTCTTAGAACGATCGTCCGCGCGTGAGACAACGATGCGTGTGGCAATCGGTGCGGTCGCAAAACAGTTCCTTCGCGAACTCGGTATCGAAACTGTCGCTCATGTAACAGAAATTGGAGGATTCACAACAAATCCAGATACATATGCAGAAAAAGGGACGGAAGAGCTCCGCAACATCATCGAGAATGACCCTGTCTACTGTGCAGACCCTGAGGCTTCGAAACTGATGGTCCAAGCCATTGATGACGCCAAAGGACGTGGTGACACGGTGGGAGGCGTTGTAGAAGTGGTCATTGAAGGATGTCCACCAGGAATTGGGAGCTATGTCCAATTTGATCGGAAGATGGACGGTAAACTCGCAGGAGCGATGATGAGCATCAATGCGTTTAAGGGCGTTGAGATTGGACTAGGATTTGAAATGGCAAAAATGCCAGGCAGTAAAGTGCATGATGAAATAGCTTGGAGCGAAGAACAGGGCTATTTCCGTAAATCAAACCGCTTGGGTGGCCTTGAAGGCGGAATGACGACGGGTATGCCGATTGTTGTCAGGGGCGTTATGAAACCTATCCCGACTTTGTACAAACCACTTGAAAGTGTTGATATTGATACGAAAGAACCGTTTGTTGCAACTATCGAACGCTCGGACCCTTGTGCGGTACCCGCAGCTTCTGTTGTGGCAGAACATGTCATTGCAACTGAAATGGCAAAAGCCATCATGGAAGAATTCCGTTCAGACACGATGAACGGCCTCAAAAAGGACATTGAAGAATATAGACGGTATGTAAAGGGGTTTTAATTATGGGGAAACTTACAGTTACTGTCCGGGACCATCACTATAACGTCCATATAGGTCAAGATACGTACAAACTATTTGCCACAGAATATGCTGAACTTCTAGATACTGTTGACCGAATTGCTATCATTGCGGATGAACGGGTTGCGGCTATCTATTTGCCGATGCTAGAAAAGGCATTGGAGTCTGTAAACTGTGAAATTAGTGTAAAAACAGTCCCTGCCGGAGAAAGCTGTAAAACCTCCGCTGTGTACGTCGATTGCTTATCTTTTTTGTTGAATGAAAAATTCACAAGAGATTCCCTTCTAATCGCTTTTGGTGGAGGCGCATGCGGTGATCTCACTGGTTTCGTCGCTGCGACATTCATGAGGGGGATTAGGTATTTGCAATGCCCTACAACAATCTTGGCGCATGACAGTGCAGTGGGAGGCAAAACGGCAATCAATATGCCAGAAGCGAAAAATATGGTCGGCTCTTTTCATCAGCCAATCGGAGTTCTATTCAACACGGAGCTCTTCGAATCGCTTCCGCCTCGAGAAATCAGATCGGGCATGGCGGAATTGTTGAAACATGCGCTTATTTCAGATGTGGAATGGACGCTCAAGTTATTGTCTACCCCTTCATTTTCTCAACCAAGCATTGAGTGGTTATCGCACGAACTGTTACGGGGAATCGAAGTTAAAGCGAAAATCGTCTCACAAGATGAATTTGAGCATTCAACTCGAAAGTATTTAAACTTCGGTCATACATTCGGCCATGCTGTAGAAGGTGTATGTGGATTCGGTGGTTTAAGCCACGGAGAGTCGGTTATGATCGGCATGGCATACAGTCTTATATTAAGTGAAAGTCATGGCGGGGTTGATGAACCGTTGACAAATCGCTTCATCCAATTTGCAAATACGCATGGCTATACATTCCAACCGGTTCATGACTATGAATTTGATGTATTTATGAATTATATGGAAAAAGATAAAAAGGTCTCTTTCGGTAAGCTGAATTTTGTTTTGCTTGATGGTATCGGAAAACCCTATATAAAAGAACTGTCAAAAACACAATGTGAACAAACATTCGAACAATTGAGGCGGAGGACGAAAGGGGATGGGGCGAAATGATGGTAAGAGGATTAAGGGGAGCAACGACAGTCGAAAATGACGTAGAACAAGCCGTTCTTGAAGCGACGCAAGCATTGGTTGAAGAAATGGCGATAGAGAACAGTATTTTGCCTGGGGATATCATTTCGGTACTTATCTCTACGACAACGGACATCAAATCGACTTTTCCTGCAAAAGCAGTTCGATCGATTGATGGATGGATGTACGTTCCGGTCATGTGTACGCATGAAATGGACGTTCCGGGGGCAATGCCATTATGCATCAGAGCACTTATGCATGTGAATACTGATATTCCGCAACGTTATGTTAAACATATTTATCAAAAAAACGCAGTTAAGTTACGACCGGATTTACAAAAGTAACTCATATCTATTGACCGGAGGGAATTTTATGAACTGGAAAAAAGCGCTTGATAGTATGCAACCTTATAAACCAGGCAGATCGATTGATGAAGCAAAACGTATATACGGTCTGAATGATGTTGTAAAACTTGCTTCAAATGAAAATCCGTATGGCTGTGCACCATCCGTCAGAGACTATTTGACATCAGCAGCAATCCAGCATGAAATGTATCCGGACGGCTATGCGGGTGGATTACGTAAGAAGCTTGCAGAGAAACATGGAGTTGACGAAACATCATTGTTATTCGGAAATGGCTCAGATGAGATCATTATGATTATTTCAAGGGCGCTCCTTGGTAAAGGAGTAAATACGGTTATGGCGGCACCGACATTCCCGCAATATGCCCATAATGCGAGAATCGAAGGGGCCGAAATCCGTGAAGTACCATTGAAGGATGGACAACATGATTTGGAAGGATTCTTGGGAGCTATCAATGGCGATACGGCTGTTGTTTGGCTGTGCAATCCGAATAATCCGACCGGGAATTTGATTCCTAGTGATGCTTTAAAGAGTTTCCTTGAACAAGTTTCAGAAAATAGCCTAGTCGTTCTTGACGAAGCATATTTCGAATACATTACTGACTCTGAGCATATCGACTCAATTTCATTGCTAGAAGAATTCCCAAATATCATTATTTTGCGGACGTTTTCCAAAGCATACGGATTGGCGGCCTTTAGAGTTGGCTATGCCGTTGGTCATCCGAAGGTCATTTCTAATCTCAATAAAGTGCGAAGCCCGTTCAATAATAACTCACTAGGTTTAGTAGTAGCGGAAAAAGCGCTTGGAAATGAAGCATTCATCGAACAATGCCGTAACCTGAATCATGAACAAAGGCAACGGTTTACACAGTACGCTTCTGACAACAACCTGCATTTATTTGATTCTGAAACGAATTTTGTATTAATTGCAGTGCCAACTGATGCAGATGATGCTTCAGAAAAGCTTTTGCAACAGGGATTCATCGTTAGAAGTGGCAATGCACTTGGAACTCCGGGCTATATAAGGGTGACGATTGGGTCTGAAGCTCAGACTAGCAACTTCTTCAAGGCATTTGATACATTGTTGCAATCCAGGGGTTCAGCCGTATGAAACCGAATGTCGCGATAATTGGACTTGGACTGATTGGTGGTTCGCTCGGGCTTGCCTTGAAACGTAACCCTGATCTGCAAGTAATAGGGTACGACCGATCCTTCAGTACGTTGGAGCAAGCATTCCGTAGGGGAATCATTGATACAATTGCCACGTCCATTGAGAACGCATGTGAACATGCGGATGTCATCATTTTTGCCACGCCGGTCAATACGACGGTTGCAATGATGCATCAAGCAGTCAACTGGAAATTAAGAGCTGACGTCATTATGACGGATACGGGCAGTACAAAAGGTCCAATCATGGATGCCGCAAGACAATTGCTTGAACGTGGAATTACGTTTATTGGTGGCCATCCAATGGCGGGCTCTCATAAAAGTGGGGTAACTGCTGCTAAAGAGCATCTATTTGAAAATGCGTATTACATATTAACACCAGATTCACAAACAGACAGCGCAAAGGTCGAGCAGCTCCGCATTCTACTCGGTCCAACGAAAGGTAAAATTGTCGTGCTCGATTCTGAAGAACATGATCGGATGACGGCAATCGTTAGCCATTTTCCGCATCTTGTCGCTTCTTCCCTCGTTGGAAGGCTGTCAGCACAACAAGAAGAGCAACCGTTTGTTAAAAAACTTGCGGCAGGCGGATTTCGCGACTTGACTCGAATTGCATCTGCAGATCCAATCATGTGGCGTGATATTACGACGCAGAACAGGGAAGAGTTGTTAAAGCAGCTTGACGGATGGCTTGAAGAGATGGAAAATGTTCGAAATATGCTAAAATCGAATGACCCCGACGAAATATATGATTATTTTGCAGGGGCGAAACAGTTTCGAGACGACTTACCGATTACGTCTCAAGGTGCATTCTATATGACATTTGATTTGCATATTGATATCCCGGATCACCCTGGTATCATTTCGGAAATCACAAAAATACTCGCGGATGAACGAATCAGTTTAACGAATATCCGAATCGTTGAGACGCGGACAGATGTCTTTGGAATTCTTGTTATAAGCTTCCAAACTACTGATGACCGGGAACGAGCAAAATCCGCACTTTCCAAAACAATGAATTTTAGTATGTACATAGTTTGAATGGGGGGCTTTTCTTGGTGGAGACGAAACTAGTGGAGTTCAATAAACCAAAATTGAAGGGTAATGTGGTAGTTCCAGGTGATAAATCGATATCGCACCGGGCTGTGATGCTCGGTTCCATCGCTGAAGGTAAAACGCAAATTACCGGATTCTTGGACGGAGAAGATTGCCTGCGAACAATTGATATTTTTCGACAACTCGGCGTATCAATTGAAAGGGATGGCACTAACGTATCAGTAGATAGCCCTGGAATGCAAGGATGGCAAACGCCTTCTGAGGATCTTTATGCAGGTAATTCAGGGACGACAGCACGTCTAATGCTTGGAATACTCGCAGGCTCAACTATCAAGTCCGTTTTGACAGGAGATGAATCGCTGTCAAAGCGTCCAATGAATAGAGTTACACTACCCTTGTCGTCCATGGGGGCTTCTGTAGTAGGAGAACCAGATGGCAATCTACTACCGCTTACCATTACGGGTGGACCGCTTTCTGCAATAGAATACGACATGCCTGTTGCCAGCGCTCAAGTAAAATCGGCTATTCTGTTTGCTGGTTTGAATGCGGAAGGGACAACTGTTATTAGTGAGAAGACAGTTTCGCGCGATCATACTGAACGTATGCTACTTCAATTTGGAGCAGAAGTTCAGGTGGATGGAACTAACGTTAGTGTCAAGGGCGGAAATATGCTCCGGGGCAAGAATGTGTTAGTGCCAGGTGATATTTCATCAGCTGCCTTCTTCATGGCTGCAGCTGCAATGATTAAGGGAAGTTCTGTTACGTTTACGAATGTCGGGCTTAATCCTACAAGGACAGGGATATTGGATGTGCTTACGAATATGGGTGCATGTGTTGAAATCCTTGAAGAAGTTAACGGAGCCGGCGAACCGTATGGTACTGTAAAAGTATCCTACGAAGGATTGCATGGTACTGAAATCAGCGGTGACTTAATACCAAGGCTCATCGATGAGCTGCCTGTTATCGCTTTGCTCGCAACGCAGGCAGAAGGAACAACAGTTATCAAAGACGCCGGGGAACTACGGGTCAAAGAGACAGATAGAATTGCCGCAGTAACATCAGAGTTGAAAAAGTTGGGAGCAAATATCGAAGCGACGGACGATGGGATGATCATTCATGGACCTACGGAACTCTCAGGTGGCACACTTGATTCTTACGGTGATCATAGATTAGGCATGATGGCGGCAATTGCAGCACTTGTCGCGTTAGATCCAATTCAAATTGAAGATCCGTCGTGCATAGCTATTTCATATCCAGGATTTTTCAGGGACTTGGAAAAGCTCGTTGTTTCGATAAATGTAAAACGATAACAGCTTGATGTATACATTTTGAAAGTTCAGGTGAAAATATGGGACAGTTAGAAGAAATTGAACGAACTATTTTAGAAGGTGATGTAGAAGTACTCACCGGTGTCATTGATCAGTTAACGGGGTCGACCGATTTTGATTTGCTCTATGAAGCGGCAGATTTATTTGCTAGTTACGGATTCATGGGAGAGGCTGATCGTCTTTTTGAAACGCTGCGACTTCATTTACCAGATGAGGCCCAGTTGAAAATTGATCGTGCCGGTACATTACTTGAGCTTGGGGAAGAGGATGAAGCGCTTCTTCTTCTCACCGATGTGGGTCCGGAAGACGAGGAGTATGTTCAAGCGCTTTTAGCGTTAGCGGATTATTACCAGATGTCCGGAATGGCAGAAGCAGCTCTTTCGAAGATTAAGGAAGCTCATGAACTTGTACCGGAAGAGCCCGTCATTCGGTTTGCGTATGCGGAATTGCTCCTTGATTCTGGGAAGTACGGAGAGGCTACACGGATGTATCTTGATTTGAATGATGAAACGGATGAAATCGGCGGCATTCGCATTGTTTCTAGGCTTGCGGAAACATATAGCGCAGGTGCTGCTTATGAAGAAGCAATACCTTACTACGAAGAAATGCTACAAGATAATACCTTGCCAGATACACTTTTCGGGGCGGCATTTGCCTACTTCCAAAGTGGCAATGCAGAAAGAGCGGTCACATTGCTCGACGATTTAATTGAAATGGATCCAGATTATTTTTCTGCCTATATGCTGGCAGGACAGTCTTTGTCAGTATTAGGTGAGGACCAAAGAGCTTACGACATGTTCAAAGACGGAATCCGCAGAGACGAATTTGATAAGGAACTGCAATTGACCGCTGGGAAATCAGCATTGAAATTAGGTATTCCAGAAAAAGCGGAAGAACATTTGAAAGAAGCATTGGCACTCGATCCCGAATACATTGATGCACTTATTACGCTTGCGTCGCTGTACAATGAGAGAGAACAAAGCCCTGAATTGCTCGATCTACTTACGTACTCACAAGATAATCAAGTCGACATTCCTTTATTGGATGCGTTTATGGCCTATGCGTACGAACGTGAAGAACAATATGACGATGCATACACATCCTATGGTAAGGCATATATTGGGATGAAGGATGACCACGATTTTCTTGGGAACTTCGCCAAATTCCTGCTTGAAGAAGGAAAACGTGATGAAGCCCTCAAAATAGTCAAAGAATTGGTTGAGATTGATCCTGACGATGAGAATTGGAGAGCTTTTCTGGAAGCACAAAATGACGAGGAGGTGTGACATGACGGCCATGGTTCCTGTCGCTGCTAAAAAGGACTTTGTGCGATGGTTCTTAAAGCGCTACAAATTGAAGCGCCGTGAATGTGTGTGGATTTTAAATTACCTTCTTAGCCATGAACAACTACTACAAAACGTTCACTTTACGGATGAAGCACATTACTGTCCAAGGGCAATGGTGATGTCAACGACTGGTTCAGAGAGCATTCCGTTCCGCTTTTATAAAGGGAACTTAATGACCGCTGATGCCGAGAAATCGTTCCATGATTTAAGACTTCATCCAGATGATAAGATGTATATACAACTTAATTTTTCGAACAGCCATACTTGTCCGGAATATGCAAGTGTTCGGGAGGAAAACCCTTTTCTTCCGGATTATTTACAAGTAAGCGAGGGTGACCGAGAAATTGCCGAGAAATTGCTTGAGGAAAGTGCTGCTTTGATGACCGTTGATATGCTTATGAAAAGAGTAGATGAAGCCCTTGACACAAATGACAAGGAACGGTTTATCGCATTATCTGCACTGTTGAATGACATGAAGGTATCGAAGAACTAACGACTCCCCCAATTTGGTGGAGTCCTTTACTGATTTTTCAAGGAGGTAATTTTGCAATGAACTGGACTGCACAAGATATGGATACATATTTGCAACAGATAGAATATATCGATACACTTATTGTACCCTTACTTAAAGTAGAGACAACGCCGGGGGATATGAAAAGAAGTGCGTCATCTTCAGAGTTTCTGATGCATCTTACGATGTTCATTGAAACGCAATTCAAAGGGCGTATGATGCTGATGCCACCATTTGCTTATACGACGTCAACGGATTTGACGGAGATGGCTGCAACGCTATCCCGCGACCTCTCGGTAGCCCCATTTAAACACGTTTTCTTCTTGACGACTGACTCTGCCTGGACAAGCATTAAAGTAGATGGTGAAGTAATCTGGCTGCCGTCGATTCCGCTTGAAAACATGGATCCACAATTAAGAAAAACCATTATTGAGGATCAACTTCGACAAGCCTTACCACGCTTCATGGAAAAGTGGTCGGAGCAATAAAATTCGATATTTGTTCACAAACTTTCATCGGTTCGGAAAGCAGGATTGAATTTCCTTTAGTATTGATATATCATAGATATGTCCTAGTATTACAATTAGCAAAAGAATGTCCGTTGGACTGACCTTTAAGTAAGAGGAGGGAAAATAATGAGCAAGAAAGTGTCAAGACGCCAATTCATGAGTTATACACTTATGGGTGTTGGTGGATTCATGGCTTCAGGTATGTTGATGCCGATGGTCCGTTTTGCAATCGACCCTGTCTTGCAGAAGAAAGATGAAGGAGACTACATCCTAACTCCGCAAAAATTCGATGAGCTTACGGAAATGCCGGTTCGTGTCGATTTCACTATCAAAGATCGCAAAGATGCCTGGTATAAATCTGACGTGTCAAACACTGCTTGGGTTTATAGAGAAGGCGATACGGTCATCGCGCTTTCTCCTGTTTGTAAACACCTTGGTTGTACGGTGAACTGGGGCGGCGATGAAAACCATTCAGACCAATTTTTCTGTCCATGTCACGCAGGACGTTATATGAAAAATGGTGAGAACGTAAAAGGAACACCACCGCTCGGACCGCTTGACGAATTTGACGTGAAAGTCGAAGACGGATTCGTGTATCTTGGAAAAACAAAACCGAACACATTAGTTTAAAAATGTAAGGGGGTACGACCGAAGTGCTAAATAAAATTTATGATTGGGTTGACGAACGGTTGGATATCACCCCGATTTGGCGGGATATCGCTGACCACGAAGTACCTGAGCACGTAAACCCTGCACATCACTTTTCTGCATTCATCTATTGTTTCGGAGGACTGACATTCTTTATTACTGTCATCCAGATTCTTTCTGGTATGTTCCTTACAATGTATTACACACCGGACATTGAAAATGCATGGAAATCCGTTTATTACCTTCAAAATGAAGTAGCATTCGGTGAAATTGTGCGTGGGATGCACCACTGGGGAGCGTCACTTGTTATCGTTATGATGTTCCTACATACGCTGCGTGTATTCTTTACAGGCTCTTATAAGAAACCACGTGAACTTAACTGGGTTGTCGGGGTAATGATCTTCGGCGTCATGCTCGGCCTTGGTTTCACTGGATATCTATTACCATGGGACATGAAAGCATTGTTCGCTACGAAAGTAGGAATTGAAATTGCGGCTTCAGTTCCGTTCATCGGTGAATCAATTAAAGTGCTCCTTGCAGGAGACTCAACGATTCTTGGTGCACAAACATTAACACGATTCTTTGCGATTCATGTATTCTTCTTACCGGCTGCTTTGCTTGGGTTGCTTGCAGCACACTTTATCATGATCAGAAGACAAGGTATTTCAGGACCGCTATAAGATTTAATGCAGTCCAACGATTTTAAAAAGGAGGGGACATTATGCAACGCGGAAAAGGGATGAAATTTGTCGGAGATTCGCGCATTAAGGCTAATAACAAGATGCCGAACGTCCCGAAAGATTACTCAGAATATCCGGGTAAAACGGAAGCCTTCTGGCCTAACTTCCTCTTGAAAGAATGGCTGATTGGTGCCGTTTTCCTTATTGGATATTTAATATTGACAGTTGCTCATCCGTCCCCGCTTGAACGTCAGGCGGACCCGACGGATACGATGTATATGCCGGTTCCAGACTGGTATTTCCTATCTATGTATCAATTGTTGAAGTATCAGTTCGCTTCGGGACCGTTTAATATTATTGGTGCTATTATCATGCCGGGTCTAGCATTCGGCGCATTGATGCTTGTTCCATTTATGGATACTACAAAGGAACGCCGTCCGTTTAAACGTCCGCTTCCTACTGCATTCATGCTTCTTTCATTCGCAGCTTTGTTCTACCTGACTTGGGAATCATACGTGAACCATGACTGGGATAAACAGAAAATACAAGGTGCGATTGTTGAAGAAGTTGAATTCGACACAGAATCTGAAGGCTATCAAATCTACGCTGGGGCGAGCTGTATTGGTTGTCACGGTGATGCATTCCAGGGTGGATTAGGTAAGCCGTTAGTAAATACAGGTCTTACTGCTGATGAAATCGTGACAATTGCGCACGATGGACAAGGCGACATGCCTCCTGGAACTTGGGAAGGCTCAGATGAAGATTTACAAATACTTGCCGAGTTTATTGAAGGCTTGAAAAACTAGTAACAAAAAAGAGTCAGGAAACTGACTCTTTTTTTATTACTTTGGAAATAAAATAGTTCTAGGCATATGGATAATCTACGAAAGACGATATTCCACGTCCAGACTCCAGCGCTTTTCGGGGCTGAACAGGCGTTTTAACTTTTGTTGATACATATTACGTTACTTTGGAGAGGTGCCCATGGGTTTATTTATACAGAAGATTTGGCTCGTCCTATCTCATAAATCATTTCTTTGGATTCTGTTATTTATTAACTTGAGCGGCACGGTATTCGGCTATGATTGGTATATGTGGCAACTTAAAATCACGGAGCCAAAGTTTTGGGTTTTTGTGCCGGATAGTCCCACGGCAAGCCTGTTTTTCACGCTTGCCATCATCGGCTGGCTAATCGGTAGGAACTTTAAGCTAATTGAAGCGCTCGCGCTTATAACGCTTGTTAAATACGGTTTATGGGCTGTCGTTATGAATCTCCTGACGCTTGCCGAGACAGGTTCAATTGGATGGATGGGTTGGATGCTTATCGGCTCCCATTTTGCGATGGCGCTTCAGGCAGTATTGTACAGCCCATTGTATAGGTTTTCACTTATCCATATTGTGATTGCGGCAGTTTGGACACTGCATAATGATGTCATCGATTATGTTTATGGCCAAATGCCGATTTATCTGGATTTGATGAAACATATGGATCATATCGGTTACTTCACATTTTGGTTATCCATCGCCTGCATTTTGCTTGCTTATTGGGTATGGAAGAAGAGATCGAACACTGTCATATGGTAATAGTAAATAGTTGCGGATGAAGTGAGACCGTTATAGAATTAGTCATATAGAGAAAAGAGAGGAAGTTGACTATGTTCTGGATTTACTTAGCAGCAATTATAGCATTGCCACTTTACGCTCAATTCAAAGTGAAAAGCACATACAAAAAGTATTCTAAAGTGCGTTCTACATCTGGAATGACAGGTGCGGAGGTCGCGCGTCTTATCCTTGATCAAAATGGATTACAAAATGTGCAAGTAGTTGAAAGTCAAGGGTTTCTGACTGATCACTATAATCCGCTTACGAAGATTATTGCATTATCCACACATAATTTCCGTGAGGCATCTGTCGCAGGAACAGCAATTGCGGCACACGAAGTCGGTCATGCTATACAGGATAAGGAAGCCTATTCATTTCTGCGTTTCCGTCACCGTTTAGCACCAGTCGCGAGTATTACTTCCAATGCATCTTGGGTTTTCATTATGATTGGTATCATTTTCTCAAGCATGAATTCCTTGCTTGGAATCGGTATCGCGCTGCTAGCAGTCGGAGTTCTGTTTCAAGTAGTTACTTTGCCGGTTGAATTTAACGCATCTACACGTGCGATGAATCAGATTGTTACACTTGGTATTATTCGCAATGAAGAAGAAAAAAGCGCGAAAAAAGTATTGAGCGCAGCGGCGATGACTTACGTTGCAGCAACTGCTGTTGCAGTACTTGAACTGGTTCGTCTTATCCTGATTTTTAGGGGCAGGGACTAAGTAGATTAAAAAAATCCGTCCTCAGAATTTTGAGAGATGGATTTTTTTTCGGGTATATTTAATAGAAAAGAAAGTCACACGTGTTGAGTAAGCAACAGCGACCAGAAAACAACTAAATCAAACACTAGGCGCTCCGCGTATAGTTTCTATAGATCTTTTTCGGTAATCGTATGATTGTCGTTCATCCGTCGCTCGCCAAAGGCAATGCTACACGGGGAGCTAAAGCTTTATGTGACGAGAAAATAGTTGGCTTCTTATCTAGAAAAAGGCCGAAAAAGATACAATTATGGCTGCTAACTCCTTCTTTATAATTTTTCTTTTTTAATTTAAGGAAGTGTTAATTTCTATAGGCTATTTCATGATAACGAGTTTGGTTTTGCTAAAAGTAAGTAAGGAACACATTGTAGAAAATGAAAAAGTGCCCGAAATTGTATCTTCGGGCACTAGTAAATACTGTGAAAAGTCCTCTATTCTTTTTTTAAAAACAACTGCAGTTTTCCCTTGAACGTTGTGGGCACGCGATAGGCAACTACTAACAATAGGATTACCAAGTAGGAATGAACTGCAGTTCCACCCTTGTCCCTCGGAATAATTGTTGGCTGAACAGAGAGACGAAAAGATACTAGTCCAATTGAAGACTTTTGCGCCTACCTGACCAGTATCTTATACAAGAAAATGGTCAATCAACAGACGTGAAAGAAAGTGTAAAATCTTCATCTAAAGCAGGGACTAAGACGGCGGCTTCAGCTTTACTTATCGCTCAAGCGGCCGTTTTTGTTCATCCAGCGTAAAGCCTTCCCCCATGACGTCGTGAACATCGGTGAGTGAAACGAAGGCGTGCGGATCGACTGACGTGATGATGTTTTTCAAACGGACAATTTCATTTCTTCCGACGACACAATAGAGAATTTCGCGATCAGATTTTGTGAAATGACCGTAGCCTCTGAAGACGGTGACGCCGCGGTCCATTTCTTGTGTGATTTTAGTAGCGATCGCGTCTTGCGAATCAGAGATAATGAAAGCGCCCCTAGCTGCGTATGCACCCTCTTGAACGAAGTCGATGACACGGGCACCAACAAACAGCGCAACAAGCGTGTACATCATCGAGCGGTGGTCAAGATAGACAGCCCATGAAACGAGAATGACAAGCGCATCGAATAGAAACATTGTTTTTCCCATACTCCATCCGATGTATTTGTGGGCCAAACGTGCGATAATATCTACACCGCCAGTTGTTCCACCGTATCTAAAGATGATACCGAGCCCAATGCCAATAAATACTCCTGCGAACAAGGCAACAAGGAACATATCGTCTTTTAGATGGATATCGATTTGATAAATCATGAAGACTTTAAGGAAGACAGAAACAGCAACTGTGCCGATGACTGTATAGACAAACACTTTTTTACCTAACAGCTTCCAACCAATAATAAACATTGGAATGTTTAAAATAAGGTTCATAATTGCTGGATCCCATTTGAAAGCGAACAGGAGAATCAGCGTTATTCCTGTAAAACCACCTTCGGCAAGTTCGTTTTGAATATTAAAATGGACGAGACCGAAACTGAAAATTGCAGCACCGAGAATAATGAAAAAAATATTTTTGAATTTGATCCCGTCGAGCATGTAGCGCACACCTTTCTTTTTAGAGCAATAGAACTATTATCAGCTATAATATTTATTTTGACAATAGTGTTATTAATTTATACGATGGTAAAGGGAGTTGACACAAATGGAGCAATCGCAGACGATGGAAAAGCTACAACAAGAAGTAGATTTGTACATAAATAGTTTTATAGAAGGTTACTTCCCCCCGATGGAACTGATTGCCAGGTTGACTGAAGAGCTTGGAGAATTGTCGAGAGAAGTACAGCATGTATATGGCATGAAAAAGAAGAAATCGAGCGAAGCGATAAAATCACTGGAAGAAGAAACAGGAGATCTGCTATTTGTTCTTGTGTGTTTCGCCAATTCACAGGGAATTAGTTTGGAAAAGGCACTTTTAACCGTTCTTGATAAATTCAAGGAACGCGATGCTGACCGCTGGACAAAAAAGGAGGAAATGATATGACGATAAAAGTTGCAATTGCAGGAGCACGTGGCCGATTGGGGAGCGCGGCGTTAACTGCAATTATGAAAGCCCCAAATATGGAAATGGTTGCTGTTCTCGATTATAAGTATGAAGGGCAGTATTTACACGGAACTGAAGTAAATGACAATCCAGCCGGAATTCCGATTTATACATCCTTAGAAAGGTTGGCTGCCGCCAACAAGCCAGATGTACTTCTTGACGTCACAGATCCAGATGCCGTTTTCAAAAATGTACATGATGCCATCACACTTGGAATCCGACCTGTCGTAGGAACATCTGGGCTTTCTAAGGATAATATTGCACTTTTAACAGATTTAGCAGCTAAAAACCAGATTGGCGGTATCATTGCACCTAACTTCTCAATCGGAGCGGTATTGATGATGAAGTTTTCGGCCATTGCAGCGCGTTACTTAGGTGATATTGAAATACTGGAAATGCATCATGATAACAAAGTAGATGCTCCGTCAGGAACGGCTGTAAAAACAGTTGAAATGATTAGCGAGGTCAGGGACTCACATAAACAAGGACATCCAGATGAAAAAGAACATCAAGCAGGTGCACGTGGAGCGGATTTCGAAGGTATGAAAATACATAGCATCCGATTGCCGGGTCTACTTGCACATCAGCAAGTGCTTCTTGGCGGTGAAGGTGAATTGTTAAGTATTCGCCATGATTCCTTCGATCGAAAATCATTTGCGCCAGGAATTCTCATGGCAATACACAATGTCATGGAGAGGCAAGACCTTGTTTACGGACTTGAAAATATCATTGATTAATATTGGAAACTTATTACTGTAAATCGAGAGGGGTCTTGTGATTGGAAAAATTGAAAGTCGGTGTAATTTGCTACCCATCACTCGGAGGCTCCGGAGTAGTAGCAACCGAACTTGGAAAAATGATGGCAGATAAGGGCCATGAGATGCATTACATTACATCGAGTAAGCCGTTCAGGTTTCTGGACGCACACCCAAACATACAATTCCATGAAGTGAAAATCGATGGCTACGCGGTGTTTAAATATCCGCCTTATGATATTGCCCTTGCCAACCGTATTGCGGAAGTGATTGAAACAGAAAAACTCGATCTTCTTCATGTCCATTATGCTGTACCTCACGCGGTGTCGGCGGCACTTGGTAAAGACATGGCTAATTCCACGATTGGCGTCATCACGACGTTACATGGAACAGATGTAACTATTCTTGGACATGATCCGGGGTTGCGTAACACAGTGCGTTATGGAATCGATAAATCTACGATTACGACAGCTGTGTCCGAATCGCTTCGGCTCGAGACGTTGGAATTGATTGAACCGAAAAAAGACCTAGTAACTATTTATAATTTCATAGATGAAAATAAATACCGTCCGGTCGATCCCGGAACACTGAAAAGTGATTTTGGAATTGAGCCGAATGAAAAAGTGATTATTCATATTTCGAATTTCAGGAAAGTGAAACGAATTCCTGATATTATTGAAAGTTTCAGAGGCGTATTGAAAGAAGTCGATGCAATACTACTTCTTGTCGGGGATGGGCCTGAAAAAATGGAAATGGAAGCGCTTGTTAATGAATTAGGTTTGCAGGACCAAGTTATTTTTACTGGAAAACGGGACGACCTACCTGAACTTCTGGCCATCAGCGATGTCATGTTTCATTTGTCAGAAAAAGAGGCGTTTGGCCTTGTTTTACTGGAAGCGCTCGCTTGCGGATTACCTTCGGTTGCGACAGATGTCGGTGGAATTCCGGAAGTGATTGAAGATGGTGTCAATGGTTTTCTTGTCCAAGTTGGTGACGTAAATGCGGCAACGGAAAAAGCCTTGCTATTACTAAACGACGATTGCTTACATGCTACATTCAGCGAAAATGGTCTGGCAACTGCGGCAGACAAGTTTCATTCATCAACAATCGTTGATCAATATGAAAAACTTTATTATGAAGTGGCGGGCAATAAATGAAGACATCATTCGGAACTGCGCCGAGCCGCGAAGTTATCCGTACCCTTGAAAATGCGGGATATGAAGCTGTTTTTGTCGGAGGTGCGGTACGAGATTACCTATTAGGGAAAATGGCGACGGATATCGACATTGCAACTTCTGCGGAACCTGAAGAAGTAAAAGTAGTATTTCCTATAACTGTGGATATTGGTACAGCACATGGTACTGTCCTTGTGTTGAAGGATGGTGAACCGATTGAAGTGACTACTTACCGAACGGAGGGAACGTATACAGATCATCGTCGACCGGATGAAGTGCGTTTCGTCAAATCCTTAGAGGAAGATTTGCGGCGACGAGATTTCACGATAAATGCGCTTGCCATGACAAAAGATGGTGAGCTAATCGATTTGTTCGGTGGTAAAGCGGATATGGCTGATCGAATCATTAGGGCTGTAGGTAATGCAGCAGATCGGTTTAACGAAGATGCTCTCAGAATGTTCAGAGCTATCCGTTTTACGGCTGTCCTTGGCTTTGATATAGAGGAACAGACATTTAAAGCGATTCGTGATAATGCTGAGCAAATTCGTTACATATCCGTAGAACGACTAAAAGCTGAAATGGATAAATTATTTGCAGGAGATAATCCCGCGAAAGCGTTCTGCAGCATACAAAATACAGGACTAAATTTACATCTGCCTCTTTTTCCAACAGACATCGAAAAACTCAACCGGACTGTGCCATTCGAATCAGCGGTGGAAGGTTGGGCTTGTTTTATGATTGCAGGCAACTTTTCATCGTCGGATGTTGCTAGGGCGTATAAATTGTCGAACGTCGAAAGAACATTTCTATCAACCGTAAAAGATGCGTACGCAAATCGAATGAACCGTCAATTTACACTTGATGATTATTATAACTACGATCTGGCTGCTTTAATTACAACAGAAAAGATATTCCAATCAATTCACAATATTGGAGAAGCAATGTCGTCCACAGAAATTAAACAAATAAAACAATCACTACCGATTCAGTCCTTAGCAGATTTATCTGTGGACGGGAAAAAACTGATGGAGTGGACGAGTCAAAAGGGCGGCAGATGGATCGGTGAATGGCTAGGGGAAATCGGAAAAGCTGTCCTGCATGGGACATGTAAAAACGATCCAAACGACATAAAGGACTGGTTTCTATATGAATTCAATCGTGAAAAATGAATTATTGAAAAGACTGTTCGAAGCAGAAGGCGAACCCGTCTCAGGACAAGAAATTGCTGATCAATTCGGGTTATCAAGAACTGCCATTTGGAAATATGTAAAAGAACTCGAAAAAGATGGCTACGTGATTGGGACGATCCGAAAAAAGGGGTATTATCTCATCGAATCACCAGACCGGGTGAACGAAGCAAATGTACAGAAATATTTAACGACAAAAAATTATGGGCGGCACATCCATTATTTCGAAACGTGTAAGTCTACGCAGTTCATCGCGCATGATGAAGAACAAAACGGCGCGGCAGATGGAACTGTTGTTATAGCAGAAGAACAAACTGCTGGAAGAGGTCGTATGGCGCGTCCATGGAGCTCTACAGCGGGTAAAGGGATTTGGATGAGCGTTATTACACGTCCAACACTAACGCCGCAACAAGCTCCACAGATGACGTTAGTTGCAGCGGTCGCCGTAACACGTGCCATTCAAGAAATGACAGGAATCGATCCTGATATAAAATGGCCGAATGACATCCTGGTTAAAGGAAAAAAAGTGACAGGGATTTTAACGGAGCTTCAAGCAGACCCTGATCAAGTAAAGGCAGTCATTCTAGGAATTGGCATGAATGTTAATCAGGACGAATCAGATTTTCCAAAGGAACTGCATGGCATAGCTACATCACTTAAAATGTTAACGGGGGAGCATATCGATCGTTCACAATTGATTGCAAAAACGCTTGGATTTCTCGAAATATATACTGACCTCTATGTAAAACATGGTTTTGGTCCAATCAAGATGCTATGGGAAGGCTACTCCAATACGACTGGGAAGCGTATTCGGGCAGTTTTGCTCAATGAAACAATTGTGGGGACAGCGCTCGGTATTTCTGAAGAAGGTGTACTGGAGCTTAAGCTTGATGACGGAACAATCCGAGGCATCTATTCGGCAGACATCGAACTTTCAAATTGATCCCGTAAAAGCCCGAATGGTTAATCTTCAATCTGTGAGGGATGAAGAAACCCCCCTCTGATTGAAGATTAACTTTATCGCTATACATGTAACTTTCAATTTGTTATAGTAGTTTCGAAGGGCGGTATCTAGTGTGAACTGCACCTGTTAGAAACTTAGGTAAACTTAAAATTCAATATGATCTGCCTTGATCTTTACTAAAAGACAGGGACGGAGGAAACCATCACAAGATGATACAACCCTTCTGTCCATTTTTTTGGCGCAGAAGGGTTTTTATATCCGGTTTCTTCTCAAAAGAGAGGGGAATAATAAAATGAAAAGCACAGTTGATTTTATCAAAATGAAAAAGGCCAACGAGAAGATTGTTATGCTGACGGCTTATGATTATCCGTCTGCAAAACTTGCAGAAGAGGCGGGAGTCGATATTATTCTCGTTGGAGACTCACTCGGCATGGTCGTTCTTGGCTATGATTCGACAATCGCGGTTACGACGGATGACATGATTCATCATGGTAGCGCGACTAGAAGAGGGGCGAAGGAGACGTTTCTTGTTGTTGATATGCCGTTCGGCTCTTATCATGGCAGCGTAGACAGAACGTTAACTGATGCTGTCCGTATTTTTCAACAAACAGGTGCTAATGCATTAAAGCTTGAAGGAGCAGGGAATGTGGTCGATACGATTCGTCTGCTAACTGGAACGGGAATTCCGATTGTGGCACATCTTGGTCTATTGCCTCAGTCTGCATCCGTTGCAGGCGGTTATAAAGTACAAGGGAAGACGGCTGAAGCAGCTCAGCAACTTATTGATGATGCACGTGCATGTGAAGCTGCTGGAGCATTTATGATTGTCTTGGAATGTATTCCTTATCAGCTCGGGGAACAGGTCGCTGCCTCAGTATCGATACCGATTATTGGTATTGGTGCAGGAGCAGAGACGGACGGTCAAGTGCTTGTTTACCACGACACTGTGAAGTATGGCAGTCATCACGTTCCGAAATTTGTTGAGGCGTTCGCGGATGTCGGAACAGTTATCCATGAAGGCTTAAAAAAATATGTGGCGTCAGTGAAAGATGGTTCATTCCCAGCAGAACGTCATCGTTTTACCATGAAAGAGGAAGAATTAACGGCGTTATACGGAGGCAAAACGGATGGCAATTGAAATGGCGGTCGTTCACTCGATTGAGACGCTACAAGGTATGATTGACCGTACTAAACGCGAAGGTCGTACAGTCGGTTTCGTGCCAACGATGGGGTTTTTACATGAAGGTCATCTGACGCTTGTGAAGCAGGCAAGAGAGCACAATGATATCGTTGTTATGAGCATTTTTGTCAATCCTGCACAATTCGGTCCTGGAGAAGATTTTGAAGCCTATCCGCGTGATACAGAACGTGATGCAAGTCTGGCTAATGAGGCAGGGGTCGACATTTTGTTCATGCCGTCGCCGGAAGAAATGTACCCGCAAGACGGTGGCATCCGCATCTTGCCAGGGCCTCAGTCAAAAGTGCTTTGCGGAGCATCTCGTCCCGGTCATTTTGATGGTGTTCTGAAAGTTGTCTTGAAACTATTTAATATCGTTGACCCAGACCGTTCGTATTTTGGTATGAAAGACGCGCAGCAACTGGCGATTATTGAGACATTTGTTCGTGACTATAACTTGAGAACGTCAATTGAGCGGGTTCCTATTGTACGCGAGCAAGATGGCCTTGCGAAGAGTTCTAGAAATGTCAATCTTACCGAGATGGAACGTGCGGAGGCGCCAGTTATCAAGCAAGCACTTAAAAAAGGTGTTTTGTTGTTTAATGAGGGTGTCTCGGCCGATGAAATTGAACGGGAAATCACAGCTTTCATTACGGGAAATAGTTCGGGTATAATGGATTATGTTTCGCTGCTATCTTATCCAGCGCTTACAGAATACGATGGTTCTTCAGACGATGCGATTCTTGCATGCGCTGTGAAATTCGGGAAAACAAGGTTAATAGATAATACAATTATGTCAACAAAGGATGGTTATCATGTTCAGAATGATGATGAACAGTAAATTACACCGTGCAACTGTAACAGAGGCTGATTTAAACTATGTAGGCAGCATTACGATTGACGCTGATCTCCTCGACGCGGCAGGTATGTTGCCAAATGAGAAAGTGCACGTAGTTAATAACAACAACGGTTCACGCTTTGAAACGTATATAATTGCAGGGGAACGCGGGAGCGGTGTTATATGCGTCAATGGGGCGGCGGCGCGTCTTGTGCAGCGTGGCGATATCATTATCATCCTCTCTTACGTCTATTTGACGGATGAAGAAGCGCGTACGCATGAACCAACCGTGCTTATCATGGATGAAAAAAACGGTGTGAAAGAAGTTATTCGTGAAAAGCAAGGCATGACTATTTAATTTAAGGGGCTCATTTTGAATCGCTACGCATGATTCCGAATGAGCCTTTTATAATTTTTTACCAATCTATATAGGCTTTGTACCGACTCTAAAGCCTGAATGTGATACAATTTGCAGTAGTATGTTAAACAGGAAGTTGATGATTGAATGCACAACAAAACGTATGCAGTCGTCGATCTTGAAACAACCGGCCATTCACCGGCTAAAGGGGATCGGATGATTCAAATCGCGATTGTGTTTATAAAAGATGGGGAAATTGGAGAAAAGTACGTCCGCTTTGTAAATCCAGGACAAAAAATCCCAACTTTCATCCGTCAATTGACGGCTATTTCCGAAGAAGATGTGAAAGATGCACCATTTTTTGATGAAATCGCAGCAGAAGTCGCCCACCTATTGGAGGGGACGGTATTTATAGCACATAACACTGATTTCGACTTGTCTTTCCTCCAAAGTGAGTTTGCAAGATGCGGAGTTGGTAAGTGGATAGGGAAGAAAATCGACACGGTAGAATTGTCTAAAATCATAATCCCATCCGCTCCAAGTTACAGGCTACAAGACATTACTGAAGAGCTAGGGATACCGCTGGGATCTGCTCATCGTGCTGATGATGATGCAGAGGCGACTGCAAAACTGTTTCTCATTTGTATGGCTAAATTGCATACATTACCAGAGGATACGTTGAATCTTCTACACCGTAGATCATTTCGGTTGAAATCTGATCTTTCGACACTTTTCTACGAGGCGCTAAAAATGGCAAGGACGAAAAAAACAAGCGCGAATTATTCGTTTTTCCGCGGAATCCCCTATCGAAACATGCCGATTACGGGGGATAACCACTTTGACCACCCCGCGTATCCAGTTGGCAATCAGGAGAAAACAGTTCAATTGAAAAAAGCCTATCCTGATTTCGAACGAAGGGAATCGCAGTTTGGATTTATGGATACAGTGTGGCAAGCAATGTCCGGACAATCTGAAATTATTGCTGAAGTGCCAACTGGAATCGGGAAAACCATGGCTTATCTCTTGCCGGCAGCTATTCATTCAATCGCGGCGGGAAAACCTGTGGTCATTAGCACATATACCAATCATCTTGCTGATAAAATCATGGATGAAGAACTACGTAAAGCACGAATAATACTTGGGTTCGATGTAACGGCAACCATATTGAAAGGTAGAGAACAATACATTTCACTTGGTAAATTCGAGGAACTGCTACGAATTGCTGATGAGTCGTACGATGAAACATTTGCCATCATGCAAACCCTTGTCTGGCTTACGGAAACCGTGTCAGGTGATTTAGAGGAACTGAATGTATCAGGTGGAGGACAGCTGTTTGTTGACCGAATTCGAAAGCGGTCCAATTTGCTAGCACATGATGAACAAGTCGCAGATTATCATTACAAGTTGCTCGAAAGATGTGGCCATTCGAATTTAATCATTACAAACCATTCAATGCTCCTTTCTGATATGAATAGAGAGCAAAAGATTTTCAATTCACTCGCTGGGCTCATTGTAGATGAGGCACATCAATTTGTTCAAGCGGCAACATTTATGAATGAAACCGTATTTTCCTACACGAATTGGAAGTATGTCATGGGGCAGATTGCATCTGATGCGACAGGACAACTGTTGCATCAGGTTGATCAGCTCAATAGTCAATTCGGAACAGATCAATTACGCAGAAGAGCACAGCTGGATTCAGCATTCGTTAAGTTTTTGACATTGTTTGATTACGCAGTAGCTAACTTGACAGCATTTAACCCTGTAAAGCGTAAGAAGCAACAGGGAAACAGGATCATTTTTTCGTTAGCTGAACTGAACTATGGAAGAATTGATTTTTCAAAAGTTGCTGAAGCGATGTCGGATTATATTCGTCAAGCTGAATCGTTCACAAGTGGTTTAGCAATTCACGTTGACAATATGACGGGGAATGAGCAGGCAATTCTTTCAGAATGGAATTTTTGGGTCCGTGAAATGACCATAAAAGCGGGCGAATGGGTTGAAGTCTTTGTAGATGATAATTCGGATGACTACACGGTTTGGATGGAAAAAGATATGCGGAGTATTCCAGGAAGCCTAACCGTGATCAAACGTTCACTAGATGGATCTAAACTGATTCGTGCGTTCATTGACAGGCTTAAGGATGAAAAAACGGGTATTGTGTGGACGTCTGGGACTCTTGCTATTCCAGAGAATGATCGTTTCATTGCAAGACAACTAGGTATCGCAGATTCAATACCACTATTAACATTTGATGCGCCTGCCCATTTCTATGAGGGAGCGGAAGTATTCATTGTTAACGATATGCCTGACATCCAGCAAGTCAGTCAATCGGATTATATTGAGGCCGTCACAGACGCAGTCGTCCAGACAGTCATGGCGACTGGTGGTAGGCTCTTCGTCTTGTTTACTTCACAAGATATGCTTAGAAAAACCTATGACCTAATATCAGAAAGTCAGCAGCTAGAGGATTATGCGTTGTTTGCGCAAGGAATCAGTTCAGGTAGTCGGATAAGATTATTGAAGTCTTTCAGGCAGTTTACAAATTCCGTCCTATTTGGAACGAACAGTTTTTGGGAAGGTGTAGACGTACCTGGGGATGCGTTGGCTGCAGTTATCGTCGTCAGGTTGCCGTTTTCATCTCCAGAAGAGCCGGTTTACAAGGCGAAAGCGGCTAAGCTGACGGCTTCAGGGCTAAATCCATTCACTGAGTACGCCTTACCAGAAGCGGTTATGCGATTACGGCAAGGTTTCGGCAGACTCATTCGTTCATCTTCAGATAAGGGTTTTTTCATTATATTGGATAGGCGGATTGAAACAAAGTCGTATGGCCAGCGCTTCTTAGAGGCATTTCCAAATGTGCCTGTGAAAAAAGTGTCACTCGAACATATGGTTAATGAACTCGAAAATTGCTATAATGAATAGGTATCTTAATGGAAGCGAGTCATAATGATTCGGAAAAAACATTTTTACGACGTACAGGACGTGAAGAGTTATGCTGAATTGGATCAAATTCATTGTCGTCTTCCTTTTAATGTTAACTTCAGTCATCACGGTCGCGGTTTTAGTTAATGCCGAAAAACCTTTTTCCGCTGCTAAAAAGACAGCAATCGATACTGCGATTCAATCAGGACAGGTCACTTCGGTAAGTTCTGCTGATGTCTTCAATGGGACAGTTCCGACTGTAACGGTATTCGGTGTTGACGGGGATGGCAAAGAAAAAGCGGTTTTTGTTGATGGGAAATCGAAAGATGGTTTTAAAGAAGTGAAGTTAACGGATGGGATTTCGGCAGAAAAGGCTGTTGCAAACGTCAAAAAGGAACTGGATGTAAAAAAAATTCTTCATGTCAAGCTAGGGCTAGAGGAAGAAGGACCTGTTTGGGAAGTTGCTTTTAAAAGTGATAACGGAAAACTAAATTATGTTTATGTGTTTTTCGAGAACGGTCAATGGTGGAAACGAATATTGAATCTCTAAGGGAGCGATACAATTGACGAAATCATTAGCATCCAGGGTGAATACTCTTTCACCATCAACGACGCTTGCCATAACGGCAAAAGCGAAAGAAATGAAAGAATCAGGTATAGATATAATTGGTCTTGGTGCGGGAGAGCCTGATTATAATACGCCTACTAACATTATTGAAGCTGCCTATAAATCAATGATAGAAGGCAAGACGAAATATACGCCTGCAGGTGGTCTGCCAGCACTAAAAGACGCCATCATTCAAAAGTTACAAAAAGACCAGGAATTAGACTATTCTAGAAAAGAAATTATGATTGGGATTGGTGCAAAGCATGTACTATATACTTTGTTTCAAGTCATGCTCAATCCGAACGATGAAGTTATCATCCCATCACCTTACTGGGTCAGCTATCCAGAACAAGTAAAGTTAGCAGGCGGAGTTCCCGTACATATCGAAGGAACCGCAGCAGCCAAGTTTAAAGTGACAGCGCAGCAAATTCGTGACGCGGTTACACCTGAAACAAAAGCGGTCATCATCAATTCGCCGGGGAATCCGACTGGTATGATCTACTCAAGAGAAGAATTGCAGCAAATTGCCGACGTTTGTCAAGAAAAGGACATCTGGATTATTTCGGATGAAATTTACGAGAAGCTTGTATATGGCAGGGAAAAACATGTATCCATTGCACAGCTTTCCGATGACGCAAAAAAACGGACATTACTCATTAATGGCGTATCCAAATCACATTCAATGACTGGCTGGAGGATTGGTTATGTTGCGGGTGATTCAGAAATTGTTAACGCAATGACAGATCTTGCAAGTCACTCGACGTCAAATCCGACGACAACATCCCAGTATGCGACAATCGAGGCCTATACCGGGCCGCAAGATGCAGTTGAAACGATGCGTAAAGCGTTTGAGTCTCGTTTGGAACAGGTCTATCCGCAACTATCTGCTATTCCTGGATTTAACGTGATTAAGCCGCAAGGCGCTTTCTATCTTCTTCCGGATGTATCAGAAGCTGCTAAGAAAACGGGGTTTGCGAATGTTGATGATTTTGCTGCAGCATTATTGACGACAGCAAATGTGGCTGTTATTCCTGGATCTGGTTTTGGTTCTCCAGATACCATTCGGTTGTCTTATGCAACATCAATCGAATTAATTGAAGAAGCAATTCGACGTATTCATGCATTTGTAGAAGAAAATTGGAAAGAATAAGAAAAGCGTAAGGCACAACCTGGAGCTAGACATCTTTTCTTGTCGTAAAACTTATACTTTCATGTCTTTTAAAAAATAGAGAAGTTTAACTTTCGGAGGTTATTATGAAAACAATCATGATACATGAAATGCCAAACCACGCAGGTGAAACAGTTCGTATCGGTGGCTGGCTTGCCAATAAACGCTCTAGCGGAAAAATTGCTTTCCTGCAGCTGCGTGATGGTTCAGGATTCGTCCAAGGAGTCGTAGTTAAAGAAGTTGTAGGCGAAGATATTTTTGCAAAAGCCAAATCAATGACACAAGAAAGCTCGCTTTATATTACAGCAGAAGTAACTGTAGATGAGCGCTCAACATTTGGTTATGAACTACAAGTCAAAGAGATTGAAGTCATTCATGAAGCAATCGATTATCCAATCACGCCAAAAGAACACGGCACAGAGTTTTTGATGGATCACCGTCATCTATGGCTCCGGTCGCGTAAACAGCATGCGGTTATGAAAATCCGCGACGAAGTGATTCGTGCAACGTATGAATTTTTCCACATGAACGGCTTTGTTAAAGTAGATCCTCCCATTTTGACAGGTTCTTCTCCAGAAGGGACATCTGAACTGTTCAAAACGAAGTATTTTGATGAGGACGCATTCCTTTCGCAATCCGGTCAGCTTTACATGGAAGCTGCAGCTATGGCACTTGGAAAAGTGTTCTCTTTTGGACCGACATTCCGTGCGGAAAAATCAAAAACACGCCGTCACTTGATTGAGTTTTGGATGATTGAACCAGAAATGGCTTTCGTCGAGTTTGAAGAAAGTCTGGTCATTCAGGAACAGTTTGTGACGCATGTTATTCAATCAGTACTACAAAACTGTCCAATTGAACTAGAAAGACTTGATCGCGATTTGTCTAAGCTTGAAAAAATCCAAGCACCATTCCCACGTATTTCATACGACGATGCTATCAAATTCCTGAATGAAAATGGCTTTGATGACATTAAATGGGGAGAAGATTTCGGAGCGCCACACGAAACGGCAATTGCTGAAAGTTATGATATGCCAGTATTCATCACTCATTATCCAATCGGCATCAAACCGTTCTACATGCAACCACATCCAACAAGGGACGACGTTGTCTTATGTGCAGATTTGATTGCACCTGAAGGTTACGGAGAAATCATTGGTGGATCTGAGCGTGTTCATGACTATGAGCTGATGAAACAACGAATCAAAGAGCATAATCTTGATGAATCTGCTTATGAATGGTATTTGGACCTTAGTAAATACGGGGCAGTACCGCATTCAGGATTTGGACTTGGACTTGAACGTACGGTCGCTTGGATTTCCGGTGTAGAGCACGTACGTGAAACGATTCCGTTCCCACGTCTTTTAAACAGATTGTACCCTTAATACCTAAGTAGAAGAGAGGAGTTCGGACATGCAACACGAAGAACGGCTCCGAATTTGGATTGAGCAGGGGAATGTGAACATTTCCCAGCTCTTTTTTCACAATTATAAAAGTCTTGGGATCAAAGATTTGGATGCAATGCTGATCATGCATATGACAGCATACAAATCTGAGGGTAATCATTTTCCAACCCCGAGCGAGTTTGCAAGTCGTATGGATTTAACTGAAAATGAAGTGTCCATGGTTTTACAACGTTTAATGCAACATGGTTTACTCCGAATTGGTCAAAGTGAGGATCAAAAAGGGGTTTTACATGAAAACTTTTCATTGCAGCCTCTATGGGATCGATTAGTCGACCATATTGCGTCTTCAAAGAATGAGGCTGAGGAAGAGACCCATAAGAACGCGGAAGGGGAAATTTTTTCGCTGTTCGAACAAGAATTTGGACGCTTTCTATCACCAATGGAGTGCGAATCAATCACGATGTGGCTAGATGATGATGGACATACAGTCGAAATTATTCGCGCAGCATTAAAAGAGGCTGTCATAGCACAAAAATTAAGTCTCCGGTATATCGATCGGATTCTTTTTGAGTGGAAAAAGAAAAATGTTAAGACTTTGTCTGATGTTGAACGTCAAACAAAGTCATTCCGGACAGTCGGGGCACATCCGTCACAGCAACCAGAAAAAACTGTGTCGGTAAAGCGTGTACCTTTCTATAATTGGCTGGAAGAACGGGATTAGGTGGGAGTACATGCTGACAAAAAAACAGTGGGAATTTTGCCTTGAACAATTTGGCAAAATGTTTCCGGATGCACATTGTGAACTGGTGCACGACAATCCTTTTGAATTGACAATAGCGACGCTACTATCTGCCCAATGTACAGATGTTCTCGTTAATCGAGTGACGGCGGAGCTGTTTAAAAAATATAAAACACCTGAAGATTATCTAGCGGTTGATGTCGAGGAACTACAGACGGACATCAGGTCGATTGGGTTATTCCGCAATAAGGCAAAAAACATTCAAGCCCTAAGTCAAATGCTTATTGATAATTTTGATGGGGAAGTGCCGGCTAATAGAGACGTTATGATGACATTGCCAGGCGTCGGCCGTAAAACGGCGAATGTTGTCGTATCGAATGCATTTGGCGTACCCGCCATTGCCATCGATACACATCTAGAGCGTGTAGCGAAGCGACTTGGTATGAACAGGTGGAAAGACTCAGTGTTAGCTGTTGAAGAAAAAATCATGCGCTGGACACCAATAGAAAAATGGACAGATACGCATCACCAAATCATTTTTTTCGGGAGATACCATTGTAAAGCGCAAAACCCTGGATGTAATGTCTGTCCACTCCTGCCATTATGCAGGGAAGGGAAGAAAAGGATGAAAGCAAATGCCAAGTGAATTGAACCGTATCAATAAAGAGCTACTAGCACCTTATTTTGATCAATGGGGAACAGTACGCGACCAGGTTGAAGCTTTTTATGACCAAAAAGATCATCAAGCAGTTGAGTTGATGAATGTGGCAATAGAAAATTATAGTGAATTACTTGAGCACGGTGGGAAAGAGTTTGATGACCGTAGAGGAAAGACTGTTTATATATTGATGCCGCTGAATGGCGAAGAACGTTTTGAATTTGTGAAAGATAGGATATCGAGCCATTACGCATATATTCAACTGGATGCACTCTTTACAGAAACAAAAAAGAAAGTTGCAAGACTTTCGATACAGAAGAAATGAAGAGTGCAAGTGCCAGGAGCTTTACATGATAAAAAAGCAGAATCCCGAATGCCAATCAGGCATCCGGGATTCTGCTTTTTAGATTATGGAAAGGGAATCACGGGGGCCCACTAGTACCATCATCAGTTGTGGTTCCATCTGATTCGGTGCCTGTTTCTGGTGGTACCGTGGTGCCGGTACCGTCATCAGGAGTAGTGCCGTCGTTACCGTCGTTACCATTGTTACCGTCGTTACCATTGTTACCATTGTTGCCGTTGTTGCCGTTGTTACCATTGTTACCATCGTTCCAGTCTCCGCTATCAGGATTTTCAGTATCAATTTCTTCATCAGGTATTGGGACTTCATCAACAACATCTTCAATCTGAACGGTTGTAGTTGCTGGACTGCTTACCAGGTCGTCAAGTTTGGCAACGACTGAGAACGTGTAAGTCCGGCCTGCTTCGGCGCCTGCGAAAGTAACTGACATGTCAGAAGTTGTTGTCATTTCTTGCATATCGCCGCCATCAACGCCTACTAATACGGTGAACTCTGCAGTGCCTACTATAGCTTCTGAAACTGGAGCGTTATGGGACCAGTTCAAATCAATTGAGTTCGTTTCTGCATTATAGTGGGCAGCCAAACTATTTGGTGCTTCAAGTTCAATAATTTCCTCTTCAGCGACTTCCACTGGGGCAGTCCCTTTGACGAATAGTTCTGTGCGCTTCCTGTTACTTGGTGTCGTCCGACTTGCTAAAAGAAGTGGATTTGAACCGTATTCAATCGTCGCTTCCTCTACGGAGCCAGGTTTTTGGAATCGAGAGGTATCTTTTCCTGCAGAAATATCACTCATAACCATACGGAACAGATTCTGAGGGACATATCTCCCTTTATCGAAAGTGGTGATAGGAGTTGCATATTTCTCATAACCGCCCCATACGGCAATTGTATAATCTGTCGTATAGCCGGCAAACCATGAATCGGGAACGTCTGAATTTTTCAAGCCATTTTTCGAAATTATTTCAGATGGATAGTTTGTTGTTCCAGTTTTCCCGGCAATATCCAGACCTGAAATAGCTGCTTTTGTTCCTGTTCCGGCTGTTAATACATCGCGCAAAATATCCGTTACCATATAGGCGGTCGAATCTTTCATGACCGTATTAGAATCGGGTATCATTTTACGATCTGTACCATCCCTGAAAATAATTTTCTTAATAGTATGCGGTTTTGTGTAATTTCCACCATTACCAAATGCAGAATAGGCTCCTGCAATCTGAAGAGTAGAAAAATCATATTCTCCGCCGCCAAGTGCGTTGGAAGAATTCAATTTGTCAAATGGAAGTCCGAGTCCTTTGGCAAAAGCACCTGCCTTTCCAGTACCGACTTCTTCAAATACTTTTACTGCAGGAATGTTTCGAGATTTATATAATGCTTCCCGAATAGTCATTGTCCCTTGGTATTTGCCATCAACGTTTCGAATTGCTTTGTTTGTTCCTTTATAGTTGTAAGGCTCATCTACGACTGTATTTCCGGTTGACCAGCTAAAGTTCTCGATGGCTGGGCCGTAGGAGAGAACCGGTTTAATCACCGATCCGGGTTGACGTTTTTGGTCTGTAGCAAAGTTCCAGTCAGTTCCAGAGTAATTACGTCCTCCACCGACTGCAACGATTGCACCGGTTTTCGTATCAAGGACAGTCATTCCGGCTTGCATTTTTTCAGATTCATATAACTCGTCGGTGTTTAATGCTTTTTCTACAGATTGCTGAGCTGCAGGATCCAAATTCGTTTGAATTTTTACGCCTTCAGACAGCAGGTGTGACATACCGGCATCTTCCAATTCGGAGAGCACGAGATCGACGTAAGCCGGGTATTTTGTGTTGCTAACCTGTCTTTTATCGTCAGCGAGTAATGTTCCTGTGACTGGCATCGCTTTTGCTGCTTCCATTTCAACTTTAGTGATTTTTTTATGCTGGTACATGAGCCCAAGAACGATATTGCGTCGTTTTTTAGCACGTGCCGGATTTTTATAAGGATTATAACCGTTTGGACTTTGCGGAAGTCCTGCCAACATAGCGACTTCGTGTAATTCAAGTTCATTTAGATTTTTGCCGTAAAAATATTTGGAAGCTGTTCCAAATCCATAGTTATTTCCGGACATCAGAATCTTATTAAAGTACATTTCAAAAATTTCTTCTTTTTCATATTTGCGTTCAAGCTGGAAAGCGAGCCATGCTTCTTGCGCCTTCCTTTTTAACGTTTTCTCTTCAGACAGGAATGAGTTCTTAATGACCTGTTGGGTAAGCGTACTCGCTCCTTGAGAACCGAATCCACTTCTGAAATTCGCGATGACTGCACCGCCAAGCCTCCAAAAATCCATCCCGTGGTGGGAATAGAAACGGACGTCTTCAGTTGCAAGTATTGCATTTTGCATCGGGTCCGGGATTTCGGCGTAGGGGACGAATTCTCTTTTTTCAGCGCCTGATTTCATGAAGGCATCGCCGTTGATATCAAGAAAATCAGATGATAAGGGGTCTTTCAATAGGTTTTCATCGAGATCAGGTGCAGAACTTGCATAAAAAGCGAACAAGCCCGCGCCGCCAATCAGTATGGCAACTCCCATGGCGACGATTGCCAGAACTATCTTCTTAATGATGCCTTTTCCCTTATTCGTCTTTTTAGCCTTTTTCTTTGTGCGTTCCGCTTCAATTGATTTTCGCCGTCCAGCTCTTGAATTTATATTATCGCTCATACTTCTTCCTGCCTTTCAATTGCATTGTTTGATGTCGTTGTCATGATAGACACCGCTTTTAAATAATCGAGCCTTGGATTGAATCGTGGTAGAATCTCCAAAGACATGGCCTCAAACTCTATAAGTGTGATCGATTTTCTTCCGCCTGTCTTCATTCTTTCCCAATATTTCTCAAAACCACCATAGGGGACGATGAAATAGCGGTCAAGCGAAGTGAATTTGACAATAAAGAAAACGACTCCACCTTGCTTTGACACAGATTGCATATGTTCCACCTGATGGTCATGAATATTTTGTAACGGAAAAGATGTCGCACTCTTTGTTTCTTTTGCTTCGAAATCAATATATTTCCCTTGCCATACCCCATTAAAGTCAGTTGTAGACGGCGTCCGAAAATAGGCTTCTGTAATGACAGCGGCACTTCTTGCCGGATAATTCACGTTTACGACTTGGATTGGAACGGGTTTTTTATGGATGACAGCGATGCCGCGACTCAAATAGAACTCATTCGTTTCATTCAATTCATCTTCCAATGACTTGCCTCGGTTACTGAATGATAGATCGACTTTTTTTTGAATGCTATTTCTTTGAACAGCTACATATTTTTTGCCATTCGGATAGCGTATTGTCATAGGTACCACCTCGCATCTCACTATCATACCATAAGCATTGGACGGATTAGGGATGGGAAAGTTGCAATCCGTTGTCCAGATATTGAACAAGCTTAATTGTATTCAATAAATCGGAAATGCTTAATTATCATGTAGGGCGTTAGAATGTGGAAATATAGATGATGATAGATAGTCTGCACGTAATAAATGGAGTGTTCTTCCAACGCCGCTTTGTCGCTTGGTGATGGCATCACGTAATAAGCTCAACAAGTAGGAGGGATTGAACTGTATCCCTCCTACTTTTCGGGGCTAAACGGCGTCTTGCGCTTTTGTTCACGTCTAGACTCCAGACGCCAGCCCCTCGAGTCGCTTCAGAATTGATGACAAAGGCAAAGAGCGCCTTTACCATCAATTCCTATAGCAGGGAGGGATTGAACTGTATCCCTCCTACTTTTCGGGGCTAAACGGTGTCTTGCGCTTTTGTTCTTGGAAAGATGACCTGTTCCTACAGTCTAATACCTCACCCAGCTTAACCCAGTAGTACCTTCACCTGCGTGTACACCTACACAGACACTGAGAGGGAGTACTTGCACTTTTAAGTTTGGAAATTCCTGCAATAGCTCTTCTTTCCAGCTTTCAGCGTCATTTGGATTGTTACAGTGGATCACGGCGATTTCCGGAACGGTGCTTTTTTTCATGTCACTGCGCAGCAAATCAGTCACATTTTTTTTAGCTCGTTTATTGGCACGAACTTTTTCTTTCATCACGGGTTTTCCATCATCAAACGAGATGATGACTTTAATATTTAGCAAATTACTTAAAAATGCTTGTGTTCCAGAGACACGTCCGCTTTTATGGAGCTGATTCAGATTTGCAGGTATAAAGGATAATTTGGAATCTTCTGTTATTTTTTTGATGGCTGCAACGACTTCTTCAACGTCATGCCCATTGTTTAGTAGTTCATTGCCAATTTCAATCATTTTGATCATCGGATAGGATCCGATTTTCGAATCAATAGGATAAACCTTGAAATCTACCATTTGCGCAGCCGTCTGCGAGCTGTCAAACGTACCGGATAAGCCACTAGAAACATGCAAGGCAATTGCGCAATCATATCCTTGTTGCTGTAGTTTTTCGTAAAGGGTGACCATTTCGCCAATAGCAGGTTGGGAGGTTTTGGGATGAGTTTTTGCAACACGTAATTTGTCATAAAACTCTTCCTGTGTCATATCGACTGTTTCTCTAAAAACACCATCTGCAAATACGACACTCAACGGTAAAATATGTACGTTATGTTTTCGGATAAAAGATTCGTCTAGCTGTGCAGCCGTATCAGTAATCCATGCGATTTTCATAGTCATTAAAAAGTTCTCCCTTTATGATGCGAATTTTAGCGTTAACACAAGCTATCTATTATCGCTAATGTACACTACAGGTGAAAGGAGCACTAGTATTAGTTGTCATATAAAGACGGAAATTTAATTTTGGTGACATAATTTGAACATAATTACAAGTCTCAATGACTTTATAATGAAGGATAGTCATTCCGAGGAATATACGTTCCTATGAATTTGGTACATCCCGGTCATATCTGCTAAAATAAAAGAAACGTCCGGAAAGGGTGTATTATTATGAACCTACAACAAAAGACTGAAACGCTACTTGCTGTTTGTAAGGAATGTTTCGAGCGCCATGCGCAGATGAGAGAACTTGATCGGGAACCCGATTTTTTCATAGAAGTTAAACCATATGCAGATCAATATCATACGTTGCTCGATGAATGGACTGAGGAAGTGTCTGAATTCATCAAGACAGCCAAGCCGAAATATGTTCATCCAATTCAAATTGAAACACTGACTGACTCCATGAAGCAATTCATCGTTCAGTCATTTTACCAAAAGACGGGCAAAAAACGTTTTGTCCTATCGATTAATTCTGCTGAATATACATTGAAAACAATTATGGACGCACTACGTCTTGAGCAAGAAGGCAATGTACGATGATAAAGAAAATGGCGGTTCACGAAGTGTTAGAAAAACTGCGTACTGACCCTTCATTTTCCGACAATGTCATCCATACTAAAACGATTGCCGGGAAAGAGGCAATTTACGCTGAATTTCCTGAAAAACTCCATCCATCGATTATTAAAGCACTTGCATCAAAAGGAATTGATAAATTATATAGCCATCAAAGAGAAGCGTTCGACTTGGCGTCATCCGGAAATTCATTTACTGCCGTTACACCGACAGCTTCCGGAAAATCCCTTTGCTATCATTTACCCGTTATGCAAAGCATCCTCGAAGATGATACATCGAGAGCCATTTATTTGTTTCCAACAAAAGCGCTTGCCCAAGATCAGCTAGCAGATCTCCATGAGCTGATTGAAGCGAGTGGGGAAACAATCCTCAGTTATACATACGACGGGGATACTGCGCCTGGGTTACGCTCTAAGGTTAGAAAGTCCGGTCATATCGTGCTAACAAATCCCGATATGCTCCATTCTGGCATTCTGCCGCATCATACAAAATGGGTGTCGTTATTCGAGAACTTAAAATACATTATCATCGATGAATTGCATACGTACAAGGGTGTTTTCGGCAGTCATGTTGCACATGTGCTGCGAAGGTTGAAACGAATCTGCAATTATTATGGCAGTGATCCAGTGTTCATCTGCACATCTGCGACAATTGCAAATCCGCAAGAACTAGCGGAGTCATTGATAAATGCGGACATGCAAGTAATCGTCAATAATGGAGCACCAGCAGGAAAGAAACATTTTGTCTTCTATAATCCACCTGTCGTCCATCCGACATTTGGTATCCGAAGAAGTGCCGTTCTTGAAGTGCGAGATATCGCCGCGCTTTTATACCGGGAAGGCATTCAAACGATTATTTTTGCGAAAAGTCGGGTGCGGGTTGAAATGCTTGTCACGTATATGAAAGCATTGACGAAGAAGAAACTATTTGATGAAACAGTTATGGGGTATAGGGGAGGTTATCTACCTTCAGAACGCCGGAAAATTGAAAAAGGGCTTCGAGATGGAGCCATCCGTACGGTAGTCAGTACGAATGCACTCGAACTTGGCATTGATATTGGGCAACTGCAAGCGTGTATTATGACGGGCTACCCGGGAAATATTGCGAGTGCATTTCAACAGGCAGGGCGTGCAGGAAGGCGGCAGGATGAGGCTCTTATTATTTACGTCGCCCAGTCTTTGGCTCTCGATCAATATATTATTGAACACCCTGATTATCTTCTCGGCCAATCACCCGAAGAAGCACGGATTCATCCGGATAATATGTTCATCTTAATGGATCATCTAAAATGTGCTTCTTTTGAGCTGCCATTTACTTCGACAGAAACATACGGTGAATTCGAAGTACAGGACCTACTTGCATTCCTTGAAAGTGAAGGGGTTTTGATTAAGACAACAGACAAATGGCATTGGATGACAGACAGTTTTCCGGCAAGTGAAGTAAGTCTTCGCTCCGCATCACAGGAAAATGTCATCATTATTGATAAAACCTATCCGAAAGAAACAAAGGTCATAGGGGAGATGGATCGTTTCAGTGCGATGACGCTTCTCCACGAAGAGGCAATTTATATTCATCAAGGAACTCAGTTCCAAGTCGAGCAATTGGATTGGGTTGAAAAGAAAGCCTATGTCACAGAAGTCGACGTAGATTACTTCACAGATGCTAATCTTGCAGTGGAACTGAAAGTAATGAATGAAGATATTGCTGAACAGTTCGGAGCTAACAAGGCCGCTTATGGTGATATTGCTGTACTTGCAATCCCGACGATATTTAAGAAAATCAAATTCGATACACATGATAATATCGGTTCAGGTCCGATTTCATTACCTGCGGAAGAATTGCATACGTCTTCTACATGGTACACATTCGATATACCTGAAGGATGGACGGGCGCCGGACTGACGGATGCGATGACGGGTGCAGCTTATGCAATCCAATCATTTATCCCGTTATTCGTCCGTTGCGATAAAACGGACATCCATGTTATTCCGCAAGTTAAAGCTGTTCATACTGGCAAGCCGACTATTTTCATTTACGACAGTTACCCAGGCGGGATAGGTCTGAGTGAAAAGATCTTCGAACGGTGGGACGAGCTGTTGCAGAAAGCAGCCGATCATGTGTCCACCTGTCGCTGTGAGTCGGGTTGTCCGGTTTGTATCGGTGCGCAAGAGGCTGGTATGGGCATGAAAAAGGATGTCGGATCCCTTCTTCAGACACTAGCGGGAGGGGAACGCAATGTCATATGAACAGAAGCTGATGCAAATGAAGAAGTTGCTGAAAAAAACTACTACTAAAGTGGTAGCTGAAGATGTGCCCAAAGCTCTAAAACCCGTTGCAAAAGTACCTTCCTATGAACAACAGTGGCTTGATGCCGGTTTAACGAAAGCCGTGAATAAACACGGCATTGTCTATAAACGGATTGTTGAATACGACACTGACCATCAGCATGGAAACATTGTTCTATCGGGTTTGAAGTCAACAATCGATAAATGGAAGAAGTCCGGTGAAGTGCATCCACTGTCGCCGGACTTTTCAAAACCACTTGTTTTCTTTGATACAGAAACGACAGGTTTAAAAGGTGCAGGCACTCTGATATTTCTGATGGGTTTCATTGAGCAGACGGCATCGTCTTTTAAAATGACACAGTATGTCCTTCCGGGTCCTGATCACGAAGCGGCCTTCTTATATGAATCGGGGTTATGGGAAAAGCTGTCGACACTCGTTACGTATAATGGTAAAAGTTTTGATATCCCCATGGTGGAAACGCGGTGGACGATGAACCGTAAAGAGTTGCCGCCACTTCTCAAGCATACCCAAATCGATTTGCTGCACGGTTCTAGGCGCATATGGAAAGGTGAGATGGCAACGTTTAGACTTCCTGCAATTGAGGAGGAACAACTCGGTTTTTTCCGGGAAGGAGATATCCCGGGGCATATGGCGCCAATCATCTACCAAGACGCAGTGAAAAATGGTCGCGCGGAACTATTAATGAAAGTACTCGTCCATAATGAATGGGATATCCTTTCATTGGTCGCACTTTATATACGGTCAACAGATCTGCTATTGAAGAATGATGTCCGAGAATCGGCCGTTACCCATACGAATATTGGAAAGTGGTTTAGCGATTTAAAGTCGTATGACCGTAGTAAACAAATCTTTGAAAGTGTAATTGCCGAGTATGGGATCAATCACCCGGCGACACATTTCCACTTTGGGTTCATCTTGAAAAAAGAACAGTCTTACAATGACGCGGTCTCTTCATTCAAGATAGCTGCAACAGGTCTTACCGGGCGTGAGCGAATTATTGCATTAGAGGAATTAGCGAAGCTTTACGAGCATAAGCTGAAAGAGTTAAACAAGGCACTAGACTCTACTGAAGAGGCGATTAGGCTCTTGAAGGTGGATTCTTACTTAACAGCAAGTTTTCGGATACGTTCGCAAAATGATTTCTTGAAAAGGGAAATAAGAATAACCAGAAAACTATTTCCCGGGCAAGCGCACAAATCGACAAAAAACGGCTGAAAATTGGCTTTAGTAAGACAAGCTCGGATAACATATGGTATAATCAAACGTATGTAAACAGAGACGGAAGGGCGATTTTTCATGGACATTAAATTAGAAACAAAAACGATTCTTGAGAAGGAATTCAAAACGGGCCTTCGCGGCTATAATCAGGAAGAAGTAGATCTCTTTCTTGATGATATTATTCATGACTATGAAGCTTTTAAAAAGACGATTACAGAATTGCGTACTGAAAATGAACGCATGCAAAGAGAACTTGAATCTGTACAAAAACGCCCTGCAGCAGGAAGTGTTGGGACGACGAACTTTGATATATTGAAGCGTATTTCAAATCTAGAAAAGCATGTTTTCGGAAGTAAGCTCTTCGATCAAGAATAATATATTGTAAATGAAACATAAGTACGGTATACTAAAAATATCATAGTGGAATTTAGGTAATCGCTGCAACATCCTATGTTGTAGAGGAAAGTCCATGCTCACACGGATCTGAGATGACTGTAGTGTTCGTGCTCGGCGAAAGAATAAGCCGTGGCTTCGCGTATAACGCGTTGACGGCGGGAATAAATCCTAAGTCTTCGGATATGGATGAGGTTCCCTGAACAGTGCCACAGTGACGTAGCTGGCTCGGAAACGGGTCAGATGGAACGCGGTAAACCCCACGAGTGAGAAACCCAAACTATGGTAGGGGCACTCTTCCGAAGGAAATGAACTGAAGGAAGAGACAGGTGTAAACCTGTAGATAGATGATTACCACCCTTAGTACGAGGCGCAAGCCGTTTGAGTACACGGGAACAAAACATGGCTTATCGAATTTCCTATGGTATTATTTTTAAATTGATTGCTCTCCAATAAGATGGGGAGCTTTTCTTTTTGAAAATTAAAGTGTGAAAAAAACATGGTTTTATTGGCAATGCTATAAATAGTTAACCCTTGATGAATTCATAGAAATGATTGATGGTATAGAATTGGAGTTGGAAATGCATGACTGAATTTAAATTAGTAGCAACATCTGCAATGGGGCTTGAATCGCTTGTGGCAGATGAAGTAAAAGCACTTGGTTTTAAAACGACTTCGGAAAATGGGAAGATTTATTTTCAGGGCGATGAATTGGCGATTGCAAAAACGAATCTATGGCTCCGAGTAGCGGACCGTGTTCGTATTGTTGCGGGTGAATTCGAAGCTACGACGTTCGATGATTTATTTGAACAGACAAAAGCGATTCCATGGGAACGTTTTTTGCCAGTTGATGCAGAGTTTCCAGTTGCAGGTAAATCAGTGAAATCTACTTTGTACAGTGTACCTGATTGCCAAGCAATTGTAAAAAAAGCGATTGTTGAACGCTTGAAAATTGCTTATAAGCGTGTTGGTTTTTTTGATGAATCAGGTCCTTTATTTAAATTAGAAGTATCGATTTTAAAAGATAAAGTAACATTGACGATCGATTCAAGCGGAACGGGACTACATAAACGCGGATACCGTCTCGCGCAAGGGGATGCACCGTTGAAAGAGACGCTTGCAGCAGCACTTGTGAAAGTGTCACGTTGGAATCCAAATCGTCCTTTCGTTGACCCGTTTTGTGGTTCAGGTACAATCGCAATTGAAGCTGCGATGATCGGGCAAAACATTGCTCCCGGATACAATCGTGAATTCTTAAGTGAAGAGTGGCCATGGATCAATAAAAATATTTGGGATCAAGTTCGCGAAGAAGCGGAAGACCTCGCGAAATACGACCAACCACTTGATATTTCAGGATTTGATTATGATCCACGAATGATTAAAGTGGCACAAGAGAATGCGGCGGGAGCTGGATTCATGGATTTAATCAAGTTTCAAACATGTGACGTACGGGACTTGACTTTAGAGGGCTTGAACGGAGTTATGGTTGGGAATCCTCCATACGGTGAACGACTTGGTGAGGTAGAAGAAGCTGAAGAAATTACGCAGGAACTTGGCCGAATAATGAGAAACTATCCGTCATGGTCTGTTTATATGTTGTCTTCATTGGAAAATTATGAAAAAATGTACGGACATAGAGCGACGAAAAAAAGGAAATTATTCAATGGTTTTATTCGAACTGATTTGTATCAGTATTGGGGCCAACGTCAATAATTGATAGAATGCGGAAGAGGGAAACTCCTCTTCCTTTTGCATGTAATAAGGAAGGGGTAAACGATGAGTAGCAAGATGCCATTCCCATTATCAAAAGATAAAACGTTCTATGAGTCAATGAACGACTGGATAGGGGATACGTTATACGATGAATTGACTGAAAAAGGATTTGAATGTCGTGATGAACAAATCTATATGGCGTTCCAAATCGAACAAGCACTGAAAGAAAAGAAAGTCCTTTTTGCGGAAGCTGGTGTAGGGACAGGTAAAACAATTGCTTATCTACTTCCTGCAATCGCCTATGCTCGCTATACTGGAAAACCGGCTCTCATTTCATGTGCGGATGAGACACTTATCGACCAACTTGTAAAAGAAGATGGGGATATCCGGAAAATTAGTGAAGCACTCGGTCTTAATATCGATGTACGCCTTGCAAAATCACGTGACCAATATTTATGCTTGAAACGTTTGGAAGAAGCGGGTAATACGATTGACGAAGATTATGTTGATGTTGTGGCAGATGAACTTCCTGAATTTGTTTATGGCGCCGCTTCATTGCAATCAATTGTTCCATACGGCGAACGTTCGGATTATCCGAACTTAAGCGATGAAGAGTGGAAAACTGTGAACTTCAATCCAATCCAGCAATGTGCTGCGTGTGATGTCCGTAATCGATGTGGGCAGACCCTTCACCGAAATCATTACCGTGAATCTGTAGAGCTCGTTATTTGTTCACATGATTTTTATATGGAGCATATCTGGACAAAAGAATCACGTAAAAGACAAGGACAGTTACCTTTATTACCGGAACCATCAATGATTGTCTTTGATGAAGGCCATCTTCTTGAGTATTCAGCTCAGCGTGCTTTGACATATGAGGTACAAAACAGTACCTTGCTAAATCTGCTTGAACGAATTATGGTCGATGGAATAAGAGAGTCGACACTTCAACTGATGGAGCGCCTAATTGATTCGCATGAAGCATTTTTCAAATTGCTCGACGCGCTTGCGGATAAAACGGAAAATGAACGGAAAGCGATTGAGAAGACGCCTGAACTTCTGGGAATAGGAAGAGAAGTTGTCAAAATCTCGAATGCGCTTCTTGAAGAATTTGTTTTTGAGGGTGAACTCTATATCATTCCGGCATATGATTTGAGAATGGTCGAGGAATATCTCGATCAATACATTTACTCAATGGACCTCTTTACCTCTCAAAATGATGCTGTCGATTGGCTTGAGGGGCGTGAAGGCGAATCCACACTGGTTATCATGCCACGTCTAGTGACAGATATTTTAAGAGAGAAACTGTTTTCATCCAATATACCAATCGTCTTTTCATCCGCTACATTATCAGTTGGCGAAACGTTTACTTATTTAGCAGACGGTCTTGGTATCCAAGATTACCTGTCTTTCTCTGTGGAATCACCATTTGATTATGATGAAGTGATGGAAGTATTTGCGACGGATGTAGAGGCCGGTGGGAAAGCAAAACGAGCGCTTGAACTTTTAGAAGACGGAGGTCAAACGCTGATTCTCTTCAAGTCAGAACGAGCGATGAATCATTTCAAAGAGCGTGTTCCTGCCGAGTGGCAGGACCGTATCGCTTTCGAAGGTGAACGAGAATTATCTTCTATCGTACGTGACTTTCAACAGAAGAAAATACCTGTTCTATGCTCTTATCATTTATGGGAAGGGCTCGACATTCCTCAAGATGCATTAACGCGTGTCATTATTTACGATTTGCCATTACCACCATCGGATCCTTTGTTCGACGCGAGACGCCAGCATGCCAAGGATCCATTCCGTGAAGTAGACTTACCGTTTATGCTGCTAAGACTACGCCAAGGTGCAGGACGGCTCATACGGACTTCTGCTGATTCTGGAACGGTACATTTATTGCTTGAAGGTAAAGAACAGGAAATGAAAGCTGAAATCGAAGGTATTTTCCCTGTGAAAATGAAAATGACGGTTTAACTATAATGTTTAAGGCTCTCCTGGTATTTGGAGAGCCTTTTCATATATCTTTTTGGAAATACTTCCATTTAGTTTCACCGTGGTTATGAATTTCTTGTGGAAATAATTGAGCATTGAAGAAAGGGTTGCTTAATTCTTGTGAACGTTGTTAAGCTTCGTGAGAATGTTCCCTAGTGTTTAAAATTCTTCTATACATGCCAAAGCTGAGTTACATTTTAATTATACAAATACATAATGAAATCATCGTTAGTATCAATCGTAGCCAATAAAATATCACGAACGTCCACATTCATTATCTCTAATTTGTTTTTCAGCCATGTAGTGTCTTTAGCAGATTTTTGTAATCCTTCCAAGTCAATTTTGCCTTCTTTAATAATAATGCTAGGAATAGAAAATCGTTCTGTTTTTAAGTGTAAGTCTTTGGGTGTTACTGGCCGTAGTTGCGGAGATAAGAAAAATGAAATGGTACCATCCGGCTCCCAGAGGGCTAGAGAGATTTTATGGACCTCTTCGATTTTTTCTTTTCTTGCTTCTGACAATAGGTGATCGACAGTAATTCTTGCCTTACCTAATCCTTTATACATAATTTCACCGTTTTTTATCAGAGGAAAAGGAGATGGTTCAATCCATTTTCTAAACAGGCTCACTTTCAAGCTGACATATACACCAATTGAATATAAAATAACCAAAACCGCTGTCGTAAGTAAGGACCCTTTCATGCCTAATTGTTCGTCAGATAATGGGTGTGCAAGGATATTACCTAAAATTAAAGCCATTGTGAAATCGAGCAGTCGTAACTGGGCAATGGATCGACGTCCCATAAGTTTGGCTGCGAAAAGTAAAAAGAAATAAGAAATAATTGCACGTAGAACCCACTGGATAGTTGTAAGTGATTCCTGCCCATGAAAAAAATCCATATATATCCATACCCCATTTCTGGTCTAATTCTTCTCGTAATTATTATTTCCCAAAAGATAATTATTATGAGTCAGAATGAGGCTTACAAAAATAGAGTGAGTCATGCATATGTATTATGGGTTTCTACATTAACTAACTTTATTATTTCGATACATTTTAATCACCAAAATAAAACTGAACTCCTTTAGGAAACTATATGAGTTGCCCGAATTATGTTAAAGTAAAGACCAATATAGTTAATGAGGAGGAATAGATTTGTCTACAGAAGAGAAATTCATAGCGTTGCTAAAGAAAATGAGTGCATACTCAGAAGCCGTTTCAATCATGTATTGGGATATGAGAACAGGAGCACCGAAAAAAGGAATTCCAGCAAGATCGGAAGCAGTCGGTACGTTATCAACAGAACTATTTAAAATGAGTGTCTCAGAGGAAATGGGTAGCTATCTCGTGGAACTTGGCAATAGGAAAGACACACTTAACCCGATTTTGTTGAAAACAGTTGAAGAAATGAATAAGCAATACGACCTAAGCAAAAAAATTCCGGCGGAGGAATACCGTGAATTTGTCGTTCTGACATCTCAATCGGAATCAGCATGGGAGGAAGCAAAAGAACAAGCTGATTTTGACACGTTTCTTCCGTATCTTGAGAAAATTGTTGCAATGACTAAAAAGTTCATCGGCTATTGGGGCGAGAAAGACGGCAATGCGTACAATACATTGCTCGATCAATACGAACCGGGGATGACAACAGTTATCATTGATGAGGTATTCGGCCAATTAAAAGAAACAATCGTGCCGCTCGTGAAGAAAATTTCGGAATCAGCTATACAACCTGATACATCATTTTTATTCAAAAAATTTCCGAAAGAAAATCAGAAAGCATTTAGCCATGCTATATTGACGCAACTTGGCTATGATTTTGATGCAGGCCGTTTGGATGAAACTGTGCATCCATTTGCAACAGGGATCAATATTGGCGACGTTCGAATTACGACTAAATACGATGAAAACGATTTCCGTTCCGCCGTTTTTGGAACAATTCATGAATGTGGACATGCACTTTACGAGCAAAATATTGATCTAGAACTTGAAGGGTTACCTGTTGCAGATGGTACTTCGATGGGGATTCACGAATCGCAGTCATTGTTCTATGAACAGTTTGTCGGACATAATGAAAACTTTTGGACATACAATTTTGATTTATTAAAGAGTCAATCACCAGAACAATTCGAGGGCGTAACGCTTGAAGATTTCCTTCGTGCGATCAATGTGTCAAAACCATCGCTTATACGGATTGAAGCAGACGAACTGACATATCCGCTTCACATTATGATTCGTTATGAAATCGAAAAAGGGATTTTTAACGGTGATTACGAAGTGAAAGACCTGCCCGAAATTTGGAATGATAAATATGAGGAATACCTAGGTGTCCGTCCAAAAAATAACGGCGAAGGTGTTTTACAAGACGTTCACTGGGCCGGCGGATCTTTCGGTTACTTCCCGTCATACGCACTTGGCTATATGTACGCGGCACAATTGAAGGCGGCAATGTTAAAAGACCTACCTAATTTCGACGAGCTTTGTGGGAATGGTGATTTTGGGCCGATTCTTGACTGGTTAACGGAACATGTTCACAAATATGGCAAGATGAAACAGCCCCTTGAAATTATTAAAGATACGACGGGCGAAGGCTTGAATGCTAAATACTTAGCGGATTACTTGTCTGAAAAATATACAAAATTATATAACCTATAATAATTGAAAACAGTCCCGTCAACCCCCAAGAATCCGGGGAAGGGACTGTTTTTAATGAACTTTAATTTTCATCGACGGTTAACAGAACAGTTAACATTCCTCCACCATCAATCTTGACGGGTAATATAAATGCCTGTTTGAAGCCGTAAAATTTCGTTGCCCCTGTCATAACAGTAGGAGGGGAAATATCGAGTATAAGGCCGTCTTTTTCCAGTATCATACATAAGTTTCCAGCAACCATATTGCCAAGTTCACCTGTAAATGATTCAATCATTTCGCCTTCGATTGACATACCAAACATAGCTTGGCCAATCGTATTAATGGCGTCTAAAGATGCATCAATAATGAGTCTTCCTTTTATACCGCCAACAAGGCCAATCAAGACGCTTATCTCTTTTTGTTCAAAGGGTTGAACTGTAATCGACGGAGGAAGAACGTCCAATTTGACCGGAATAACAGTTGTCAGTGAAGAAATTGTCCCATTTAATATCATTTGTACATTCTTCGATGTGCTCATTTAAGCTTCCGCCTTTCTGAAATATAACGATAGGTCAATTATATCATGACAAAAGGTAGAATAAACAAAAAACGACAAAATATGCACAGGAAAATTTGTTGATAATTCGAACGCCGATAAATGGTATGATAAAAAGAGTAATTGATGAAGGGGTCGAAAGATAAATGCCAGAAATAGATAACCTATTACAACATGCCGCTACATACGGACTAGTTTTCAAAAAAAATGATGATGAAGACCGCTTTAAGAAAACGGCGTTATTCGCCAAAAAACTCATAGACAAAGAATATACGATTGGATTTGCGGGTCATTTTTCTGCAGGTAAATCGTCGATGATCAATGCGCTAACAGGTCACGATTTGCTGCCGTCAAGCCCGATACCGACGAGCGCTAACATTGTAAAAGTGCGGAAAACTGAAACAGATTTTGCTATAATTCATCATACGGACGGTACCGCAGTGAAATACGGCGGGCACGGATTTCCGGCTGCTGTTAAGTCGTTTAGTAAGGATGGTGCTGCCGTTTCGCTAGTTGAAATTGGTCATACGGAATCGAAATTACCGGAAGGAATCACTGTTATGGATACGCCTGGTGTGGATTCAACGGACGATGCCCACCGTCTGTCAACAGAATCCGCACTGCATCTCGCGGATCTCGTCTTCTACACGATGGATTACAATCATGTGCAATCAGAGTTGAATTTCCGTTTCACGAAAGAATTGATGCGTTACAACGATAACGTCTATTTGATTATCAACCAAATTGATAAACACCGTGACAGCGAGTTGTCGTTTGTGGACTTCAAAAAATCGGTTGAGGATTCATTTAAAATGTGGGGTGTCGTGCCTAAAGGTATTTTTTATACGTCATTGAAGGATTTAACGCACCCTCATAATGATTTTAGTGATGTTAAAGCGATTGTTGACGGTTCAATGGAAAACTGGGAAGAGCGATTCGTCGATAACGCCGAGATGACGTTAGCCAAACTGAAAGATGAGCATAGCCAATTTTTATCTGATGAAATTGCTGAACGGAAAAATACGTTTTCCGAAATTGTTTCTGAAGATGAATGGACGAAGCAAGATGAACTTGTAGAAGAGGCTTTAGAATCAAAAAAAATGCTGAAACTTCTCTCGGGGGATACGTTTTCTTCGACATTTGAAAAGGAACGAAATGACCTATTGCAGGGTGCGGCAATTACACCATATGAAACACGTGAACTGCTGAAAAACTATTTGGAATCACTGTCGTCTAGATTTAAGGTGGGTATTTTATTCGGTGCGAAAAAGACGGCGGAAGAAAAGGCGCGGCGCAAAGATGCACTTGCTGACAATATGGGCAAACTTGTGCATGCTCAAATTGAGGTCCATCTAAAGACACTGATGAAAAAGTCGCTGAAAGAAGCGGGTATCTTAACGGATGAGCGATCACTTATGATTGATGAAATCAACTTAACGATCCCATTTGCTGATATAGAAAAAGAATTTAATGTATCTGATATCATAACTGGGGACACCGTTCTCAACTATTCTGAACGCATGAGAACAACGATTCAAGCTGCATTTCGGCGAATGACCGAGGATTGGAAACATGCGATGTCCCAAATTGCATTAGCAGCGGGGAATGACAACACCGGAATTCTTGAGCAAAAAGTGTACCGATTGGATGAGAAATTGCATGCAATCCAACAGGTCGGTGAAGTGGAAGTCCAATTGGCGAATATCGAACATGTTAGTGCGGGCTCGACTATGGAAGTCGATGCACTTCTTCAACAGTGGAAAGTACAGAAAACGCTACAATTAGTTGAATTCAACGATGTGAAAGAAGTGCTTATTCCAGAGGATAATCTAGATCATACGGCAGAAATCGAACAAGTTCAACGAGAAGTAATTACTTCAGATTCGGATTCAGTGGTTAAGCACGCAATTCATATCGCGAATTCGGTTGAATCGATTCCGGGTTTTCTGGAAACAGCAGACTATCTTCGTAAAAAAGCTGACAGACTGGATGGACAAGAATTCACTGTTGCGCTATTCGGTGCGTTTAGCGCAGGGAAATCATCTTTTTCCAATGCATTAATTGGCGAAAACGTCTTACCGGTTTCTCCAAACCCAACTACTGCAGCCATCAATCGAATACGTCCGATTTCAGTAGGAAAAGAAGATAAAACGGCCGATATTCTATTGAAAACAGAAGAGCGGATGGTGGAAGATGTTTCCCGCTCCTTTGAAGCACTTGGTGTCGTCGCGGCATCATTGACTGATGCTTACCAAAAAGCAGATGATGCACTAAATACAGAATTAACGGATGAAAGCATGCATATTCATAAAGCATTTATTGCCGCATTTAAAAGAGGATACCCTCTTTATCGTGAAGCACTTGGCACAATTATTAAAGTGGAGCAGGAAGAATTCGTTAAATTTGTTGCCGAAGAAGACCGAAGTTGTTTCGTCGAATCAATCGACTTCTACTATGATTGCGAATTAACTAGAAAAGGAATCACTCTGGTGGATACACCTGGAGCTGACTCGATTAATGCGCGTCATACCGATGTTGCATTTGAATATATCCGAAATGCAGATGCGATTCTTTTCATCACGTATTATAATCATGCGTTTGCGAGGGCAGACAGGGAGTTCTTAGTTCAGCTTGGTCGGGTGAAGGATGCATTCGAGCTTGATAAGATGTTTTTTGTTGTCAATGCAATTGACCTTGCATCTGATGTGGAAGAAGCGGAAGCAGTCAAAACGTTCGTTGGGGATGAACTTCGGAAATTTGGTATCCGTAATCCTAGAGTTCATGGCATTTCAAGTTTACAGGCACTCGAAGCCAAAGTTGATAATCGGATGGATCCGTTTATGGCACCTTTTGAAGAAGAATTTCATCATTTCCTCGAAAACGATCTGAAAGGACTTGCTGTTCAGGCGCTCGAAGAAGAGGCATTAAAAACGATTGAACGACTTTCATCACTTATTAGCCGGACAGAAACGAATCGAACACGTAAGGCGGAAAGATTGGACGAATTGAACAAACTTGAAGGGGAAGTGCGTCAGCATTTCGCACATAAATTTACGCAAGTGCTAACAAAAGCGACTCATGATGAATTAAGCGAACTTGTCTATTACATTTTACAACGTGTATTTCTACGTTTCGGTGATTTCTTTAAAGAGGCGTACAGTCCATCTGTTTTCGTTAACAATTCAGCAGACCGGGCATTGAAGGGCGCACTTGCTGAAACTGTGCAGATGATTGGATTTGATTTGACCCAAGAGCTTAAAGTGACGAATTTGCGGATGCTGAACTTTATGAAAAAGCAGTTGACTAATCGGCAGCGTTTAGAAATTTCAGGATTAACTGACAAGGATAGCTCCATTGCGCCTTCGCCATATGAACCGGAAGACGCTGACATGTTGTCTTTCGGAACTCCATACACTGATTCGAATAACTATGGAAGTGTCAACAGATTGTTCAAAAACCAAAAGGCCTTCTTCGAAAAGGGAGAGCGCGAAGTATTGAAAGCTCGATTGGAAGAATTGTTGAAGGCAGATGCGTCAATTTATCTTGGGCTTGAAAAAGAACTTCTTGAAAAGTGGGCAGACCGTTGGATTGACAGTGAAGCGGAAGGGCTCAGACAGCACTTGCTAAAAGAGAGTTTGAATCAGATTGCCTCTGAGCGAACACTTCTTCAAGGGACGGAACAACTAAGCGAATGGCGTACAGTGTATGAGAAACTACAGACTGAGGAGTGGGTTTGATTGGCTAAAGTTTTTGTTTCGATAAAAGATATTGATCATGCCCAATTCAAATGGGTAGATACACGTTTTTCATTGCAGGATGCGGATGAAGGCAAGCAGAAATACACAAAAAGCCATGTAACAGGTGCAGTTTACTGGGATCTTGAACGCGATTTGTCCGACATGACGAAATCGGAAGGGAGACACCCAATGCCTGATAAATCGGCATTAATAGAGCTGTTCAGAACGAGTGGATTCTCAATTGATGACCAAATAATTGTTTATGATGACGGTGGAAGCCCTTTTGCGACTCGTGCGTGGTGGTTATTGCAATATGCTGGATTTAAAAGTTCATTTATCGCACTTGAAGGATTCGAGGCAATGACAGAAGCGGGTTTCCCTGTAGATAATCGCACAACGGGGCCCCAGCGGACTTTAGTATCTCCCCAGTGGGATGAAACTATCTATGCCCCTAGGCAATTCGTGGAAGAAACAGTAGCCGGAAAAACAGCGAGTGTCCTGCTAGATGCCCGCTCAGCGGAGCGTTACCGGGGAGACAATGAACCAATCGACCCGATTGCCGGACGAATTCCGGGAGCGCTGAACTTTGACTGGGAACAACTGAGAAAAGAAGGCATCTTCAATTTGGATGTTGCTGTAAAAGAGCAATTGCACACTGTTGTTAAACCTGCAGCTGAGGTAACGGTTTATTGTGGTAGCGGCGTGACGGCAGCACCACTATATGCTTTGCTCAAGCACAACGGTTATGAAACTGCCCGTCTGTATGTCGGAAGTTATAGCGACTGGATTTCACAAAAAGAGGGCATAGTCGAAAAAGATTGACTAGACTAATTAGAATAACATCCAGGAGGCTTACAAATGCATTATGCACTGCTTGGTGACATACATTCCTCTAAAGAGGATTTAGAAAAAGTACTCGCGGATATCTTGGAGAAGTGCCCGGAAGCAGTCCGTGTTGGAACGGGCGATCTGTTTGAATGCATAATTAGTAAAAGGGATATTACGAATCAGAAGTTTACAAAACTTGAAGAGGTTATGATCATTCCGGATGGGTTTAACGAGCTGTTAACGTTTATATCAGTTAGTGGAAATCAGGAAGACCGGATTTTGATGATTACCGAAACGGATGATCCGCTTCGAGGAAAATTGGGAACGATGCCGGAAACGCTTGACATTTCAACAGCTAAAATAATCCATGGTCATCAGTGGATATGGGGTGGTGAACCATGGGCGCTCATTCATGCGGAAGTGAATGAATCTCTAGTGTTTTATGGACATAGTCACACGTCCAAACTGTCCCGAAATAGCGTAATTGAAGAAATTGAATTTGGAATTCCATATGATGTAAGTGGTGACAAGGTCCTCGTGAATGTAGGGGCGGTCGTCATAGATCGAGAATGGGTGCTGTATGATTTGCAAGCGAATACCGTTACTTTTATGAAAGTCTAACCAAAAAGACTGAACAGGCAATTCCTTGTTCAGTCTTTTTTGTGAATAGCTTCTCGTGCAAGTGCGTCTGCAGCCCGGTTTTCTACATCGGGAATCCATTTAATGAAAAAGAAGTCAAACGTGTTTGCGATATCAAGAATTTTTCTCAGGTATTCTTTATGCGATTCATTTTTCACGAATTGCTTTTCAACCGCCATGACAACGATTTGGGAATCCGAACGGGCAGACACCATGCCAGTTGTCAGTTTAGACGTCTCTTCCATACCGCGCAAAAGCGCTTGAAATTCAGCAGTATGATTATCTGTCGGTTCAATTTTTTCGGATAATCTCAACATATGACCTTCACCTTTTATGAAAATGCCGATACCGCTTTTCCCGGGATTACCTGCACTTGCACCGTCTACGTACAACTCAATCATTTATTTACACCTCGATTTAATTGGATTGTTGCACCAGTGTTCAGATAGTATTAGAATGAATGAGTCGTGTAATTTGGAGGTAATCGTTATGAATAAAACAATCATTATGAATGAAATCGATGGAATTCTGGATGCCTATTGCGATGGCTGCTTCCTGAAAACACAACTGTCAAAAGACAAAGGGAAGTCGGGATCACATAAGTTTTGTATTACCGTGTGTACAATCGGGGAACAACTTCGGTTTTTAGGTCAGGAAATGAATAAAACCACAAAATAATATCCCGCTGGAAACTGCGTCAGCGGGATTTTGTGTTCGATCATTCATCTCCAAGTTTTAAGACATTCGCTGCCTGAGGACCGCGATTCCCTTCGATGATTTCGAAGGAAACGGATTGTCCTTCATCAAGCGTTTTAAAGCCTTCAGATAGAATACCGGTAAAGTGGACAAACACATCTTCCCCGTCATCCGCTTCGATGAAACCATAGCCTTTATCATTACTGAACCATTTGACTTTTCCCTGGTACATGTACATTCCTCCTCGGCGATTCGATGTCCCATCCATTAGGTGCATGGATGCATTAACTATACATGAATCGACATTGTGCGTCAACGATATGCCTAAATATTCAGACGCCTTTTACCAAAAAAAAACTTATTTATAGGAGTGATTATATGATGAAAACGATTGAAAAATGCACGCAGATAGTCGTTGATATATACAATAAGTTCGATGCAAGTCATGATTTCGCTCATATCGAACGGGTTATGAAAAATGCGGAGGGGATTTTGGCCAAAGTGCCTTCAGCGAATGTGGAAGTTGTCCGTCTTGCTGTCTTGTTACACGATATCGAGGATGCTAAATATAAATCAGATGACAATCCATCCGTGCTAGAAATTTTACAGGCGATTGGTGTTGATGATGAATTAGCTGGGAAAGTGTTTGCGTGTATTGACAGCGTGTCGTTCAGTGGGGGTAATGCGTTGGGCATCACGTCCATCGAAGGAGCGATTGTTCGCGATGCAGACCGGCTTGATGCAATTGGTGCCATTGGGATTGCACGCACATTTGCGTTTGGTGGTGCAAGGGGAAGGAAGCTGTACGATACAGACGAGATGGTTCGTGATAATATGTCTGAAACAGAATACCGTAGCAAAGAAACGGCTTCAGTTACGCATTTTCATGAAAAGTTGTTGCTGTTAAAAGAGTTGATGGTGACAGAGGAAGGAAAGCGACTCGCGGAGCAGCGACATGACTATATGGTAGGTTTTTTGAAGCAGTTAGATCTTGAAATCAGTTCTCATATCGGTTGAATGAATCCATTAAATATGGCTTTGGCTCGTACCTCGGTGTCAGTAACTGGCACCGAGTCCAGGCTCTATAAATTGTGGAGTATATTTGTGTCAAGCAATCTTTTCATAGTATCATAATGATATTGGATATCTGATGATTCGGTTACTTTTTAGCATCAAAGTAAATTATATGCGTAAAATAGATTACATTAAGGCGGGGGAGCCAATGTTCAAAATCAAGGACGGTCAGCTATTCAAAGTTATCAAAGTAATGCTTCCGCTCATGTTACTAATTTTAGCCATCTATGAAATTCAGCAAACAGCACGTAGCGTGGACTTAGGGATACTTCAGAATGAAGTGAGTCAACTCCATCCATGGAGACTTGCACTAATAGTACTTGTTTCCTTTTTCGCTGTCACACCTATGTTTTTCTATGATATTGTCTTGGTGAAGTTACTGGGAATTAAAATGAAAACAAGGAAATTAATGCGGCATTCATTTATTGCTAATACGTACTCAAATCTTATTGGATTTGGTGGACTTGCGGGTTTGATGCTCCGCAGTTATTTCTATTCGAAACATAAAGAGGAGAAGGAGGGGGTGTTAAAAAGCATTGCCTCCGTCACGCTCTTCTATTTAACGGGAATTTCACTGTTAGCATGGATTGTCCCCATCTTTTTTTTGGACTTTCCGCTTCTTAGGGAAACAAAGTGGCTATTTATTGCAATAATTATTGTCAGTTTATATGTTCCGTTTTTTGTGGGTATTTATTTGATCCGTTATAAAAAAGTAAATGCTTCCCTGTTGAATGGTAAAGTTGCTGTGCAGCTGATAGCAACATCAGTAGTCGAATGGATTGCTGTTTTTCTAGTGATTTGGTTTTTGACCTTTATGTTGAATATTCCAATTGAACTTTCGTCATTAATTCCAATTTTTTTGATTGCATCTTGCGCAGGGATAGTAAGCATGATCCCGGGTGGAATTGGTTCATTTGACCTTGTTTTTCTGTGGGGCACCCAAAGCGCAGGAATTTCTGATGAAAAAGTGCTCTTCTTACTTATTTTATATCGAATGGGTTACTTTGTTCTGCCGTTTCTATTCTCCTCTCTCTTATTCATACAAGAATATTGGGAACGGTGGAATCATTCATGGGATGATTTACCGAATAATGTTTTTCGAAAAATTAGTCATACGCTGTTAACGATTTTGGTATTTGTATCTGGAATTGTGTTACTGCTTTCTGCATCCGTTCCTGGCATTTTGAATCGATTGAAAATTGCACAAGATTTTTTGTCTTTACCAATTATCAACATATCACACCAGTTGACTGTCGCAGCCGGTTTCATTCTCTTAGGGCTGTGCAGAGGGATTAAATATAAAGTTAAAAGGACGTATAAGCTCGCAATTATTGTCCTAATAAGTGCAGCTCTATTTTCAGTTTTTAAAGGATTTGATTATGAAGAAGCCATCTTTTTACTCATTGTAACGGTTTTGCTAGTTGCGTCAAAAAGCCAGTTTTACCGAGAGAGTTATGTTTTAACATGGGGTATAGCTCTTTTTGACCTAGCTGTCGTGACAATAATTACTACGATGTATGTATTCATCGGCTATTTGAACTTACCCTCCTCAAAAATTCATATCCCAACTGCATTGCGTGACTATATCATAACGGATTACCGGGACTTATTTTACAGTGCGATTATTGGAATACTTATAGCTTTTGTCATTTTATTCATTGGACATATGATTCGCAAGCCGAAGATGATGGAAATGGAATCATCTATTCATCAAGAACAGAAGATAAAAGATCATCTTGAGCGCTATTCAGGGACTGAGTTTTCTCATCTAATCTTTTTACATGACAAATATGTATTCTGGAATCAAGACAATACAGTTCTATTTTCGTATCAAGCGTATGCAGATAAAATTGTTGTGCTTGGCAATCCGGTTGGATTAGAAAGTAGTTTTTCGTCTGCAGTCGAAGAGTTTCTGGGAACGGCAGATCAATACGGATATACACCGGTCTTTTATGAAATCAACAATAGAATCCTTCCTTCTTTACATGAGCATGGATTTGGCTTTTTTAAGCTTGGAGAGGAAGCGCTTGTCGATTTGAATAGTTTCACATTTACAGGAAAGAAGATGAAAGGATTTAGGGCTGTTAAAAATAAATTTGAAAGAGAGAACTTTTCAGTTGAATTAGTAAATCCACCTTTTTCGTCAGAAATGATAAATGAATTAGAAGAAGTATCAATGAAGTGGCTACAGGGAAGGGCAGAGAAGGGATTTTCTCTTGGCTTTTTCAATGAACGATATCTAAACACTTCACGTGTCGCTATTTTAAGGGATGAAGAGGGGATTATAGGCTTCGCAAGCTTGATGCCAATGTATGATAACGATGAACGGATTTCCGTGGATCTTATGCGTTTCAAGCCAGGTTCTCCGTCTGGAACAATGGATTTCATATTCCTATCCTTATTCGAATGGGCAAAAGGAGAGGGGTATAGCGTATTTAATATAGGAATGTCGCCGTTATCGAATGTCGGTCAATCAAAGTATTCCTTTTTAAGCGAAAAAATTGCAGCTCAAATATTTTTACATGGCCAATACTTTTACCATTTCAAAGGACTAAAAAATTTCAAGTTGAAGTATGCGGATTTTTGGGAATCGAAATACGTCGCCTACCGTAAAAAGTCCTCCTTGCCGTTTACGATAGCACAAATTACGTTGTTGATTAGTAAAAAGAGAACTTGAAGTACGTTTGTTTATTGATGTCTTACGGGGAATAGGTAGAAGCCTAAGCCCAAATAATTCCTTTATATTTTGTAGATAGTACGTTTGTAAAGGGACGATTAAATTGACGAATTCAAGAGATTTTAACAGTGGTTACGGTGGGCAACATGGCCACCCGGGTCACGGCGGATATCTAGGTTATCCCATTTATGGGTATTACTAACAAACAACTCTTTAGGAACAGCGGGACTAATTTGTTTAGAAAAACGAACATATGAATACGAGTATAAACTGGGCGAAGGCACCTAGCCAGGGGTAGCAGAAGCCCTAATACTGGCAACATATTTACGCAAAATAAAACTACCTGACACCAATATCCGGTGTCAGGTAGTTTCATTGTTTTATCTAAATTCTACTTGGCTAGGTCAGCTTAAAATTCAAGTTGTTTTGCAATATAATCTTTCACTTCTGAAATTGGCATACGGGTTTGTTCCATTGAATCGCGGTGACGAACTGTCACTTGACGATCTTCTTCAGAATCAAAGTCATACGTAATACAGAACGGTGTTCCGATTTCATCTTGACGGCGGTAACGTCTGCCGATAGACTGTGCGTCATCATATTGGACGTTGAAATGTTTACGCAGTTCCGCGTAGACTTCATCCGCACCCTCTGCTAGTTTCTTCGATAGTGGTAGAACCGCAGCCTTTACCGGAGCAAGCGCGGGGTGGAAACGAAGAACAGTACGCTTGTCGTCACCTTCTAGCTCTTCTTCAGCAAATGCATCACAAAGGAATGCAAGTGTTACACGGTCCGCACCAAGTGAAGGTTCGATACAATAAGGTACAAATTTCTCGTTTGTGATAGGGTCCAGGTAGTGGAAATCCTCACCTGAATGCTCCATATGGCGGTTCAAATCGAAATCAGTCCGGTTCGCAATGCCCCATAATTCACCCCAGCCGAATGGGAATTTGTACTCGATGTCAACAGTCCCTTTCGAGTAATGGGAAAGTTCGTCTTCATCGTGTTCACGTAAGCGCATATTGTCTTCTGTCAAACCAAGGTTCAATAACCATTGCTTCGAAAATTCACGCCAGAAAGCGTACCATTCCATGTCTTCGCCAGGCTTACAGAAGAATTCAAGTTCCATCTGTTCAAACTCGCGTGTACGGAATGTGAAATTTCCAGGTGTAATTTCATTACGGAAACTTTTCCCGATTTGTCCGATACCAAAAGGCATTTTCTTTCTCATTGAACGCTGTACGTTTTTGAAGTTTACGAAGATACCTTGTGCTGTTTCAGGACGAAGGAAAATTTCATTCGCTGATGAATCGGTCACACCTTGTGATGTTTTAAACATCAAGTTAAACTGGCGAATATCTGTATAGTCCATAGCGCTACAAGTAGGGCAGACAACGTTATGTTCATTGATAAGTTCTGCCATTTTATCGAAAGATAGGCCATCGACAACCATTTCGATACCTTTTGCATCGAGTGCATCTTCAATTAGTTTGTCTGCACGATGACGTGTATTACATTTTTTACAGTCAATCATCGGATCGTTGAAGTTACCGATATGACCTGAAGCTTCCCATACTTTCGGATTCATGAGGATAGCTGCGTCAAGACCGACATTATACGGCGATTCTTGAATGAATTTCTGCCACCAAGCTTTTTTGATATTGTTCTTCAATTCGATACCAAGCGGACCATAATCCCATGTATTCGCGAGACCTCCGTAGATATCAGAGCCTGGAAAAACAAAACCTCTTTGCTTTGCTAAGTTAACGACTTGTTCCATTGACATAATAAATCCCTCCAATTTTTAATCAAATACGCCTTGGCGGATTTGTGTCCAGATTTTGAATTGAGCTTGTGCCCGCAGGACGCGGGTATGCAACCTTTGCCGCAGGATGCGGCGAACTTAGGTTGCCTTTCCATTCCCCTCAAAATCTGTGACATCCGCCGGAGGCTTTAATTTGTTTCAGCGGGGGCCTTATGCTGAAATAAATTAAAAAGCACCCATCCCTGGACATATGTCCAGGGACGAGTGCATGATTACCCGCGGTTCCACCCTAATTGGCTGTTTGAACAGCCCTCTTTAACAGTACATTAGCTCCAGGTTGCCGTTTCATGTCGATACGGGCTTTCACTATCCCCGCTCGCTTCCATTTGACATTACTCATAGACCTATCTTCGCTTATTCAATTCTCCCTTAGTTTAGCATGGTTCCGCTTTCTTCGCAATAGCGCGCGTCTTCGTATATAATAATCAAGGATAAACAATTGAACGCTTAGGGCGGTGACATATATGGAACTGAATAAGCGTCAGACGGAGATCTTTGAAATCGTAAAAGCAGATGGCCCAATCACTGGCGAACAGATCGCGGAGCGGCTCAAGCTAGCGAGGGCTACAATCCGTCCTGACTTAGCTATTTTAACTATGGCTGGCTTTTTGGATGCAAGACCTCGAGTAGGCTATTTTTACTCGGGAAAAAGACCTGCCCAATCGGTTGCTGACAGTATGACCGGTATGAGAGTACGTGACTTCCAGTCAATTCCGGTCGTTGTGGAAGAAAACATTTCGGTTTATGATGCGATTTGCCAGATGTTCCTGGAAGACGTTGGAACATTATTCGTCGTCGATCAATCTTCATTTCTTACTGGGGTCCTTTCTAGAAAAGACTTACTAAGGACGAGTCTTGGGAACAATGAATTGGAGAAAATTCCGGTCCATGTGATTATGACGAGAATGCCAAATATTACGTATTGTGAAAAGCAAGATACGCTTCTTCACGCGGCGAAGAAAATGATAGACAAACAAATCGATTCGCTACCTGTTGTCATTGACAATGGGGGGGGACTTGAAGTTGTTGGCAGGGTTACAAAAACCAATATTACCGCAGCCTTCCTTTCACTTGCGGATGATCACGAATTATGAGGGGGATACTATGAGAAAGCTAACTTTGTTCATCGTTTCCGACTCAGTCGGGGAAACTGCCGACCTTGTCGCAAAAGCAGCGGCAAGCCAATTCAGGCAAGGGTTAGAAACTATATTAATTAAAAGATTTTCACATGTAGAAGACGAATCGCAACTTGATGAAATAGTCTATTTAGCGAAACAGCAAAATGCAATCATCATCTATACGCTTGTAAAAAGCGCAATGTGTCAAAAACTACAACAAGAATGTCAAACTAAAGAAATTCAGTGCATCGATCTTCTTGGTCCTATTATCGAACAAATTGGCATGAAACTTGGTGAAAAGCCATTGGAAGAACCAGGACTAGTACGGCAACTTGATGAAGATTACTTCGAAAAAATTGAAGCAATTGAATTCGCCGTTAAATATGATGATGGCAGGGATCCACGGGGTATTTTGAGAGCGGATATTGTTCTAGTTGGCGTTTCACGAACGTCGAAAACACCATTATCGCAATACCTTGCGCATAAACGCTACAAAGTGGCGAATGTTCCACTAGTACCCGAAGTGGAGCCACCGGAAGAACTATATATGATTGACCCCGCTAAATGTTATGGACTTGTCATCTCACCAGAAAAATTAAACTTTATCCGCAGAGAACGTCTCATCGCACTTGGTTTAAAAGATGATGCAAATTATGCGCGAGTTGAACGGATTGAAGCCGAAATTACGCATTTTAATAATGTCGTCTCGAAAATCGGTTGCAATGTTATCGATGTAACAAACAGGGCCGTAGAGGAAACGGCAAATGTTATATTAAGTGAAATTACGAATCGTCATCCTTAAGCAGGAAGTGGTAAATACCGTTAATCTCGAGGTTAACGGCTATTTAAAACGAAGAAACAGGGATGTAGAAGGACCGACCGCTACTACGGGTTGGTTCTTCTTTTGCGGATGAAGAAAAAATATTGAATATGAGGTTTATATGGAGATAAAGCTTTGCTTTTAGTGTAGTATGAAAGATTCCGAGCATAATCGAAAATAATTTGTCGAAAATGAAGGATTTTTGAATACTATCTCGAATTTAATCATGATAGAGTGGTTGGTGACAGGATGACGAGAATACCAGAAGAGACTATAGAAGCCGTCCGATCAAAGACTGATATTGTAGATTTAATTGGAGAATATGTGCAACTTACAAAAAGAGGGAAGAACTGGTTTGGGCTTTGCCCGTTTCACGATGAGAGCTCACCTTCATTCTCTGTTACCGAAGATAAACAACTCTTTCATTGTTTCGGTTGTGGCGCTAGTGGAAATGCAATTACCTTCATTATGGATATTGAAAATAGTCCCTTCACCGAAGCGGTTGTAAAACTCGCTGAACGAACAGGTATTGAAATCGATGCCGCAGTGAGTGAGGGGTCTGGAGTAAAGCCGCACAACGAATTTAAATCTATGATTGAAGCGCATGCACTTGCTGCAAACTTTTATAGTCATCTACTCTTGAATACTGTAGAAGGTGAAGAGGCACTCGAATATCTTGAAAAAAGAGGGTTTACAAGAGAGAGTATCGAAAAATATGGAATCGGGTGGTCGCTTAATGATAATGAAGCGCTATCGAGTCTCCTAAAGCGAAAGAGTTTCGATATGAGGGATATGGAACGAGCTGGACTTTGCATCATGAAAGACGATGGTACAGGCTATTTTGACAGATTTCGAGCACGTATCATGTTCCCGCTTCATGACGACAATGGAAACGTTGTAGCATTCTCTGGAAGAATACTTTCCAGTTCAAAACAGGAAGCTAAATACCTAAATAGTCCTGAAACCCCGATATTCGAAAAAAGTCATATTCTGTACAATTTTCACAATGCACGTCTTAACGTCCGGAAAACGGGTAAAGTAATACTGTTTGAAGGATTTATGGACACGATAACGGCTGATCGTGCGGGTGTGGTGAATAGTGTTGCTGTAATGGGCACATCTTTATCAGATACACATTTACTGAAATTAAAAAGAATTGCTAAAGATCTTATCATTTGCTGTGACGGAGATAATGCTGGATGGGAAGCAGCAAAACGATTCGCAGACATGGCCACTCAAAAAGGGTTGGATGTTAAAATCGCGTTGTTGCCTGGAAAGATGGACCCCGACGATTACATCACAGAGCACGGCGGTGATGCATTTCGCGAAAAGGTTATCGGTAATCCCCATTCATACATGTCATTCATAATGGCATATGCGAAGCGATCAAAGAACTTATCTTATGAAAACGATGTGTTGCAATATATCCATGAAGTATTGGAAGAATTAGCGAAACGTTCATCGCCAGTAGAGCGGGATCTTTATTTTCGGCAGCTTTCAACAGTGACGGGTGTGTCAATCGAAGCCATTAATCAGCAGTTTATAAAAATGGCCGGTAATCATGCGAAGAAAGCAAAAGCAGAACCGAAGCATGGGGAAGCTATGCGTCCCCAACCTGCTGTTCCAATCAGAAAGAAGACGGGTACAGAGCGTGCAGAGCGATTGTTGCTCTTTCACCTGCTAAGTGATGGGGAATTGTTTGATCGAATACGATTGGACAAGCAAAACTTATTTGTTCGAGAAGACTATGTTGCCATCTTCATTCGGCTCGCGGGGTTTTATGAACAACATGGAATACCTGATTTTCACAGGTTTGCGGAATCGTTGGAAGACCGAGAACTTAGGAAAATCGTCTTAGAATCTGCAATGGTGGAAAGGGATCCTGAACACGCAGCGGAAGAAATTGCTGATTGTATCAGTCACCTTGAAAAATATAAAGTTAGTTTGACAATCCATGCAAAGATTCATGAATCGAAAGAAGCAGAAAAAATAAATGATCATACCCGGGCGCTGGAGCTGGCCAGGGAAATTATACAGCTCCGGAAATCATTGACGACGTTGTAGTCGTCTTCCGGTGTACTTAGGAGGAACGGGTAAGATGAGTAAAAAAGAGCAAGCAGAAGATATGGAAATTGAAATGACTGTTGAAGAAGTGAAGGCAAACCTGTTGGAGGCCGGAAAGAAAACAGGTGAACTTACGCTCGATGAGGTAACTGAAAAGTTATCTGTATTTGAAATGGAACCTGAACAGTTCGAAGAATTCCTTGATTTGATTGAAGTACAAGGAATTGAAATGGATCGCAAAGCCGATGAAGAAGCCGGCGATGAGGGCAAAGTAGTAGCAGAAGAAAAGTTCGATTTAAATGACCTCAGTGTCCCGCCAGGTGTTAAAATCAACGATCCGGTGAGAATGTACTTGAAAGAAATTGGTCGTGTTGATTTACTGACAGGTGCGGAGGAAGTTGAACTTGCAATTCGTATTTTGGATGGCGATGAAGAGGCGAAAAAGCGGCTTGCAGAAGCCAACTTGCGTCTAGTCGTTAGTATTGCAAAACGGTATGTTGGACGTGGCATGCTGTTCCTTGACTTAATTCAGGAAGGGAACATGGGGCTCATTAAGGCAGTCGAGAAATTCGATCATACGAAAGGCTTCAAATTCAGTACGTACGCAACGTGGTGGATACGTCAGGCAATCACTCGTGCAATCGCGGACCAAGCCCGTACAATTCGGATTCCTGTTCATATGGTCGAAACCATCAATAAATTGATCCGTGTTCAGCGTCAATTGCTACAGGATCTTGGTCGTGAACCTTCTCCAGAAGAAATTGGAGAAGAGATGGATTTAACTGCTGAGAAAGTACGTGAAATCCTGAAAATCGCACAAGAGCCTGTTTCACTCGAAACGCCAATTGGGGAAGAAGACGATTCTCATCTAGGGGATTTCATAGAAGACTCCGAGGCTCAATCACCATCTGATCATGCAGCGTATGAGTTATTGAAAGAACAATTAGAAGACGTACTCGATACGTTGACAGACAGAGAAGAAAACGTACTTCGTCTACGATTTGGTCTGGATGATGGTCGTACAAGAACGCTTGAAGAAGTAGGTAAAGTATTCGGCGTTACCCGTGAACGAATTCGTCAAATCGAGGCAAAAGCATTACGCAAACTACGCCACCCATCTAGAAGTAAACGACTAAAAGACTTTCTTGAATAAAAAAGGCATCGGCATAATTTGTGCCGATGCTTTTTTCCCTGTTAAAAAACTGAGCTGTTAATTGGCGCTCTCTGATTTACCTTACACTTTTCAAGGAGTGATTATTGCTTATGAATCCACAGCGAAAACGGATGATTATTTCGGAAATAAAATATTGGAAACAGAATAAATTGTTGCCTGAGCATTACTGTGATTTCCTTATCACTCTCTATACCCAGGGGGGGGATGAAAAGGTAGTGAAGTCTACCGAGGCGATTCTTGTCAAGGAAAAAAAGAAATTGAATCGGATTATTAGTATGTTTTCTATACTAGCGGTAATTGTTAGTGGGGCCATGTTTGTGTTTGTCCAATACCCAGAATTGACAATCACCTTGGCGGCTGTTGTTTCGTTCTTATTTCTCTTATTGACGATAAGTAAATCGATTATTAAAATTGGTGTTGCACCTGTTTTATACATATTGGCCTCATTGATGTTGCTGTTAATGTCATTAAAGTTATGGGTCATCTTCTTCGAAGGACACACAATGTTACTAATCGGATTACTTATATTGAACTGTGCGCTCTGGCTATTTGCAGGACGCATGCTTAAATTGCAGTATTTCACAATCTCAGGTTCGGCAGGACTACTATTAATCATCGTATTTCTATTTGTTTCGTTCTGAATTCTCCTATTCTTTTAATAATAGTTGTGAAAACGATAGACAATTCGTTATAATTGAAATTGTAAGCGTTCACAACAAAGGGGATGAAGATGTTGAATTTCGATTTGACTGAAGAACAACAGATGATTAAAAAAATGATTAGGGAATTCGCAGATGAAGTTGTTGCACCAGGTGCAATCGACCGCGACCGGACAAAAGAGTTTCCAGTAGAGGTGTTTAAACAGCTATCCGAAATGGGAATGATGGGTTTACCGTTTTCCGAGGAATATGGGGGCGGAGGAGCCGACACAATAAGTTTCGCAATTGTTACGGAAGAACTGAGCCGTGCATGTGCGTCAACGGGAATTACATATTCGGCGCATATTTCATTGGGGGGAGCACCGCTTAACCTATTTGGCACTGAAGAACAGAAACATACGTATTTGACGCCAATTTGTACTGGGGAATCGTTTGGAGCGTTTGGATTGACAGAATCGAATGCGGGTTCGGATGCGGGGGGAACGCAAACGACAGCAAAAGTAGATGGGAACGATTACGTCATCAACGGTTCTAAAGTGTTTATCACAAATGCGAGCTATGCCAAGCACCTTGCAATTACCGCTATCACTGGGACTGAAGGCGGAAAGAAAGAAGTCAGTGCAATTATCGTACCGACTGATGCAGAAGGCTTCACGGTTATTGATAACTATGAAAAAATGGGCCTTAATGCTTCTAATACAACAGAACTCGTGCTTGACAACGTTCGCGTACCGAAAGAGAACCTGCTAGGGACTCAAGGTAACGGTTTCAGACAGTTCCTAGTAACGTTAGACGGTGGGCGTATCGGAATCGGTGCTATGGCGGTAGGAATCGCTCAGGCGGCATTTGACCGTGCACTCCGCTACTCTAAAGAACGGAAGCAATTCGGTAAAACGCTTTCTGAATTCCAAATAACACAATTTAAGCTGGCGGATATGGCGATGAAAATTGAGCTTGCGCGCAATATGGTCCATAAAGCAGCGTGGCTGAAAGATCAAGGGCGTCCATTCTCAAAAGAAGCTTCCATGTGTAAACTATATGCATCGGAAATTGCTATGGAAGTAGCAAGTGAAGCAATTCAGATTCATGGTGGATATGGCTATATGAAAGAATATGAAGTCGAACGCTATATGAGGGATGCCAAGCTTCTTGAAATTGGAGAAGGGACTTCGGAAGTCCAAAGAATGGTCATTGCCAGACTAATTGGGTGTTAAAGAAAAAAATGTGTACACCTGTAGCGAGCTAACAATAAAATGTTTGTCGAAATTGTCACAAACACCGAAAAGATCATCGATAACTCTTTCAGTTTCCCATTGAATACAGTACAATAATAGTTGTGTACTGTATTCATTACAGAATAGATCCTGATAAAGGAGGGTAATTCAATGGGTAAAAATCCAATAATTCCTTATATCCTTATTTTTGCGCTTGGAATCGGTCTTATTTTCTTCATGTCCCTTTATGGGCTTGAACAGAAAAATGAAATCGCTGAACAAGGCGAAGAGGGAAAAACTGAAGAAGCTCCAAGTTCTGCGGAATTTGATGCTGAAGCAGTTGCTCAAGGGAAATGTATAGGCTGTCACGGTGGAGACCTTACGGGCGGAATGGGACCAGCATTAGCTGGAACTACTCTATCTAAGGATGAAATTAAAGGTATCATTTTAAATGGTGCTGGTGGCGGAATGCCAGCAGGACTCGTTAAAGATGATGCCGAGTTAGATGCTATGGCAGACTATATTTTATCACTTAAATAATCCGCAATTAGGAAGAGCTGTCAGTTAACAGAGCATTTCTGTCGACTGATGGCTTTTTCTATTTTCTAAGTTGAGCAATTGGGTACTTATATAAACAAAGCGAAGGTGCCATTCCCTTGCGCCGTAGCGAAATGAATGGGTTTCTTTATTTCAACATATATAGTGTAAAGTGCAAAATAAGACAAAATCCAATATAATTAAAGTATTGAAAGGCGGCGTTAAATTGAATTCCGAACGATTATCTAACAGATTAAAGACAGTTGCTTCTTTCGTTGACGAGGGTGCAGTCGTTGCAGATATCGGCAGTGACCACGCTTATTTGCCATGTTTCCTCATCCGTACAAAAAAAGTAGAGAAGGCAATTGCAGGAGAAGTAGCCAAAGGGCCTTATGAATCTGCGGTTAAAAATGTACGCCGTGAAGGTTTTTCAGAGGTAATTACTGTACGTATGGCAGATGGTTTGTTTGCTATTGAAGATAATGATGCTGTCGATACGGTGACGATCGCGGGGATGGGCGGACCGCTTATCGCGACTATTTTGGAAAGTGGCAAAGAGCGTCTATCTCAAGTGAAGCGAATCATTACGCAACCGAATATCTATTCAAGGGCAATCCGTGAATGGGCCATTTCAAACGCGTGGGTAATAATAAATGAACAAATTTTGAAAGAAGACGGCAAAATATATGAGATTATCGTGATGGAAAAAGGACAAGCATCGTATGGCGAACTGGAATTGATGGCGGGACCTTTGTTGTTAACTGCAAAAAACGAGGTATTCATTGAAAAGTGGGAAAGTGAATTGTCGGAATGGAATCGGGTACTTGATTCTCTTGGAAAAACAACTGAAACAGCTGCAATAATAACGAAAAAAGAACAGTTGACACGTCATATTGAGTTAGTTGGAAAGGTGTTGGCAACGTGAAAATAGTGAATGGCCATGAAATTATTACGCTATTTGAAAAGTGGTCTCCAAAACGTTTTGCAATGGATGGTGATCCAGTCGGACTTCATATCGGGCAATTGAATCAAACTGTAGAAAATGTGCTTGTTACATTGGATGTAAATGAAGAGGTGATTGATGAGGCAATCCGATATGGTGCCAACCTTATCATCGCGCACCATCCGCCAATTTTTAGACCATTGAAAAGTCTATTGACGGACACGCCGCAAGGGAGCATGATCGAAAAATGCATTAAAAATGATATTGCTGTCTATGCGGCACATACAAACCTTGACGTTGCTCCGGGTGGCGTGAATGATATGCTCGCTGAAAAACTAGGTTTAGTTGACACGGAAATAGTTGAGTCGACGTATTCTGAGCCGCTATATAAACTGATTGTATTCAGCCCTTTAACACATGCGGATGAAGTTAGACAAGCGCTAGATATAGCTGGCGCTGGTGCAATTGGCGATTACGTCGGATGCAGTTTTAGCACATCAGGTATCGGGCGTTTCACGCCCGTTGAGGGAGCTGAGCCGTTTATAGGTGAAGTCGGCAAAGGTGAGGAAGTTGAAGAGATAAAAATCGAAGTGATTCTCCCGGGACCTATTCGCAGTAAGGTGATAAAAGCGATGCTAAAAGCCCATCCATACGAGGAGCCTGCGTTTGATATAGTTGCACTTGAGCAACAGTCAAACGAATATGGTCTAGGCCGTATTGGGAAACTTCGGGAAAAGACGACACTTGGACAATTCGCTGAACTTGTAAAAGAAACTTTCGATGTTCCAGCGCTTCGATTTGTTGGCGATCCAGACAAGGAGATTCAAAAAGTTGCGGTGTTAGGCGGAGATGGTAATAAATATATAGGGTCTGCTAAACGAAGTGGAGCGGATGTTCTAGTAACAGGTGATTTGTATTACCACGTTGCCCATGATGCACAAGCAATGGGGATTGCTATCATCGACCCGGGTCACAACATTGAGAAGGTTATGATTCAAGGTGTTGCGGACTATATGCAGGCAGCTTGCGCGCAGGCCGGCTATAATGTGTCGTTTATCGAATCGGAAATCATCACGGAACCGTTTACTTTTATTTGATGACTTATGAGAACAAAAGCGCAAGCGCCTGTTCAGTTCCTACAATTCTGAAGTGACGGAGAAAGGTAAATTAGGATTGCGACATCCTGTCGCAATAAGGAGGGATGAAATTCAATCCCTCCCCACTGCATGACTCACGTCGTATGGGACCAGAAGCTAGGTGTAAAATCTTTACGTTACAACTTATCTACATTACGAGAATTTATAATTTCCTATTTGACGAAAAAACCAGCCTCTATAATGAGAGGCTGGTTCATATAAAAGATAAGAATATGTTTTTCGACCCAGAACAATGTTTAGCTCCAGGCGTCTTAAGTTATTCTCAAGTGGTTGTATAGGGTTCAATTCGTTCCACAGGTGTAGGGTTTTTAATCTTCGGCAGGATTTTTTCCAAAAGGAATTTCCGCTCTGGAAGATGTGTAGAAGGATCTTCTGGATTAAACTTCTCTAGGAATGCAACCACTTCACGGACGATCAATGTTGGTGTCGAAGCACCCGCCGTGACAGATACAGTTTCGATACCTTCCAACCACTTGACGTCCAGTTCGGAAACATCCGAAATCCGGTACGATGGAGTGTTGGCGATTTCGACAGATACTTGTGTCAGGCGGTTCGAGTTGTTACTCTTCGGATCACCTACGACGATAAGAAGGTCTGATTCTCCTGCTTGTTGTGCGACTGCTTCCTGCCTTACTTGAGTGGCAAGGCAAATTTCCTTATGAACTTCGATATGTGGATATTTCAGTTTGAGAGCGTCCATAATGTGAACAACATCCCATTGGCTCATTGTAGTTTGGTTTGTGACGAGCAGTTTAGCATTCTGTACGGTGAGTTTTTCGACATCCTCAATCGTTTCTATCAAATGTACTGCGTTAGGAGCTACGCCGATTGCACCTTCTGGCTCTGGATGATGTTTTTTCCCAATGTAAATAATGTCGTAGCCTTCTGCAGTCTTTTCCCCAATCAGGTCGTGGGTTACAGTTACATCGGGACATGTTGCGTCAATCGATACAAGACCTTTTCGTTTCGCAAGTTCCCGCACTTCAGGTGAAACACCATGTGCTGTGAAGATAACTGTGCCCGTTTCAACTTTTTCAAGAATCTCTAGACGATTTTCGCCATCAATTGTAATGATGCCATCTTCTTCAAACGCATCTGTTACATGTTTGTTATGGACAATCATTCCCAATATATAAATGGGTCTCGGCAATGTTTTGTCGAGTGCCGCATTTCTAGCGATGATCATTGCATCGACAACCCCGTAGCAATAACCTCTAGGGGTAATCTTTAATACTTTCATGCCTTTTCACTCCTCTAATAGGATCTATCATCTATTATAACGGAGTTGGACGGCGGATTCAAAATTATCGAATGGGTGGCTGGAAGATGCGAGGGGCTGATAGGCCAGATGCAACATTAGCAACCGACCGTGCGGCTCCTATCCCTCCGCCTACTGGTAAACTAGCGGCACCGGCTACTGGAAGTGATTGAAAGCCTTTGTACAATCGCCACATTGCAGGCAAGTTTTGAACCATTGGCGCGAATTGTTGGACCATGGGTGCGAATTGCTGGGCCGTGTTTAAGAATTGGTTTGCCGTTTGCATATACGATTCCATTTTTGATGGAATTGGCTGCTCTCCTTGACCACCCATAGGCCCGCCTTGTGGATTGTTTTGCGGGCCATTCATTGGAGCACCTAATGGATTATTCTGTGGACCATTCATGAATGGGTGCATAGGTGCCTGCAATTGCTCCATTTGAGGAGGAGGTCCGAAGTTCATTTGTCCCATGGAAGCCGGTGGCGGCTGTTGTCGCGCGAATGGATAAAAGGATTCATATCTCATAATTATCTCCTTTCAATTAATCAGAATGGACTTTCACATAGTATACTATGCGAAAATCGCATACGGCGGAACGAAATCGTGTTATAATAGGTGTACATTAGGAGGGTTACAAATGTCTAAATTTACAGACTATCAATTTAAACCGTTTTTACGGGAAGCAATCGGGAGGCTCGGCTTTGAAAATCCGACACCGATCCAAAAGGAAATCATACCGCTTATCCTGAAAGGTACGAATGCAATCGGACAAGCACATACAGGAACGGGTAAATCTCACAGTTTCCTTATACCGATTTTACAACGTACTGATGCAGCTGTTGATGAACTGCAAGCGGTTATCACAGCTCCGACAAGAGAGTTGGCGACGCAACTGTACAATGAACTTGCGAAGATGACAGAAGGCACAGATGTGCGAAGTTCACTGCTCATAGGTGGTACGGACAAGCAACGGTCTATCGGGAAATTAAAATCGAATCCACATATTATTGTTGGAACACCAGGACGAATTAGCGATATGTCCGAAAATGGGGCACTTGTTATTCATACCGCGAAAATTTTGGTGATAGATGAAGCGGATCTAGCATTCGACATGGGCTTTATCGAAGATATCGATAAGTTCGCAGCAAAAATGCCTGCTAAACTTGAAATGTACGTATTTTCAGCGACGATTCCGGAAAAGCTAAAACCATTCCTAACTAAATACATGGAATCACCTGTTCATGTGAAAATTGGTGAACGTAGACCATTGACGGAAGGGATGCACTATTCCCTTGTTCCTGTTCGCAGTATGAGTAAAAAGAAAAAGTTGTTGCAAGTAATGGAAGGTATCAATCCTTATTTGGCAATCATCTTTATGAATACAAGACAAAATGCTGAAGGACTTGCAACTTTCCTTGCAGAAAGCGGCTTTAAAGTCGGAAGAATTCACGGAGATTTAACACCGCGTGAGCGAACACGGATGATGAAACAAGTCCGTGATCTAGAATTCCAATATATCGTAGCGACAGACCTTGCAGCACGCGGAATTGATATTCCAGGTGTCAGTCACGTTATTAACTTCGAACTTCCAGATGACCTTGAATTTTTCATTCACCGCGTGGGACGTACTGCACGTGCTGGGCTTAAGGGAACGGCAATTACATTGTATGAGCCTTCTGAAGACGATAAAGTAGTCAGAATTGAAAAGATGGGTATTCCTTTTGTCCATGAAGAAGTGAAAAATGGTGAGTGGGTTGAAGTAAAAGAGCGCCATTCAAGACGAAATCGAGTAAAAGAAGTAGATGATATTGACCGTAAAGCAATTTCATTCGTTCCAAAACCGTCAAAAGTAAAACCAGGCTACAAAAAGAAAATGGCTCAGCAGGTAGAGAGCTTTAAAAAGAGAGAAAGGAGACTGAAACGTAAAAAATGACAAATGATAAGCCATTATTGCTTGGCTCCCACGTTTCGATGAGCGGCAGCAAAATGCTGCTAGGCTCAAGTGAGGAAGCTGCAAGTTACGGAGCAACTACATTCATGATTTATACCGGCGCACCCCAGAACACACGGAGGAAGCCGATTGAGGAACTGAATATAGCAGCAGGCCATTTGAATATGGAGGACAATGGACAGTCGAATATCGTCGTCCATGCACCGTATATTATTAACATTGCTAATACGTTTAAGCCTGAGACATTCAGACTTGGTGTCGACTTTCTGCAAAGTGAGATTGAACGCACAGCTGCACTTGGCATTGACCAGATTGTACTTCATCCAGGCGCACATGTTGGCGCGGGTGTTGATCTAGGAATTGCAAAAATCATCGAAGGACTAAATGAAGTGCTTTCCCAGGACTATCCAGTTCGCATTGCTCTCGAAACGATGGCAGGGAAAGGGACTGAATGCGGTCGTAACTTTGATGAAATTGCGGCAATTATCGACGGTGTCACACATAACGAACGTTTATCGGTTTGTTTCGATACTTGTCACGTTCATGATGCGGGCTATGATATAGTCGGTGATTTTGAAGGTGTACTAAACGAGTTCGATAAAATTGTGGGAATGGACAGAATATCTGTTATTCATGTCAATGATAGTAAGAATGAGCGCGGTGCAATGAAGGACCGCCATGAGAATATAGGTTTCGGTCATATCGGCTTTGAACCACTTTCTTATATTGTTCATCATGAGGCATTCCAATCGATTCCTAAAATACTTGAAACACCTTTTGTAGGTTTGGATCCAAAGAAGAAATCGGCACCTTATAAATTTGAAATAGAAATGTTTAAAGCAAAATCTTTTCAACCGGAAAAGATTGATCTGTTAAGAATTTAATAAGGAAATCCCGCCTGCAAGGTATATGTGCAGGCGGGATTTTTACGTAAACAGGCGCTTACGAGTTCTTATTTAATGGAGTCTAAATACTTCTTGAAAAGGACGTCAGTTTTTTTATCACCAATAGCTCCACGGATTTTAGTGATAAAGGTTTCAGGAATACCCGTAAAAAGCCAATGGAAAGAAATTTCATCAAGCAATGGACGTAGTGCTCTTATTTCTGTTTTTGAAAAGTCAATTCCGTATTGCTTGGCAATGATTATCGCTTCATCATCGCTTTTCGATTTGACTTCATTCACTAGTTGCGCGAAATCCACTGATAATTCCCTCTTTCTTAAATGGTTGTATCCACTCGTGTCATGGTTTATAATTTGACGAGTGAATCGGAATGATTCCTGTTTCAAGGAAAGGATAGTAAAATGACAACTAATCTTATTCAATTGGACGATGTAAGTTTCAAATATGAACAGTCAATCGCCCTTGATCATATTTCTCTCGAGGTAGGAGAGGGTGAGTTTTGGGCACTAATAGGGCCGAATGGTTCTGGTAAATCAACACTCATCAATATTATTCTTGGTCTCTTACAACCAACCAGTGGCTCGGTAAAACTTTTTGGTTCGGATATAGAATCATTTAAGCATCGGGAACGAATTGGCTATGTTTCACAGAAATCCAATGCGTTTAACTCGGGTTTCCCAGCAACCGTTCTTGAAGTTGTACGGAGCGGATTGACTAGGAAAGTAGGAATGTTCAAAAGCTTTTCGAAAAAAGATGAGCAGCGAACGCTGGAAGCGCTTAGCATCGTCGGTATGGACAGTTTCGCAAAACGGAATATGGGGGAGCTCTCTGGTGGCCAGCAGCAGCGTGTGTTCATAGCAAGAGCACTTGCAGGAGAACCAGAACTACTTATTATGGATGAACCGACAGTTGGTATTGACCAGCAAAATGTCGCGTCGTTTTATTCTATGCTGAATACATTAAATCGTGAGCATGGAATTGCAATCTTGCTTGTAACACATGAAATTGACCTCGTTACTGATCTAGCAACCCATGTGGCTTGTTTGAACCGAACGATTCATTTTCACGGTAAACAATCTGATTATAAAAAGATGGAAGATGATGACGTTTCTAGATGGTATGGACACCCTGTTCGCCGCGTCCACCAGCACAAGGATGAGGTGGAACAATGATTAATGATATTTTATCGTATGAGTTTCTGCAAAATGCATTTCTTTCCGGCTTAATCATCGGTATCATAGCACCTTTACTAGGCTTGTTTATCGTCGTCAGACGTCTTTCTCTTATCGCAGATGCGCTCAGTCATGTTGCACTTGCCGGAATCGCTGGAAGCCTCTATTTAAGCCAGCAAGTACTCTTCTTTGCTGCGCTGAACCCAGTTTACCTTGGGATTGCATCCGCTGTAGGCGGGTCACTGCTGATTGAAAAGTTGCGGGGGGCATATCGTCATTATGAAGAACTTGCAATTCCGGTTATTTTGTCGGCAGGCATTGGCCTTGGTGCTATTTTCATCTCCTTATCGGAAGGCTTCGGCTCTGATCTGATTGGCTATTTATTCGGCTCGGTGTCAGCGGTTAGCAGACAGGATCTTTTAGTGGTTATCGTCATTGCAATCATTGTTATCGCCTATATCCGATTTCTCTATAAAGAACTATTTGCCTTGTCATTCGACGCGGAGTATGCTAAAGTTTCTGGAATTAATTCGCGCTATATCCAGATGGTGTTCATGATCATTGTAGCGCTTGTCATTGGGGCATCTATGCGGATTGTCGGTATTTTGCTTGTGTCGTCACTTATGACGATTCCGGTAGCGGCAGCTATCCAACTTGCGAAGAGTTTTAAGAGTGCAATGATCTATTCTATTATCTTTGGCGAGTTAGCAGTTATCATTGGGCTTGTTTCTGCCTATCATATGGATATTGCTCCGGGAGGAACGATTGTCATCACATCGATAGTTATTTTGTTAGTGGTGCTCGCTTGGAAGAAAATACAGGGCGGACGTAATGCTCGTATAGTGAAGGGGGAGTTGGTATGACACTCGATGAGGCATGGCGGATTCTTCAGGAAAATCAATTTAAACGGACGAAAAATAGAGATACAATTTTACAGTTTTTTTCGAATAAAGACCGGTATTTAACAGCTCTTGAAGTAAAGAATTTCATGGCAGACGATAATCCGGGAATAAGTTTCGATACAATTTATCGAAACTTGACGACGTTTTCTGAACTCGGCATTCTGGAAGAAACTGATTTGAACGGGGAACGCAATTTCCGGATGCAGTGTGATCCCGGCGTCCACCACCATCATTTCATCTGTACAGCATGTGGCAAGACGCGCAGCATTCCACATTGTCCAATGGAAATGATTACTGTCAATTTACCGGACTATGAAGTGGAAGGACATAAATTCGAAATCTACGGAAAATGTCCACTATGCGTGGAAAAATGAAAAACGGTGTGGAACTCTATCATAAGAGTTTCACACCGTTTTTTGACTTAGAATAGTGTTTAGTTCAATGCGTCAGCCGCTCGGAGGCCCACTCAACATTGCCTCTACTTAGGCTGAAGGTTCTCCTCGAAGGCTATCCAGCTAAGTGGCAAGAAGCACCACGTCACTGGATCGACTTATGCCTGTCGCGGGTCTTGAGGATGTAGGTCATGCAGTGGGGAGGGATTGAACTACATCCCTCCTTGTAGCCTTCCTTTGCTGGCGCTACTTAAGCTGCGTTCCTTTTAGACGTATTCCGCTATTCTTAGTTAAATGAAGGTTCTTCTATAGGAAATAAATTTTTGATCAAATTATTCGCTTCTTGCCAATCGTAGACACGAATGACGCCTTTAGGAATCGGTTTCCGGTTATAGGGTGTGTCAAATAGTATGACAGGAATGTTGAGTTCTTCATGGATTTCAACCGCGTTGTCATGCTTGTCTTCAAAGAATGCATGAACACCGAACTTTTTCGCCGTTTCAATTTTATAATGACTTCCGACAAGTTCGATATGATCATATGGGATTTCCTGTTGTTTGAACCAGTCTAGTGTGGAGTTATAGACATGATGGCCACGTGCAGAAATGTAATACAGTTCAAACTGTGTTTGCCAGTTGGTTAATGTTTCTTTTGCATATTGTTGTGCGGGAGAAGATTTGTAAATATGCGCCTCCGCACTTCTATACCACTCGTAGAAGGCCTTTTCATCTACCATAAATGCTTTTGTTAAGTCGTATTCTTTAATATCATCAAGGACAAGATTGCACCCGAATTGCTCATTGATGTGCGGCAATAGAGAAGTGGGGCATGTTACTGTACCGTCAATGTCGATGCCGAAGCGGAGGTTTCTCATTCCGCTGTCTCACCCTGCAGGAGAAGTTCTTCTTGTCTTTTCTTTTCGAAATATTCTTCCGCAAGTTTGTCGATTTCGATTTTTAACTCTTCAACCATCGTTGCTTCCGGTACTTTGCGAACAGTTTTCCCTTTCATGAAGAGAAGACCTTCGCCACGTGCGCCTGCAATTCCGATATCCGCTTCACGTGCTTCGCCGGGACCGTTGACCGCGCAGCCGAGCACCGCAACTTTTAGTGGGGCTTTAATATGTGAAATATATTCTTCGATTTCATTTGCAATCGTAATAAGGTCAATTTCAATCCGTCCGCATGTTGGACAAGAAATGAGTGTAGCTGCGTTAGAAGAAAGGGCGAATATTTTCAGTAACTCGCGTGCCACTTTAACTTCTTGGACAGGATCAGCACTCAGAGATACGCGCATCGTGTTGCCGATGCCTGCTGATAAAAGGGTGCCGAGACCTGCCGAGCTCTTAATAGACCCTGAAAACAATGTCCCAGACTCTGTAATGCCGAGGTGTAATGGATAATCGAATGCTGCCGCGGCTTTTTGATACGCTTCGACTGCTAAATTTACATCGGAAGCTTTCAATGACACGATGATGTCATGAAAATCGAGGTCTTCCAATATTTTAATGTGATGCAGAGCACTCTCTACCATTCCGTCGGCAGTCGGATAGCCGTATTTTTCAAGAATTTTTTTCTCAAGTGAGCCAGCGTTGACACCAATTCGAATCGGAATGCCTTTTGCTTTCGCTGCATTGACGACAGCTTCGACTTTCGCCTGTCTTCCTATATTACCAGGGTTAATCCGAATTTTGTCTGCCCCTTGTTCAATAGCGATCAAAGCCAGTTTATAGTCGAAATGGATATCGACAACAAGAGGGATATTGATACGCTTTTTGATTTCACCAATGGAATAGGCAGCGCGCTCATCTGGACACGCAACACGGACAATTTGGCATCCGGCATCTTCTAGGCGCAAGATTTCTGCGACCGTTGCTTCGACGTCATGTGTCTTAGTCGTTGTCATACTTTGGATGAAAAGTTCGTTACTTCCGCCGATTGTTAGGTTACCAACTCGGACAGGACGTGTGTTTTTTCTGTTTATCATAGCATTCATTTATATTCGCTCCTTAGTCGGCCTTAGCCTCATAACTATAACTATTTTAGCAATCTTCATAGCAAAAAGACAAGGGACAACCCTTATCGATTAGACTCTATGCATTTTTCAGTTTGCAAAAGGGTAAGCGGAAGTACGATTTTCTCGCCTCCGATAATCTGTTGATTTTGAAGATGTGGGTTCAGCGAATAGAATGAAGACAATCTATCAATGAAGCTAGATTCGGGATCGGGATACAGTGCGAACAGTGTTTCAATAGTATCTCCATCAACTGTTGTGACAGGTATCGTCTTCACTTGTTCTTCTTCACATGTAGGCTGTTCTTGAGCAAAAGAAGCAAGCGGGATTGTGCCTTCCATTAAATCGAGTCGGATGAAATGAACGGTTACGAATAATAAGGCTGCGAGTAGTAGTATTCTCATGGAAATTCCCCCTTTCGCCACTATATGCACGAAAAGGGGAAGTATTCATCGAGGTATTCTTGGATAGTACTTAGCTGCAGCCGCAATATAAGCAAAGTGGATAAGGGATGTAATGCCTGTACTAGCGTTTTTCATTGCTGGAAAGAAATCAAGTCCAATGGTCAGAAGAATAGGGATAGTAATCGCAATAGCGGAAGTTCTCCACATATGACGGTATTCTCCACGTCTTTTCATCAGTTTTAACAGTAGGATTCCCACGTAACCAAAAAGACTGATTCGAATGAAGATATAAGATGTACTGATAACGAGTTGCAGAAGAAATGCGATCGGATAAATCAGACCACCGATTGTTTCTCCGTGTTCGAGCAGTTCTGGCGAAGACTCGAAGAGGGTTGCGTCTCCTACTATATAACGAGTGAATGATAGCAATGTGAACAACGCAACGAAAATGAAGACGTAGCGAAACACTTTGCCAATGGGTAAAAGGCGAAATGCGGCTAATTTTTTCGGTTCATGGATTGCTGCTTTGGCTAGTTGGTGGAACTTCACTTTAAAACCTCCTCCATCTAAATCAGTCTATCATTTAACGACGCAATTGTGCGCGCAACTAATTTCGACAGAATGATGACATTTCGTAAACCAATTGTAAAGGGAATGTAAAGATTCGGCTAGTTCTATTTACAAGTGGGGGCGGCTATCCCCATAATAAGATGCAATACATAAAGTAAAATGGAGGTTGACTGCGTAATGGAGGTAAACTGGCAGGAAATACTGTTCCAGTTTTTTGGCGGACTCGGAATATTCTTGTTCTCTATAAAGTATATGGGAGATGGCCTTCAAAAAGCGGCGGGGGACAGGCTCCGCGCAATCCTTGACCGATTCACGACGAATCCGTTCCTGGGTGTGTTGGTCGGAATTATCGTTACAGTCTTGATTCAATCGAGCTCAGGGACGACTGTTATTACAGTAGGGCTTGTAAGTGCTGGCTTCATGACGCTTCGTCAAGCGATTGGCGTCATAATGGGAGCCAATATCGGAACGACTGTTACTGCTTTTATCATCGGATTAGATGTAGGAGCTTATGCACTTCCAATTATGGCAGTTGGAGCGTTTTTGATCTTTTTCATTAAAAAGAGTTCAGTGAAAAACATGGGGGAGGTCATTTTTGGTTTCGGTGGACTTTTCCTAGGACTTGAATTAATGAGCGGAGGGATGAAGCCACTACGCTCATTAGATGCATTCACTGATATGATGATATCGATGAGCGATCAACCAATGCTTGGCGTTGTTGTCGGAACAGTATTTACATTGATTGTTCAAAGTTCAAGTGCGACAGTTGGTATTATGCAGGGGCTTTATGCAGAAAACCTTATTGATCTCAATGGAGCTCTGCCCATTCTGTTCGGAGATAATATTGGAACGACGATTACAGCTATACTTGCTTCAATCGGTGCATCGGTAGCGGCGAAACGAGCTGCGGCAACGCATGTCTTATTTAATATTGTCGGAACGGTAATCTTTATGCTACTTCTTATTCCATTCACTGCATATGTTGAGTGGATATCAGGGGTGTTGGCCCTTGAAAATAAAATGCAAATTGCTTTTGCGCACGGATCGTTCAACATTGCCAATACAATTATCCAGTTCCCGTTAATTGGAGCATGGGCTTGGTTGGTTACTAAAATGATCCCTGGGGAAGATGTTTTAATAGAATATAAGCCAAAACATCTGGACAGGCACTTTATAGAACAATCACCTGCTGTTGCAATCGGACAAGCGAAAGAAGAAATTATTCGCATGGGTGAATTCAGTGTTCGGGGATTACAGGAGTCTTTCGAATACTTGAAAACTGGCAATAAAAAACATGCGGAGACCGCTTATCAGATTGAAGATGCCATCAATAACCTAGACCGTAAAATTACGGACTATCTTGTTGAAATCACAACGGTCAGTATTTCGCCGATAGAATCCACACGTCACTTTATGCTGATGGATACGGTCCGTGATATAGAACGGATTGGTGATCATTTTGAAAACATCGTCGAACTCATTGATTTCCGCGATGTCAACCGTGTGAAATTGACGGACGATGCGATGAATGATTTGACGGAAATGTTCACACTCACGATTGAAACCGTTCAGAAAGCTGTGGACTCACTCAATCACAATGATATGGAGATGGCAAGAACAGTTGCTGAAAAAGAAGTTCTCATTGATAAAATGGAACGGAAATTCAGAAAGAATCATATTTTAAGACTTAATGAAGGCCGTTGTACCGCGCAATCGGGCATGGTGTTTGTTGATATCGTTTCTAACCTGGAGCGTGTCGGTGACCATGCTGTGAATATCGCAGAAGCAATACTTGGCAATCGGGCATAATGATTCATATAGGGGGATGGTTTTATGGAGTTTTTAGGTTGGATAATTGCAATTGTCATGTTCATTATTGCTTTTGCGGGACTCATCTATCCAATCATTCCATCAGCTCTCTTCATCGCAGGAGGTTTCCTTCTATATGGATTCATCAATACATTTGATGGGATGACTGTTTGGTTTTGGGTTATTCAGGTACTGTTCGTTATTTTGTTGTTCGGTGCAGACACGCTGTCGAATCTCGTTGGCGTGAAAAAGTTTGGAGGTTCTAAGGCGGGCATGTGGGGGAGCACGATAGGACTTCTTATCGGTCCTTTCGTCATTCCGGTTGCCGGTATTTTAGTGGGACCATTTTTAGGTGCTGTTATCGCGGAACTTGCCGTATCACGGTCTGGAGTGAAGCAAGCCATAAAGACAGGCATGGGTTCTCTCGTCGGATTTCTCACGTCAGTTGTCACAAAAGGACTTGTCATGACTGTGATGATTACTGTCTTTATTTTCTTTATCAAATGAAACGTTCCAAAATAGTCCATTTTATTTGAACGTTATTCATAATTTTGATAATGTTGAAAGGTAGCATATTTATGAATTTCTTGAGGAGGAATGGACAAATGACTTACAAATTACCAGAACTACCTTACGCTTACGATGCACTTGAACCGCATATTGACAAAGAAACGATGACGATTCATCACACTAAACACCATAATGCATATGTGACGAACCTGAATAACGCTCTTGAAGGAAACGAAGAACTTCTAAACAAATCTATCGAAGATCTTATTGCGAACCTAGATGCAGTACCTGAAGGCAAACGTGCGGCTGTCCGTAACAACGGCGGCGGTCACGCAAACCACTCATTATTCTGGGAACTTCTATCAGCAGATGGTGGCGGAAATCCGTCAGGCGCACTAGCTGAAGCAATCGACAACAAGTTCGGTAGCTTTGATGTATTCAAAGAAGAATTCGCAAAAGCGGGCGCAACTCGTTTCGGATCAGGATGGGCTTGGCTTGTACTGAACGGTGGAGAACTTGAAATTATGTCTACTCCAAACCAGGACTCACCAATCATGGAAGGCAAAACGCCTCTTCTAGGGCTTGACGTTTGGGAGCATGCCTACTATCTAAACTATCAAAACCGTCGCCCTGACTATATTTCAGCATTCTGGAATCTTGTTAATTGGGACGAAGTTGCAAAACGTTTCGGCAAATAAATTTTTATCTTCATTTAGAAGGAACCAAGCACGCATCTTGTTCGTCAAGATGTGTGCTTTTCCTATTTTGAATGCTATAATTCAAAATGATTAACGAAGTAGGGGGGACATTATGAAAAAACAGATGCGTAAGGCGGATCAAGCTAAAATACGCCAACGGAAACATATCGTATTCCGGATGAACTTCCTATTCTTTTCAATCTTTGTCTTATTTTCATTACTGATTTTTCGTCTTGGTTATTTACAAATTGTCAAAGGTGAAGATTATTCCCGTGCATTAGAAAGAACGGAAGAAATCCCTGTCAATACAAGCGTGCCAAGGGGAAGAATATTTGACCGCATGGGGCTTGTCCTTGTTGATAACGATCCGAAAAACGCCATTACATATACGAAAATGACGTCGACGACTTCAGCAGATATGCTAAATGTCGCTGAGCAACTTGCGATCTTGATTGAACAAGAAACAAAAAGGATTACTACTGGGGATAAGAGGGACTTTTGGATTTTAAAGAATTTAGAGGCAGCGTCGAAAAAGGTTTCTATAAAGGAACAAGAGGCACTTGAAAAGGATAGTACGCTTTCAAGGACGGATTTACAGCGTGAGATTAATAGGCTTACACGAGAACGAATTACGGAAGAAGAAATTAATTCATTCACGGAAGAGGAGCTAGAAGTACTTGCGATTTACAGAGAAATGATGTCGGGCTATGCATACTCCCCACAAATAGTGAAAAGTGGAAATGTGACAGACGAGGAATTCGCAACTGTATCTGAACGTCTAGGAGAGTTACCAGGCGTGGATACAACGACAGATTGGGAACGTGTGAGGAAATCAGACAACACGATTCTAGGGACAACCACGAGCCCTATTGAAGGTATTCCAAATTCTCGCAAGAATTATTTCTTGGCGCGGGACTATTCAAGAAATGACCGTGTTGGAAAGAGTTATATTGAGCAATATTATGAGGATTTGTTAAAAGGGCAAAAAACAATTGTTAAGAATATTAAAGATCGCAGTGGACGTGTTATAGAAACGAAAACAATTCGAGAAGGTGAGCCTGGCAAGGATCTTATTCTTACGATTGATAGCGAACTGCAACAGACACTTGAAAATATTGTTACAGATAAATTGTTGGAATTAAAAAGAAAACCAAATACCGGAGAATTGGACAGAGCTTTCCTGGTCATGATGAATCCGAATAACGGTGAGGTTCTTTCCCTTGTAGGCAAACAAGTTGTTACGAATCCAGAAACAGGCAAGGTCGAAATTTGGGACTATGCATTTGGGACGTTCACTGCACTTCATGAGGCAGGATCAACAGTTAAGATGGCGACGCTTCTAACGGGGTATCAGAAAAATGTGGTACGTATTGGCGAAACCAAGATAGATGAACCAATTAGAATCGGTGGTATTACAAAAAGATCACTGTTTAATCAAAACTCCAGGGTTGCTGTAACTGATATTGAAGCAATCGGTAGGTCGTCGAACGTATATATGTTTCGTATTGCATTGGCCTTGGCGAATTCTAACAAAGGCTCTGAAGACTCGGCACGTGTTAGAAAAAATGCATTCGATACATTCCGACAATCATTTGCGTCTTTCGGACTTGGAACAAAAACCGGCATTGACTTACCGGGAGAGTCAGGCGGTCTAATTGGCGATAGTAATTCAATAGGTATTTTATTGGATTTATCCATCGGACAATATGATACCTATACGACACTTCAACTTGCTCAATATGTCTCGACAATTGCAAATGGTGGTTATCGTGTGGCTCCGAAAGTATTAAAAGAAATTCGCGAACCCTCTGAGGATGGTAAAATTCTTGGATCTCTTATCCAAGAAACAGAGGTAAATGTCTTAAACAGAATCCAAAATACAGATGCGGAAATTGATCAAGTGAAGCGTGGAATGCACTACGTGTATTCCGCGCCTAAAGGAACGGCCCCGAATTTTTTTGCCGGAAAAGACTATGATGGAGCTGGGAAAACGGGGACAGCGCAGGCATTTAGCTCTGGAAAACCGACAATCAATCTATCACATGTGGGTTTTGCACCATATGAAAACCCAGAAATAGCTTATGCGGTTGTGATACCTAATATCTCCACAGTTCCGCGTGGCTACACATATGCAAACAATCAAATTGCGGCACAAGCTGTAGATGAATATTTTAAACTGAAAGAAAAAAGGGCTAAAGAAGAAACTTCTACAGCGGGTAAACAGCCAATTATACAGGCACCTAAAGTAGAGTCCAATTAAAAAAGTAGGAAAACCATTTGGTTTTCCTACTTTTTTATTGTCGTGATTTCTTTGGCAATATCTTTGAAACTCATTGAAGAATCGACTTGGTGTTCACCGATTTGTATTTTACCAGCCAGGTTATTATCCTCAAGATATGACTCGAAGATGGTCGCGTTCTCGATAATAGCCAATCTCTCTAGGTTTGCTGAGACGACTGTCGAATTCGAACCGTTTTCAATCGTTAACATAGTTTTATGGATTGCTTCGGTAGAGGGGTTACTTTCGGCCACGTCATCTTCCTTTCCGCCGGCTTTCTCAATATCTGCTTTTGGAGGATTTTCTTTAACTAAAGATGTAGTCTGTGCAGTTGCTAATAGCTCTTTCGTTTTAGCAAGTTCACTTTGGAGTATTTCAACATTAGCCTGCAATTCTTGCGAGTCTACGTCCGAAGGAACCTTGCTATCAATGGTGAAATAAAGGATTCCTGCGGCAAGGAAACAGCCAATCCCGACAGCCCGTAAGATGTCCCGCATCATGTAGCCACGCCTTTCGATTGTAACACTGCGATTACATCGTCGTATGTTAAGGAGGAACGTACAGCAATATCACTGATAGAATAACCTTGGGAATGCAACGACAGAATTTGGTTGACAATGATTACATGAACAGGTTTTACTGTTGTTTGCGTTTTGCCGCTTGTAGCTAGCGGTCCGATACCAATCATTAACTCTTCCTCAATTGCTTTCAATCTTTTCTTTAACCCATTCGTTTCCTGATGAATACTAATTGAAACCTGTTCTAATTCATCGGCGTAATTGGATGAAGAATTACCGAGGAAAAACGATGTTATTGTACATATGAGTCCAATAATAAGTAGGATTATTGTGATGTCCATTTTACCACTCCTCTAGTGAATCATTTTGCTACTATTTTACCATAAGAAAGTTGTTATGGAAATTCCGGTTATTCTAGTGGACATCTTCTTTTAATGTGGTATACTTGATAGGTCGTATAAATTATGCTCATATAAAACTTTACATTCTTGATGAGTGGGAGGGACCAACAATGCGCGTAAATGTTACACTTGCTTGCACAGAATGCGGTGAGCGCAACTATATTTCAAAGAAAAACAAACGTAACAATCCAGAACGGATTGAAATGAAAAAATATTGCTCACGTGAAAAGAAACAAACTTTGCACCGTGAAACGAAATAATCGCTCAGGCCAAAACCTTCACCGGTTTTGGTTTTTTCATTTCAGAACGGGGGATGCTAGATGAGTAAAGAGATTTTGAAGAATCAAGTGTTTGGCGCATTGAATAATATAAAACGAACTGAACATCTAATAAAATCTTTGGTGATTACAGACAAGGTGCTTGCATCAGATGAATTTCGAAGTGCGGATACAATCGGGGTAACGATTTCTCGTTACCCCGAAGTGGACACACGCCCGCTTATCGAAGCGGCTTGGGCAGCTGGAAAACGAATTGCTGTACCTAAATGCATCCATGCAACCCGCAAGATGGATTTTCGACTTATTACAACATATGATAGTTTGGAAAGGGTCTATATGGGTCTTTTTGAGCCGATAGTCGATGAAACACTGTCGGTTGAGAAAAATGAAATTGATTTGCAAATCGTACCTGGTGTGGTCTTTTCGGACGAAGGATACAGAATTGGTTTCGGTGGAGGGTATTATGACCGTTACATGTCAGATTACAACGGTTCTACATTGTCGTTAGCATTTGCAGTCCAAACGAGTCATAGGATACCTGTTGAAGGTCACGATATTCCTGTCAACAAAATAGTTACTGAAGAAAAAGAGATTACTTGTAAATGAAAGACTATCTAGGTGTCCTCCAATTGCTGAGACGTTTCGGAATTTATGTCTATACGGGAAATCGAAAAGACGATATCGATATGGTGCAATCAGAAGTGAAAGATCTTTATGACAATGGACTGCTGATGAAGGAAGACTATTTGATAGCGGTGCTAATTTTGCGTAGTGAAACAGCAAAACTATAAGGATAGACTTAATATCATTGTACATTTGGACTTATTTTGGTAATTTGTGAAACTTATCTTCAGCTACTCCGTCTATTATGTAGTAAGATTTAGTTTGAACGTTATTTTATGTGAATCTATTTTCGAAAGGAAGAGATGGAATGAACAAAATAATAAGGTCAAAACATTCCGTACTCGTAGTAGCAATAGTGGCGACTTGGTTGACAACATATTTCGGTTATCTTACAAGTTTCAGTATGAAAATCGATAATATAATGCAGGAATTCATTCTATTTCTGAATCCTCTTAGTTTCCTTTTATTCGTTTATGGTATTGCGCTATTCTTCAAGAGTACTAAAAGACGTAATTTTTATATACTAACGGTAAGTATAATGACTTCAATTATTATGTTTAGTAACGCAGTGTTTTACAGGTTTTTCAATGATTTTATTACCGTGCCAGTCTTGTTCCAAACAAGTAATTTCGGAGATCTATCATCTTCAGTTACTGCCAATTTGCATATTACGGACATATTCTTTTTCATAGATGTGCTCATTATCTATTTAGCAATCCGATTTATACCTAAGAATGATGAAGTTGGACAACGAAATAAAATCGGACGTAAACTTTACTTCGTCATGACTGCTGCGGTTATGATGGTGAACCTTGGTTTGGCGGAAATGGAAAGACCACAACTATTAACACGCAGTTTTGATAGAGAACTTCTTGTGAAAAATATCGGAACATATAATTACCACATTTATGATTTGTTCATTCAATCCAAATCTCATGCCCAGCGTGCGCTTGCGGATGGCAGTGAATTAGTAGAAGTGGGTAACTATATCAATGCGAACTACGCAGCTCCCAATCCTGAGATGTATGGAGTTGCGAAAGGGCGTAATATCATTGCGATATCACTAGAATCCTTGCAATCGTTCGTTATTAATGAGGAAATGGATGGACAGGTCATTACACCGTTTTTGAATGAATTATCGAAGGATCCAGATACGTTCTATTTCCCAGAGTTTTATCACAACACTGGGTTAGGGAAGACGTCGGATTCTGAATTTATTCTTGAAAACTCGCTGTATCCGAGAAATGGGAGTGCTGTATTTTTCACACATAGTGGAAACACTTACCAATCGATGGCAGCTCAGCTAGGTGAGAATGACTATTTCACGAATGTAATGCACGCAAATAACCGAAGTTTTTGGAACCGCGATATCATGTATGGTGCCCTAGGTATCGATAAGTTTTACGATATCGAAAGTTACACAATCGGTGAAGGAGAAGCGGTTAACTGGGGCATGAAAGATATCCCGTTCATTGACCAATCGGTAGAGTTGATGAAAGAAATGCCACAGCCATTCTATTCTCGATTGATTACATTAACTAACCATCACCCATTTGATTTAGATGAAGAAGATAAACTTATTCCTGAATATACATCAAATTCAAATACGTTGAACAAGTATTTCCAAACAGTACGCTATATGGATGAGGCAATCAAAGTTCTTTTCGAAGACTTGAAAGCAAGCGGATTGTATGATAATTCAATCATTGTTATGTACGGAGACCATTATGGTATCTCCGAGAATCATAACAAGGCAATGGGTATGTATTTAGATAAAGAAATAACGCCTTATGATAATGCGAAATTACAAAGGGTTCCGTTGTACATCCACATTCCAGGTTACGGGAAAGGGAAGACAATTGATGAAGTTTCAGGACAAATCGACTTGAAGCCTACTATTCTTCATCTAATGGGACTTGAAACAAAAGACGATATGTATCTTGGTTCGGATATTTTCTCACCTGATCATGAACCGTTTACTATTTTCCGTGATGGGCGTTTTGTAACTGATAAAAATGTTTACGCGCAAGAGGTCTGTTACGATAGTGAAACTGGTGAAGAAACTGATAAAGCTGAATGTGAGCCGTTTATAGAACGTGCCGCTACTGAGCTAAATTACTCCGATATGATCATTAATGGAGATTTGCTCAGATTCAAGGAAGAACAGGAACAATCACCGGAAATAAACAGTAAAAGTAAAGAATGATAAGGTTCTGCACGGAACTTTCCGTGCAGCCTTTTTTTAGTTTAAATAGGGAAAGGGGGAGGCGCGGTGAGAAGAAGAGTGTTCATCTATTGTGCAGCAGTCCTGTTAATAGCAGGCTGTTCAGAGAAGACGAATGAGATTGCCGAGGGTCTAACAGCCAATGAACAACCAGGAAATAGTGAACTTATTAAAGAGGAAATTAGTAAATCGTTAGTTGCTGATCCTGCGAAGTTCCATTTCGTTGCGAACTGGTTATCTGAGTCAAAAGTTATCTACGTTGAAAAGGAAGATGGGCTTTATCAAGTGAATAGTTTTGATTTTGACACAGGTCAAACGGATACGTTATATGAAGATGACTCTATGATCATCGATGTCCTGATTCACCCTTCAAAAAATTATCTATTACTACATACAAGCGACAAGTCTACATCTGCAAGGATTAAAATAGTGACTATGGATGGTACGGTAAAACATGAGGTTTTAGTTGCCTCTACTGAACTGGAGATTGAATGGAACGATATCGACCCTTCTCTTATTCTTTTCACGGCTTTTCATCAAGATTGGACGTTTGATTTATTTATGTATAATGGAAAAAAAGAGAGTTTGGATTTGCTGGCGATCGAAGATCCTTTTCCGAAATGGCTAGGCATGGATAAAATTGCTATAGGATTTGTGGATGGCCACGTGCTTGATGGTGGGGAGATACATACATTTGAAATTCTGACTGGGAAATGGGGACAGCTAGATATAAGCGGTGTTGTTTATTTTGATACATATAAAGATACTTTACTCGCTGTACGAATAAATGAGGACAAGGATGCGCACTACGCCATCCTAAGTAGGGATGGTTTGATTCAATCGGAATGGACGATGCCAGTCATTAGTAATTATTCGGAATGGGTTATACCAGAAATTGAATGGGGTTCAAATGAGACCGTATTCCTGCCTGCTCCTGACAAGGGCGGGCAACTCGACGAACTACAATCGCCATTTCGACTTATTCGCGTAAGAGAAGGTCGTCAAGACGTTGTAGCTGATGATATTGCAGCGGGGGTTCTTCGGTGTTCACCGTCAGGGCAAAAGTGTTTAACTGGTTACTCCGCGGAAAAATTGATTGATATAAAAAAGAAGACGGAGACGACATGGTTAACGTTTCCTGAGTGAAAATAACCCCTGTGATGAGACAAATAGCTAGCGGTTGGAACTAGCCTGTACAACCATCTTGTTACAAGCTACATAAAGCCCAAGAATTTATTAACTCCAGGGAAAAAAACATCCTTTGTGTATTACACAAAGGATGTTTTTTATTGTCCAAGTTTAGACTTACACTTTCTCGATTATAGAGTTGGTGGGAATCCTTGGAAAACAAGTGTAGCAATTGTGAAGCCTCCAAAAACGACTGCAGCTCCAAGATTGAACAGAATACTTAAAACGTTACGTTCTTTGAATGCTTGGACAGTACCGACCACCGCTAAAATTGCAATGAGTCCAAAAATAATCATCAATAAGTTCATAGGGAAGACACTCCTTTCAATAGGAAGTTCTGCTGAATTCGCCCGCGTTCTGTTGTGAGCAATACAGAAGTCAGCACATAATGTGCAAGTCCGATTTAGCGCAATTCCTCTTCTATTGTACTGTTTGCAATCAAATTTGTCGAGTGATAATAGTGACGATTGTTTGAAATCGTATTTCGCATTGCGTAATATAAGATACAGGAGGTGCCGACTATGTTAAAAGTTAATACATATCCGCTCGGGCCAATTCAGACAAACTGTTACATCATCAGTGACGAATCAGGGAATTGTCTAATCATGGATCCGGGTGAAGAAAGTGGACGTCTTATTAATAAAGTGAAAAGTAAAGAGTTGACACCTGTCGCGATTTTATTGACGCATGCGCATTTTGATCATATTGGGGCTGTCGACAGTATAAGGGACCGTTATGCGATTCCGGTCTACATCCATGAAGAGGAGCAAGGGTGGCTGTCAGATCCTAGATTAAACGGCTCTGCCAAGTATCCGGGATTACCTGACGTCCGCACTAGAAAAGCCGACAAGCTTATCAGCCATGAGGGAATGATGACTGTAGGTCCATTTGAGTTTGAAGTGAGGCATACGCCGGGTCATTCTCCAGGAAGTGTTTCGTATATCTTTGGACCATCTCGTTTTGCCATTGTAGGCGATACGCTTTTCCAACAGGGAGTCGGAAGGACGGATCTGCCGGGTGGGAATACGGGGGTTCTGCTGACGTCTATCCATGATAAGTTACTTTCTCTCGATGATGATTTTATCATCTATCCCGGTCATGGACCTGCGACAACTCCAGAAGAGGAAAAAGATTCGAATCCATTTTTGAATGGATTTTGAGCGATATAATAGATGAAACAAAAAAACAGCCAATAAAAAAGGCTGTTTTTTTGTATGTACTTTTCTTTTAGTGGCCAGCGCCTGGTACGTGTATAAACGTTGTGTAGTAGCTGAATCCGACCATAAATATCATCAGATATGCTCCGAATAAGTACATGTACATCCGCTCTGTCAGGTTCAAATATCCGAGTAGCAGGAAGAACCCAGTGTTCGCAACAAAAAGAAGTGCGGCTGGCAGCATGTCTCCCATATAAAACATAACTGCGAATATGCCTGTCCAGAAGCCCATCAACTTGAACATGTTATCCATGTGTGCGTCCCTCCTTAATAAAACATTACAATAAGCTCCCATTCATTATAAGGGATAACGACAGCAGATGTAAACTCCAATCGTTCTTTCATTGTGACAAACACGTGTATAAGGGTGATTGTCACGAAAAATGATATTTGCTGTCGAAAAGCGGGGCAAATTTCAAGTATGGTTCCCTTTCTAGGGATACACAATTCGGCTTTGAGGGAAAGTATTCCAATACGTGTTTGCAAGTCGTATACTGTGCCCAAGGATGAATTACGGTTTATCCGATAAAAAAGGCGGATACAGATCATCCGCCTCGGATGGATTGGGTTTCATCCAACTGGGTTGGATTGGGTTTCATCCAACCTTAAAGATAGAGGGGTGTTCAATGATTAACAATGAAAACGTTGTTGAGAAGAAAAGTTTTCAACTTTTAGAGAAAGCAATTAAGTACGAAGCGACTGACATTCATCTCGTTCCTATGAAGGAAGGATATGATGTGTCGTTCAAAAAAGATTCAAGGCTGGACCGGTCCGGTATTCTTCCCCCACAGTTGGCGGGCCGCATGATTTCATTTTACAAATTCCTATCCTCACTCGATATTAGCGATAAGCGTAAACCCCAAAGTGGTTCTTTTCATAAACAGATACAAGGTGAGAATTATTCTTTCCGAGTTTCAACAATCCCTTCGATTCAAATGAAAGAAAGTGTTGTTATACGATTGCAAAGGCATGACCAAATCGTTTCAATTGATGAATTATGCATTGAAAAAGAGTGGGCCGATAAATTACGCCAGGCTGTATCAGAGCCGCAAGGATTAATTATACTGACCGGTCCAACTGGATGCGGGAAGACGACCACTATCTACTCTTTAACAGCACATTGCGTAGTATGCCGAGGAATAAAAGCATGTTAATACGTTAGTTTATCCACCAAGGCATAAAGGTACCTTTATCAAGGTCTCAAGCTCTCTTCCTCTATCAATTTACTAATCATTTTTCGATATATCCCCGTATCTTCTGCGAGTTTTCTCAGACTCGCTTTTGGGTTTATCGCCAATTCTTTCTTTATCGCATTAACTCTTTCTTGTCTTAATTCCGGACTGCTCCAATGACGAGCCAAATGTTTGAATGGTCCGAAACGTTCCTGGTCTTGCTTTAAAATAAATGGTTGATGGCCAACCGCCAAACCTAAATCCTTCATAGTTAATCCTCGATGTTTGTTCAAATGCTTTTGCGCTCGGTCATGTCGAATCTTGGACCGTTCAAACGTCTCCCGGTCTCTCATCTCTTGAGTCGTATCAATCCTAATTTTTATATCTACGGTTACTTCTTGCGGCAGATAGGCGTGTAAGGTCACTAACTCTTTTTCGACATCTAAGGTCGCCGAAGGGAATAGGCTACCTAATAAACGTTGCTGGTCTTCCACATCTAACAAATCCTCAAAGCGCTCGGCCACAGCAAGAAACTCTGACACAGAATCATAATTAAGTTGGTTTTTTTGAATTAATTTACGTTTCTGTTGCAGATCCTTTAAATCCGTTTCTAAATAAGCGAGCTGGGAGGCTAATTTTACACGGTTGCCATCAAGTCGTTCTTTCGACCATTTTCCGTCGAGGTACAGATCCAGTAAGCGGTCTGTTTTTTCTTGGACTGCTTGCTTTTGAGCTTCGAGTCTCTTGATTTCTTTGCTTAATTTAGAAACTTCGTCAGCATCAAACCCGGAATCTATATAGAGCTTCGCTTTTTCTGGGTCTGTAAGAATATCCTTCACAGCAACTTTCAAATTGTGCTGGATTCGTTTTACATTAATGAAGGGCTTGCTGCTGCATTTGTCCTTCTGCTTCCAATAACCTGAGTGTTCTAATGTGTATGTGATGTACTCCTGATTACCACTATTGTCGGAGGCAGTAGACTTACTGATGGTTAAGGCATTTCTACAATTTGCACAATTAATATCTATACCTCGCAGTATATGAGGTGCTGCGGGCTTCCAATTATACCTTCTTTCGATCTCGGCTTGTATCCGGTTAAAAGTTTCTTCCGTTCTTAATTTCGGATAAATATTCGGCACGGTAATCGTTTCAGCTTTAAATTTTCGTTCAAAGTCTCCGTGATACGCTTTGCGTTTTAATTTATCGACAACTTGGGAATCAGTCCACTCTTTGCCTTCGGCGGTTTTACATCTTTTATTTAACTCCCTTGCGATGGCAGTAGGGTTCAATTCTTCTGTTAGGTACTTTCCGTCAATGAACGGTATTATCCAGGCCCTTTTCTCATTAATATTCAATAATCCGGTCGCTTTATCGTAGTGGTATTCCTCAGGTTGAGGACCCCAAACTTTGCCTTCGCGAGTTCGCTGTCTTATTCCGCGCGCCATTTTTCGTAACATGTCTTTTCGCGACCGTTGCGCTACCAGATTTTTAATATCAGATACGAATTCGTCATCTATATTAGTTAAATCCACAATACTGCCCGGCTCAGCTATTTTAACATCGTTATCTCGAAGTACGCTTTTAAGGTATTCCCATTTGACTGTGTCCAGGCGTGAAAGGCGATCTTGTTCGATGCATAGCACTATGTCCACTAATCCCTCTTCTATGGCGTCTAACATCGCTTCCAGTCCATCTTTATCAAGTTTAGTTCCACTATCGGCATCTTTGTAAACGTCGACTATTTCCCAGCCCTGGGCGTTTGAGTACTTAGTTAATTCGTGCGTTTGGGCGCTCAAACTAAAATTACCCTCTTGCATCTTGGATGATACGCGGATATAGATAGCCACTCTGAGAACGTTGTACATTCTGCATATTCCTTTCTATAAGAAAAGAGCAGTATTCCGAATGAGGAACTGCTCTTTTCTTTTTAATTGCAACCGGTTGGAATTAAAGTGTTTGTTCGGACCTAATCGCTTTTCCAATTATTCTTACTGGATTTTCTCTTGTAACAACGATTGGTTCGTGTGATGGATTATCTGGCATCAATATAATTATGCCATTTTGCTTTTTAACTCTCTTCAGTGTGGCATAAGCATTTAGATTAAATGTTACAGCTGCTATTTCGCCATTTTCCACTTCTTCTTGAATTCGTATCAATACCATTGAGCCATTTGGTATCGTCGGATGCATCGAATCACCTTTCGCTTGAAGATATACTAAATCTCCTGCTGGAAGGTTTTCTTCTAATACTGTGCGGTAATCTTCATAATTCGCTTCCACAAGGATAGGGTCACCGCAAGCGATCTCACCAAGTACCGGAATACGAACAGTTCGTTGCGATACCTCTATTATGTTGGATAACCCATCCTTTAAATCAAAGAAATGAGTAACTGGTACCTCAAACAACTCTGACATCATTACAATTTTATCCATCATTGGCTTATTAGCATTGCGCTCCCAAGCTGAAACAGCAGTAGGAGCAAGGTTTAGTATCTTCGCAAGTTCCACTTGTGTTAACTGTTTATTTTTTCTAAGCGTCCTAATCTTTTGACCTACACTCAAACTTTAGCACCTCCTTTGTTTTATTGTACAGTAATACTGTAGAAAGGTACAGTATTTATGAAACTTTATAATCATTTATTGTTTATTCTACATATTATCTGTACTTTCGACTTGAAACTACATTTAATCTGTAGTAATATTCAATACAAGGAGGTGAGCGGGAATGAAATACACTTTAGAACAAGCAAGAATCCTTACGGGCTTAACTCAAATTGAGATGGCTAAATGTATGAGGATGTCTGAGAAAACGTACATTCAATACGAAAAATATCGTCGGGTATTCCGGATGGATCAAGGTTATAGATTTGCGCAAAATGTAAATGTTTCATTTGATAGCATCATTTTTTTTGCAGGTCAACTACAGAATTTCTGTAGTCCAGAAGAACATTGTGCCACTTTATAAATATTGCGAGGGGCTGTCTGTCGTGGTTATACCAAAGGATTTAATTAAGATGAATGCTTATCTACCAGTTAAATTGGCTGAGCTAGCAGTGGACAAACCGGAAATAGCGCTTGGCATATTAAGAGCTTGGGGAGAAGGTACGAAGCCGTTACGCGTGTTGTGGGCGGAAGTAAACGAAGCACTGGAAGTATTGAGCGCTTAGAAAGGATGTGATTCTCAATGTCCATCAAGATAAAAGCTTGGAACAATCTATCACTGGAGCAGAAATTGGTACTACTGTACTTTGCTTCACGAAAGTAATCAAAATGAGAGGTGGAAATGAAATGAATAATATCAAAGGGTTGAGTGGGAAAAAACGTGCTGAGGTTGCTGCATTATCATTATATGAAATTTCAACACTGGTGCAGCAACTAGAATCAATCTTGGATGATTCTGAACGGGATGTAATCGGTGTCAGTGTGAACGCAAACAAATCACACGTGCATTTGGAATCTATCACTTTTTTAATAGAATTCATGGAGTTCGATATTGAAGTTGATGATAGCCCTGATTATCCTTACGAATTAAAAGCGGAAATCGGTGGAGTGGAATTCATTGCAGTGATGTCAGTTGCCGAAATCGCCGATTTAAAAACAACCATTCCAGACCAGTGGGAGTATATTCAGCGGAAAGTGCAGGTGGTTGAGGGATGAATGAATTAAAAGTGGTATCTATTCATGGTCAACTAGTCGCCGATAGTCGAGATGTCGCTGAAATGGTAGATAAAAGACACGACCATTTACTTGCTGATATTAGGAAGTATTTAGAAATCCTTCAGCCCCGAGATTACGGGACTGAGAAATTCTTTGTTGAAAGCACATATTACGATGTCAGGAATCAACTACGCCCCTGCTTTTTACTCACTCGGGCCGGGTGCGATATGGTCGCAAACAAGATGACTGGCGAAAAAGGTGTCCTTTTTACCGCTGCATATGTGAGTCGCTTCGGAGAAATGGAGAAAACATTAAATGCGCCTAAGATTTTAAGCGCTGCTGAACAATTAAAAGCATCGATGCGATTAAGCCTAGAAACTTCTGAGGAGTTGGAACAGGTGAAAGAAGATGTCTCCGAAATTCGAAGCATGGTCGAAAATAAAATAACTTTAGATCATGGGGAACAACGGAGATTGCAGAGAGCGGTTGGCGCAAGAATATATGCAGTTGAAAAAGATTTAGATGCTCGAAAACGCTTGTTTAGTGAATTATATCGCGAAATTAAAGACCGTTTCGGTGTCACTTCGTACAAAGACGTTAAGCATCAAGATCTCCAGTCAGCTATTTACTACGTAGATGCTTGGATTCCGAAACAAATTTCATAAAAAAGAATTGAAGGAGGAATTTTCATGGGGAAAGTTAGCAGTTTAGAATTCGTTCATGGCGATTTATACGGGGTGGCAATGGATGTCGTTAAGAAATGGGTGAGCACACAACATAGTCGTCCCGTCTTGCTTTTTGCACAACATACAGTTGCCGGCGATATCGTGGCTACAGACAGTCACAGATTGATTCACATCAGAAATATTCATGGGTTTAAAGAAGAGTTCTTAGTAGACCCTAAAAACTTTACTTTCGCAAAAGGACATTACCCGGATACGGATAAATTAAGCGGTCTCGAAGAATACACAGAATCTATTGTTTTGTCGAAAGAGCACATTAAATTGTGGTTGCAGTTGTTCAGGTCGATGAATCAAACGATGCGAATTATGAAGGAACGTAGGGGTATCGCGAAAATGTGTTTTAAAGAAAATCACGTTGAAATCGAGTTGTCTGTCCACAAATTCATTATTCAATTACCACACGAGGTTTATCAAAAGCCGGACATGGAGGCTACTTCATTCCAGGTTGAATACATGAGGGACGCACTGGAAGCACACGCGAAGCTAAATTCAGAGCAATTAACATTCCACTTCCGTGGTCCGGTGAAACCGATAATCATGGACGATGACAAAGCGGTACGGACATTGATCCTTCCTGTTAGGACTTATTGACGTGAAAAATTGAAAAAACCCGCTGTTAGAGCAGCGAGTTTGGTGGGGCTCTTTAAATATACTTACTATCACTTTATATAAGAGCACCTAGTAATGCAAGTCGGAAAGGAGTTCCTAATTTGAGTGAAATCACATGGATTAAATTGAAAACAGATATGTTTGATAATGAAAAAATCAAATTAATTGAAGCATTACCCGATGCCGACACATTGATTGTCATTTGGGTAAAGCTACTAACTCATGCAGGACGTGCGAATGCAGGAGGTTACATCATGTTGACAGAGAATATTCCTATGAATACAGAGGAAATGGCTACTATTTTCAATCGTCCATTGAACACTGTTCGGTTAGCGATTTCCACATTTGAACGCTACGGCATGATTTATAAAGATGATGGAAAAGTAAAGATTAGCAATTGGGAATCACATCAGAATATAGAGGGTATGGAACGTGCGAAACTTCTTAATGCAGAGCGAAATCGCAAGTTCAGGGAACGCAAGAAAAACGAAAACCTTCTATTGAGTAATAGCGATGACGTTAGCGTGACGTCACATGACTCTACAGAACTAGAATTAGAACTAGATATAGAACTAGATATAGAACTAGAGAAAGAAAGAGAAGAAGAGAAAAAGAAAGTAATTGTCGCTGACGCTCCTTCTCTTCCTTTCGAAGAAATTATTAGTTATCTGAACGAGAGAGCAAAAACAAGTTACAGAGCATCCGGAAAGAAGACGCAAGGACTTATCAAAGCTCGCTTGAATGAAGGTTTCACAGTTGATGACTTTCAGAAGGTTATCGACATTAAAACATCCCAGTGGCTTACTGATTCAAAGATGTCGGGTTATCTTCGACCAGAAACTTTATTTGGCACAAAATTCGAATCCTACTTAAATGAAAAAGGAGGGACAAGCAGTGAAGCCTCTGAGCGAAGTGATCCAAAGCATGATGAAAGACAATCCCGTATTAGCGAAACGAATGAACGACGTAAGAGAATCGCTGGCATCCAATCCGATCGAGATAATGACGATCCCGTCTGAACTATGTCCGTATAAGAAATGTGACGGAAAAGGATGGTTGTGGTTTAAAGATTGGTCTCGTCTAAACAAGAAGGATGAACAAGACGAGGAAGGCAACTGGATAAAAGGAGAATGGTTAGCCCATTGTGATTGCTATGAACAACTGGTAAAGCAACGTGAGGTTGATAAAAAGTTAGACTTGTCCGGCATTCCTCCGATATTTAGTGACGCAACAGTAAGGTCCTATGATGTTAATAAATTTAAGTCGAAAGAAAATCAAGGAATAGCGGCGATGGCGAAAAAAGCAGCTGGAAATTACGTTACTAACTACGAAGCTATGAAAAAGCAAGGAAAGGGCTTGTATCTGTATAGCAAAGTCAAGGGGTCCGGTAAGACAAGGCTGGCATCCAGTATCGCAAATGCACTTGTGAAAACGTATGGAATTGATATCGCCTTTATTAAGTCAGGCGATTTAATCACTCAAATTCATAATACTATGAACAAAACATCGGAAACGACAAGAAGTGACATCATCAAAACTTTCCGTAACGTTGAATTGTTAGTAATTGATGATTTGGCAATAAAGGAAGCAACCGTTTTTGATGAAGGTATATTTTACGACATTACCGATTTTCGGCTAGAACATAGGAAACCGACAATCTTTACGTCAAACGTGACAATTGACGAGTTGGAAAGGATTTATCCGGGCGGTCGTGTTAATAAGCGTATCAAAAAAATGGCACTGGAAATATACATGCCGGAAGAACCTGTGCGTGACGATGAAGCGGATAGCGAAAATGCGGAATTGGAAAAATTGCTGTTCCGATAATACTACTACTGGGAGGCAATAAATATGCCTAATTGGATTCAAGGGCCAGGACTTTACCTCGTCCAATCAACTAAACCTTATGACGCGGACAAGCTAAAACGCGAAATGAACGAACTTGAAGTGAAAATCCGAATGGCAGAACGCTATTGGGCAAATCGAAAGGGGCAAACGGTATGAAACGAGTAGAAAAGAAATACATCATCGACCAATTGGTTGCGTTGAAGGTCTCTAGTGGACGGAATGGTGAGTCGTTGTATGAAATGGACTATTACTCATTGCGTAGTCTACTAGCGGTTAAACGCGCAGTGAACGAATGAATACCAGTGATTATTCGCTTTAAAAGGAGCGTGTACTATGAGATGCCCTAATTGCAAATCAAAAGAAATTATGGAAGTCCACAATCAAGTGGAAGGCAACGAACAGCTTGAAATTAAAGCGTGTTACGAATGTAGTTGCTATTTCCCGATATTTATCTTACCCGAAGTGAATTACGAACGTAACTGGCAGGAAGAACGATGCTAGGCAATGTCAGGATGACGACTAAACGGAAATGAGGGAGGGCAATGAACGATAAACCGTATCGACTCTTGACACGCTTGGAAGGGATCCAAAGGGCATGGCTGTATGATCAATTCGGGAACGCGGAATTGACTTGGATGAAAAAACGGGGATGGAAGGTGGTTACGAAATGAGTGATGAACACCAGCCTAAACAGGGGAGGGTGATGGAATGGTTTACGGGGTCCCTAAATGTGAATGCGGAACGGAATTGACCTATGCGGAATTCAGATTGCAAGAACGGATTTATAAAATAAAAAGTGATGGTACGCCTTTTAAAAAGCCGTTAAGAATCTTTGACGGAGATTCACAACATTCCAGTTTGTATTGTCAGAAGTGCGGTAATTCGTATTCGATTGATAGTTATTCCGCGGTGAATTGATTTTGTAGTGATGCGTTGAAACAAACTGCGAAGTTATTGGAGGTGACAGGATGGAAACAATTAACTAGATGACTGTAATAGTAAGCGTTATTTTTTCTACCATTACAGTCATAATTATTACTCATCGATTGTTTGATAACTTTATGGATGAACTAGAAAAAACGGACGAGCATTTTATACGAGAAATTGAACAAGTTAAAATTGAAACGTTACGTGCAATAAAAAACATCCGCTCATAGGCAGGTAAATATAAAATCCTTGCCTAACGGAGTTACTTCAACTGTGCCTTTTTCAATCCTAGTACTGACATGCTCGAGATTAATTACATCGCGTAACAGTTCGGCGTTCTCGGAAAACTCATCGGAATCAATCATTTTGGAGATTTTATCCAATAATTCATGACTATCAAAGTCTTTGTATAATTCTTCGTCAAGAAAACCCTTTGAATACTCAATATTGATAAGACCTAATCGCTGTAAATTTATCAATGAACTCGCAATAGCATCTGAATCGTTACAGTCTTGGTTGTGTATAAAGACATGGGGATGAAATATAACATTTCCATTAAACCCTATGTTAATTCCATAGTTTACAATGGGTAGCTTATTTCTATGTTGGAAGACTTTTAAGTTACTAGCATCTAATGGAGAAAGTTGCTTTATAATCTCGACAAAAGCATGATGCGCCCGTGAACTTTTCCTATTATCCATTGAAGAAGAAATGATTTTAGAAAACATCTTTCGAAGTACTTCCTCTTCAATATAATACTGAGCTGAATTTAATGCGGGACCAACAATACTCAGAGGTGGTTCAATTAAGTTTTCTTCTGGTATAGCAGATATTTCTTGTACCAACTCATTTTGATATACGTCTAAAAAAGTCTTATTTTTGGCACGTTTTTTATCAGCAAATAACTGCATTCTCCCAAATGCGAGATACCAAATATCGTTAAGTGTTTTGATTGGCTCACTGTCTCCCTTAGTAGCGAAACTTGTAATTAATGAAGTGCCGATTGCTGTTCCGATTGTAATTGGATCCATAATTTCATCCCCTTTTTGGATAGTATACCAGAGTTTGAAAAAGTAATATCATAGCTGCGCATTTCGACCAAACTGAGTCACGGGTGACACAAAATATGTGGTAGAAAGGAGAAAGGAGAAAGGAGAATGGAAATGGAAGTACAGTTTTCAAACATGGAGTATATTATTTATTGCCACAACGAAGCAATAGCGAAAGAAGTTTTCGATTTCCTCATGAGTAGAGGTTATCCAGTAGGTATGTCCGGCTCTCAAATTGAAACTGGAACGCATGGTGAGCAAGCTGTAAAACGCATTGATGTCTATAAAAAGAAGAATTAGTAGTACGCAGTTCGACCATACGGCGTGACTAATTAAATCAAAATAAACCAATCTACATGGAGAAAAATGCGAGATTTCATGTGAAGCAGGGTTACGGATATTGAAAATATTATTGCTACCCCAATACGTATTTTAGTCTAAGTTATTTTTCTTATTACCATCAGGGTTGGATTTAATGATATTTCTACCACTGACTTTTGCAACGTGGTAATCAGGATATTCACCCTTATTGATTCGTTTTGCGAGATCTCCTCTGGTTATTACTTCCTTTGTTTTAGTATCCAAGAAGTGAGTATTTAAACCGGTTTCATTTTCACTCTTAACAACAAGCCTTGGTTTTTCTGTCATGTAATCACCTCATTCGTACGGGGTAGCAATAAACAAAAAGCCCGGTCAGAGACCGAGCAGTTTTGCGGCTATGGAGCCTACCGCGACGAGAATGTTAATCGCGCGCGGGTCAACTTTTACTGTAATAGTAATGTTGATTTGCATATTAATCACTTTCTGCGACCCGTGATTATTTGGGTTGATTAGGTCCATAGGGTCTACTCTATATCCACCTTTATTATAATCTGAAAATATTAAATTATCAATCCCATTCGTTCGACATAAATCGACATCAAGAATAATAAAACAGCTATCATGAGGGATGGGAATATTAATGACTGAGGACCAACGCAGTTCGATGATTGAGTGGCTGCTAATGTGGACGATGTGGAATCGGGAAGCGTTAGAAAAAATGGATGATGATAAACTAGAAAAAGAATATGAGCGAAATTGGGGAAAGAGGTGAGTTAATGCATGTTGATATCGTAGATTATACGCATAAAACGAATGAATTTGCCGATCTCGAAACGGGTAAAGTGAAAATCATCGTGCTTGACGGAGTGAGCGGAACTATTAAGCTTATACAGCTCCCACAGCACGGCGAGACCACGATTCAAACTGCGAAAGGTAAAGCACATAAAGTGAAATTAGTCGGAGAATATCTAATATAGTCATGTTACATAAAAACATGGTATGATGAATGTAACAGAATAAGTCCAAGACCGGAAAGCCTGAGGACGTCGAACGATACGCAATTACTGCGTGTCGTTTGGCGTCCTTTTTATTTTATCTAAAAGGGAGGAAATGTATATGCAAATGCAATTCATTTTACCGGAGATTGACCGTAAATCGACAAGGGAAACCGTGGAATCGTTGCTGGAAAAATACAGAATGTACCTACTCCAAACAAATTTAGATAGACTACCATCCATTACAGCCGCTTACACACTAGTTCTTAATACAGGTGGGCTACCAGGTTCATCGACAGAATCAGCAGCTATTGCAAATGTGGACTATGAACGTGAACGGAATCGATTTATCGATTGGTTTGCACGTGCAGTAAATCGGTTACCAAGGGATGAGCGGGCAATAATTGTGCAACGTTATTTAGAAGCGGAGGAATTGTATGATTATCAAACGTACGCCGAGCTGAATATGTCTGAACGTAATTATTTCCGTTTGAAATCACGCGCTTTCTACAAATTGGCCTTTGCTCTCAAAGTGGAAGTATATAAGGAGGAGGTGCCAGTACAATGAAATTCGTTGAACCAATTCGGGATATCGAAAAAATTGAAGAAATGAAAAGTTATCTAAAAAGAACGAACGCGCGTAATCACATGTTGTTTGTCTTTGGAATTTACTCGACATTGCGGATTTCTGATATGCTACCAATCAAGAAAAAAGACGTCTTAGGTGAAAGACTATTATTGGTCGAAAAGAAAACCTTGAAGAAAAAAGAAATCCTTATCAGCCCTAAATTGCGTAAAGAGCTCAAACCCTTTATAGCGGACCTGGACGATGAGGATTATTTATTTAAGTCTAGAAAAGGCGTGAATAAACCTATCAGCAGGACGACAGCCTATCGTGTTATTCGTGCAGCGGGCGAAGAGTGCGGATTAAGTCGCATAGGGACACACTCAATGCGGAAGACGTTTGGATACCATTTCTATGAACGGACGAAGAATATAGCGCTCTTACAAGAGTTATATAGTCACTCATCAGAAGAGGTAACAAAGCGATATATAGGGATAAATCAAGATATTATGGATAAGGCAATCAGAAACTTTGATTACTGATCCATTCTTTTTTAGACTATATGGCACATAAATATGCCTATGTTACATTGATAATCAAAAAAGCACTTAGAGCCTTAAAGAATAAGGGATTACAGGAAATGCCGAACGCAACAGTCTATGTATTATAGTACATCCAAAGGAGAGTAAAGGGAGGATATGGAAATGACCATCGATGAAGCTAAAAAGGAAATTGAAGCGTTGACTAATTACATTAAGAGGGTTGAGGAATATGTACCAGAAACGTTTGAGGGAACAGCCATCAAGCTATATGTAGAGTTGGAGAGTGTTACAAAGGCTGCGGTTGAACTGAATGAAAAGGGATATAAGGTGGGTGAACGAAAAATAATCAGTAAAGATGTATCGGATTTGATACGTTCGAAGCCTGTAGATGAAATGCATGAGATGGCCCAGAAGATGTTCAAAAGGAATTCCCGAAGATCTACTGGTCGTGGATGGTTATAAAACTTAGTTGTCTGTAGTTTAGGTGGAATTGTAAAAGTATAGTATTATTGTTGTAATTAAAAAGGGAGGGTTTAATATGAGATTACCAATCGAGGATTGGATAGAAGATTTACAGTCACTTAATATAGAAAATAAAAATCTATTTGAGGAAAGTATTACTTGTTATAAAGCATCAGCATATAAAGCGGCATTACTATTTTCTTTTTTAGGCTTTCAACAAATTATTAAAGAAAGAATTTTGAATGCAGAAAGACCTGATTATTACCAAGAGCAAGTTTGGGAAAGTATAAAGAGAGATTTGAGGAAAGAGGAAGCCTGGGACACAGCAGTCAATGAGGCTATTAAGAAGAGAGATGACAATAAAAAAATATTTAATATTTCAGATGATATACGGCAACAAGCTATTTATTGGAGATATCGAAGAAATGACTGCGCGCATTCTAAACCAAACATCATTAAAGCTTCACACGTTGAAGCTTTTTGGTTTTTTCTAATTTCTAATTTGACAAAATTTGTTGTGGAAGGTAGTAAGGATTCGTTAACAAAAAAAATAAAGAGACATTTTGATTTGAATTACACTAGAGACGATGCCGATTTTATGTATTTAATTAGGGAGATTCCAAGTGCCATTCAAGAGGATAGCATTGATGAGTTTATTACTGAACTAAATAGTATGTTTGCAAAGAGTAGTTTTATATATCCAGCTGATGAAGGAAGGGCAATGGCATTTTTGAATGAAATAATAAACTTGAACACAGTTATTAGTAGAAAATTAATCGAATTCATTAAAGGATATGAACAATTAGAACTTTATTTCCTTGCAGAGTATCCGGAAAAGGTTTCTACATTCTATCATTCTGACACTACCGGAATAAGAAATTTATGGAGAGTTAAGTTAAACAAAAGCACTCCCGGAAAACTTAGTATATTCACGAGTTTGATATTGAATGGATACTTGGGAACAGAAAAAGAGGAAGCTATAATACATTTCATTAATAATAATACTGATGCTATCCCTACAGAAATTGAGTGTGGGCATTTACTTCGGCATGGATATTTTAGAATGTACGAATCTTTAATTTATGCGGATGAAAGTCCTCTATTAAATGATTTTAACTTTGGTAACGGTTCCATTAAATCTATAATAGGACATTTAGATATTATAGATTTAAGTGATAATATAGTGCAATCTATCCAAAGAATCTTTCAAGCGTCTCCATTTCCAAATAAGCTTAGGATTGCTTTAAATAAATATTTCAGTGAAAACTCGACAAAAAAAAGTGAATATATTGCAATTTGTCTTAGACTCGGAATAGACCCTCTTGAAAATATTATATAAGCTTAAAATAATATGGCAGTATTTTGGCAGGATTATGGCAGAGCATTTGGTGATAGACGTGCGATAATTGTATTGTGAGATGAAAAGAAAACAGGCGACTACAGCCATTGGAGCCTTTCTCGATACTCACTCATTTCCCCTCTTATATACACACTCAAGTATGCTGCTAACGCGGTCAATTGTGCGGGTGTATTTTATCAGATATAACCGGTGAGTTTTTTAGTCCCCTTTAAAACTTGCCGGTTATTTTTGTTTGATATTGTCGAAAAAATGATATAATATTAACGGAACTAGTGTTCTTTTTAGTCCATTTGATATACCTAGTCCCCTAGTTAATGTATGATAGAGTCAGTAAATTCATACAGTTAAAGGGGAAATTAAAATGGTGACAAAAACAAAGAATTTTTACGCATATGAACTAGAATTTACTAGGATTGTAAAAGTTAAAGGAAAAGATGAGTACCAGTATTTTTTGGATTATGAATCTTTAAAAGAAATTTTTATGAGATGTATGGTTGAAGATTTAGCAGATATTAAGCAAAATTATGGATCTAATTGGTTTCTTGCTGTAGAGGACGTAACTGAATTTCAGGTCGGCGAAAAAAAGGAAATCTACCTTGCGGGCCGGTTTGTGACAGGTGAATACGGTCGAGTTGGAGATCTAAGAAATGTGGATACAATGAAAACTAGAAAGAATAATAAGAAAAAAAGAGAAGGAGAAGATAAGCATGTCTATTTCGCTTTGAGGAAAAAGGATGGACTATTGCTATTGCAAGGAGATGTAAAAGTTAATAGGAATAGGGTTTCTGAGTATTTAAATATAATTGGGGAAAACCTAATGAAAAGGAAAAATTACTTTAGCCTTGGAATATCCACTCTCCTAAAGAAAGATTTTATTGATGAGATTTCAGCTATAAATGTAACTAGTCTCGAAGTCGAGATAGCTGCAGAAAAAGATGCTGGATATGAAAATGAAATAATCTCAGCTGCAAGAAAATCGGCAAGAGAATTCGAAGCAAACTATGTGAAAATAGAATGGCTAGCCAAGTATAAAAGAGATAAGCTCGGAGGATTGAACCAATTTGTGGAGAACATAGTACCACGCGGGTCGATTAAACCAATAAAAGGAATAAACAACATCAAGGTCAGGGGGAAGGACGGGGATGAATTTAAAACGATATACATCAGTAAATTATCGGAAAAGCATGAACTTACTATGAAGTTTGATGATAATAACAACGCATTAAAAGACGATACCTATTCAGCGCTTTCAGATCTAATCTTAAAAAGAGAAATTTTAGGGAGGGTATAAATTTTGTGAAAAGTTTACGGAAATTTTGGGAAGCTAATAATTTTCCGTTTTCGATGTTTTGGGGATATAATAAAGCGGCGACAAAATCTGAGAAAATAGTCGACATTGGTGTACCTTCTTTGCTAGCGATTGCTATAGCATACTACTTGTTTCGCAAGGAACTTATGCTGGGTGAGATTATAACAAACTTGATCAGCCTAAACAATACGGCATTAACCTTCTTGTCAATTCTTGCTGGATTTAGTATTGCCAGTATTTCAGTTTTAGCTACATCTAATTCTGAAATAATCAGGATGTTAAGAGACGAGCAAAGTGATCAATTACCAGAATCAAAGAAGTTTGATGTAATGATGATCTTTTTCTGCGCATCAATAGTATTTCAGTTCTTTTCTATTTTTATAAGTTTGCTATCGATTATAATACTCCCTGTAATAGGTATAAATGAATGTGTTAAAGCTAGTATTTACACAATTACTATGCTAAGTGTTTGGTATTTTATACTTATGATTACAATCACCATATCCATAAGGAATCTCAAAGTATTGTACTATGTGTTAATATCTGATAAAAAACAGGAATGAAGCACCTCTCACTGAGGTGTTTTTTCTATTACATAAAAGGTGGTGGTAATAGCCTCATGACAAACAAACCAATATCCAAAGGGTTTGCTGCAGGAATGTAAGAAGCGACACCAATTAAAATGCCAATTGATTCAGAAGAAGATGAATAGTTAATGATGAAAAGTCTACTCAATCGAGTGGGCTTTTTTTATATGCATTTACATTGAATAGTGCGCATCAAAATACCGTCGATTGAGTAGCAATTGCTAACTCAGTATCTAAGGTGTGATGCGTGCTATTGATTGTAAATAATAAACCTATATAAAAGGTGGTGGTCCTTCTTGCTAACTGATTCAAAAATATCTAACACAAGAAAGGATGCGTGATTCTATCTCGGTTAGCTACTCCGTTATGTAGCTACATCAATTGGAGGGATGAAGATGGTAAAAGCAGATTCACCACAAGAGAACACCGAGGTAATTACATTAACCGAATCGACAGAAGCTGAACTAATTGCAGAATACGAACGCCGTGGGTGGAGCGTCACTATCACTAAGGTTGCTGTTGGTTGCTGTGGTGTAGGTAAGAAACTAATCATGACGTGGATGACATGATAGTAGTCGGATTGATAATGACCGTGTGTGTGACAATCCCGCTTCTTCTACTATATTGGGCAATCAATAGGTACACAAAATGATTACGGACAAACGTGAAACTGAATTAATTAACTTCATTCGACAGGACAAACTCATGAAGTTTTATAAGTCGAAAGAGTGGTTTGCGGTCCGTGAACAGGCAAGACGTCGTGACAACTATGAGTGCCAGGTGTGCAAAAGTAAAGGGCGATACAAGCGAGTCCAAAACGTTCATCATTTAAAAGAGGTCAAGACTCATCCACATTTGTCGTTAAAACTAAACAACTTACAAAGCCTGTGCATCCCTTGTCACAACGATGCGCACGAACGATTGAAAGATGTGGTGGAAAAGAAATTCATGAACGTAGAACGATGGTGACTCGTCACAACATACCCCCCGGGTCAAAAGTTTTAACTTTTACTTGGAGGGACCTTCAACGAGTGGAGGTCAAGAAAAAATATATTTTTGGGATTCCTCACGTGTAAAAGAAAGTAAATAAATGGAAGTTAAAAAGGGGGGAGGAAATTGAGTAACGAAGTATCGGTTTTGCGTAATAAAATCAAAAAAGGATTACTTGAACAATTGAATATTGACGGAGTATCCGGAGATCATTTTGTGGATTTGGTGGACAAATATTTAATTATGTGGGATATGGCCAAAGCGCTTGAAGATGATTTTAAAAGTAATGGTGCTAAAACAATGACAAGTACAGGACTTAAAATTAATCCGTCCATTCCGGAATATGCAAAAACGAATAATCAAATGTTGAGGTTGATTTCGGAATTGGGACTGAAACCGGTAAGACAAGTAGCTGATGAAGATGATCCATACTGATTTAAAATACAACAAATATATCCATGGTTATTTCTCGGCTGTTGGTCGTGGGGAAATAATCGTGAGCGAAGATGTCTATAAATTAATCGAACTCGTTAAAAGTAAGTTGAACCAAGACGACATTACAATTAATCATTTCGCTGTAGAAGAGGCGATTGAATCCATCGAAAAGTATTTTCCATTCGAGCTTTTCAAATGGCAAAAATTCGTCATTGCTTGCATGTTCGGATTATTTTACACGGACGGATCATTAGTATTTAATGAATTCCTTTTATACATGGGACGTGGCGCAGGAAAGAACGCATTTCTAGCAGGTCTTGCGTTTCATTTTATCGGCAAGCAAGAAATTCGAGGATACAACGTAGACATTGTGGCAACGTCTGAGCGTCAAGCGAAAACCTCGTTCAACGATTTGAAAGATGTACTTGAAGATTATTGGGGTATTTTCCGCAAGCATTTCCGCAAGACGATGCAGCTTATTCGGCATTACAAGAATAAAGCAGAAGTCAGTTACTACACGAATAACGCAAAAACGAAAGATGGATTTCGTCCAGGCGTTGTGGTGTTCGATGAAATTCATGCATACGAAACGGAAGACAATATCAAAGTATTTACTTCTGGTCTCGGTAAAGTACCCCGTCCTCGAAGAATCTATCTGACTACTGATGGTAATGTACGTGACGGTTTTCTTGATCAGATGAAAGAAGAAGCTGAACGTGTGCTGAACGGCGAATTACCAAACTCTCGAATGTTCCCGTTTATTTGTCGGTTAGATGATTCCGAGGAAGTTCATGATTCGAGAATGTGGGAAAAAGCTAATCCATCCATCGAACATATGCCGGATTTGAAACTGGAAATGGTGCTTGAATATGATCGAATGAAAGAGCGGCCGTCTGCACGGATTGAATTTATGACAAAGCGTATGAACATCCCATCTCAACTGTCACAGGATGGCGTTGCAGATTGGGACAAGATTGTCGCGACGAATCAACCGTTTCCCGATTTCAAGGGTGCTGATTGCATCGGTGGTATTGACTATGCGGATACACGCGACTTTGTGGGTGTCGGATTGCTATTTAAAAAGGATGGTAAGCGGTACTGGAAAGGTCACACGTTTATTAATCACCGCTCCTTGCAGCTAACAAATTTTAAAATAGACATTGAATTAGCTGTGGAAAAAGGGCTCGTTACGATCATCTATGAGGAAACGAATAAGGCTGAAATTATCGCAGCATGGTTTGTGGAGCAATCTAAATTGTACAATATCAAAAAGATTACTAGTGACTTATATCGTATTAATCATTTGCGCGAAGTGTTTGAGGAATTTGGATTCAGGTTAGAAATAGCGCGAAGTGGAACTAAGACACATACGCAATTACAACCGATCATTGAGGAAATGTTTTCCTACAAAAATATTGTATTCGGCGATGACATGATGATGCGCTGGTATGTCAATAACACCTACGCCAAACCAGATGGCAAAGGAAATATTTCATATGAAAAAATTGAGCCGAAGACACGTAAGACGGACGGCTTTTTCGCGTTTCTTCATGCATTGCAATTTGATTTGGAACTGAGAGAATCGCAAACGCTAACACCCGAAAATGTTGCTAAGATATTCAAATCATACAGTTTTTAAAGGGGGTGAAAATTTGGGGTTTGTAGATTGGGCACGGACGATATTCAATAAAAACACTAATACGTTGAACTTGGATAATTGTCATTATGTGTTGAGTGTTGAGTATTACTATAAACAATTAGCTGTCGAAACATGCGTGGACTTAATCGCGAATGCTTTGTCCGGTTGCGAGATTCAAACTTATTCAAAAGGAAAGCCGATTCGTGGCGAAATGTATTATCTGCTAAACGTGCAACCGAACGTCAATCAAAGCGCTACAGAATTTTTCCATGATGTCGTCCGTAAATATGTATACGACACCGAATGCTTAATCATTATGCAAGACGATCAGTTATATGTAGCAGATGAATTCGAAATGATGGAGTATGCATTTAAGCCGAATATGTATAAAAAAGTTAAAGTCGGCGAATTACAGTTGGATAAAACATTTTACGAAAAAGATGTCATCCACATTCGGGTGAAAGATAGAAACCTGTTGAAGGTTATAAACGGTTTGTATGAGTCTTATGGGAAATTGCTTGCCTCATCAATGTCATATTATCGTCGCAAGAATAACAAACGTCTTTTAATAAAAGGCGACTTCCTACGAGCACAAACGAAAGAAATGCAAGAAGCCGTTGACGCCATGTTCGAGGGGCAATTAAAAAACTGGTTTGATCCCGACAAAGAAGGCACGGCATTTCAACTCCAGGACGGATATGTGTTCGAGGATATGAGCGATTCGAATTCTGCAATGGGTTCCACTGACAGCCGAGATATTAATAATCTGATTGACGATATATTTAATTTTGTGGCAATGGCTTTCCACGTCCCACGGGGCTTATTAAAAGGCGACCTTGCAGACGTTGAAAAGCAGACGAATTCTTTTTTGATGTTTGCTATTAGACCACCCGCAGAATTAATAGCGGATGAATTCAATCGGAAAATGTATACCAAACAAGAATATACTGAGCGTACTTATTTGAAAATCGATACATCGAAAATCAAAGTAATTGATATTGGACAGGTCGCAACCGCTGTAGATAAGCTGTTCGCAATCGGTTCTGCCACGATTAATGATATTCAAGAGATCCTTGGTCGCGAACCAATCGATGAAGAGTACGGTGATTATCGATTTGTCACGAAGAACTATGAGCGTGTGGGTGCTGAAACTCATTTGAAAGGGGGTGAAAATGAATGACAAGGAAACGACGATTTAAAAATGAAAAGTATGATGAAAAGGTAAGCGTCCCGCATCAATTCAAAGCTGAAACGAATGCGGATAATACTCAATCAACTATCGTTATCTATGGCGAAATTGGCGAATCTTGGTTCGGTGAATCTACGACAGCTGGCGACGTTGAAAACGCACTTAAAAATATCACGTCCAGTGAAATCATTGTGCGCTTGAATAGTCCGGGTGGTTCCGCATTTGATGGAATCGCAATTTATAATTTACTGAAAACACATTCCGCAAAAATCATTATATATATTGACGGATGGGCAGCATCAGCAGCTTCAATCATCGCAATGGCAGCCGATGTGCTTATCATTAATATTGGAGGGATGCTAATGATTCATGAGGCATCGACTGGAATGTGGGGATTTAAAGAAGACTTTGAAAAAGAAGCTGTCGTATTAGGCAAGTTAAATCAATCGCTGATCGATATTTATATGACGCGCTTTAAAGGAGAACGTCCCGAAATTGAAACGATGGTCAGCAATGAAACGTGGTTCACAGCGTCCGAAGCGGTTGATTTTGGACTAGCAGACAGCGTGGGTGGTGCGCCGATTGCGCCGGTTCAAACAGATCCCGAAGACTTTAAAAATAGCGTGCTTGCACGATTCCGAAATAAACAAACCGAACCTAATCCACAGTCAACACCCGAACAACCAAAAAACATATTAAACCAATTCAAACGCGACTGATCCCAGTAGGCGTTTTTAATTTGGTGAAAAAACAGGAGGTCATTGATAATGACAGGAATTAAAAATTTAGATAAAGCACCCAAAATGCCGGTTGCTACAAAAGAAGAACAAGTCGCGGCAATGCAAGCAGTTTTTGAGAGTGGCGATTCAACACTTGTAGCACAAGCAATCGTGGAAAACTATGAGAATAACGCACTCCATTTTCAAAACATGATGAATGAAACGATTCTTGAAGCGAAACGCGCAAACGAAGAACAATGGGATGATGCAGCATTAACAGCTCGTGGTGTTCGCACACTTACGACTGCTGAAAAGAAATTTTATAATGCTGCAATCGAAGTAACATCTTTCGATGGCGTTTCAGCACTTGTCCCACCAACTGTGTATGACCGCGTATTCGAGGACTTGACAATCGAGCACCCACTTCTTTCACGCATTAATTTCCAGCGTGTAGGTGCAACGACGGCATGGGTAACCCGCAAAGAAGGTTCTACTGCTGGGTATTGGGGCGACGTGTGTGATGACATTCAAGAAATGATTGGACACGGATTCAAAACTGTGGACCAAGGCATGTTCAAATTCTCGGGATTCCTAGTCGTTTGTAAAGCAATGTTTGAGCTTGGACCAGAATGGTTAGATCGCTACGTCCGTGCATTTCTAATGGAAATTATCGCGTCTGAATTAGAAAAAGTTATCGTTGTAGGAACGGGTAATAAACAGCCAATCGGCATGACTCGCGACCTTGATGGCGCTGTCGTTGGTGGCGAATATCCCGAAAAAGCTAAAGTTGCGCTACCGGATTTCACACCTGTGACAATCGGCAGTCAAATCCTTGCGCCGACTACGAAAAATGGAACTAGACCATATACGGGTGTGACGCTTATTGTTAATCCGTTTGATTATGCTTCGAAATTCTTTGCTCTAGGTGCAAAACAGAAGGATGACGGTTCATGGTCTTATGATAATTTCGCCGTACCAGGACTAGAAGTTGTTCAGTCTTCCGCAGTACCACTCAATACAATGATTGCCGGGAAGCCAAAAGATTACTTTATGGGTGTCGGAGCAGAGGCGCAACTGGAATCTACGGATGTCTTACGAATGATCCAAGACCAACGTCTGTACTTAGTACGACAACTCGTTAATGGCCGTCCGCTAGATGCAGACTCTTTCACTGTGTTCAATATTGAAAATATGAAACTAACTCGGGTTGAAGCCGAAACACCTACACCCTAATTGGAGGTGATTGTGTATGTATCCAGTGATCAATACGTTTATCGCAAATGAACATGAAAAAACAAAGTACAATATTGGCGAAACCTATCCGAAAGCAGGATTCAAGGCTGATGCTAAACGCGTGAAATTTTTAAAAAGTGCGGAGAATCGTTGGAAAGTTCCTTTTCTCGGTGCTGAGATTAAGCCGGAGAAAAAATCTGAAAAGTCGAGTGATGCGGAATGACGTTGCTCGTCGAATTGAAAAGTCGTTTGCGGATTACGTGGAACGAGGAAGATGCAGATCTATCGAAAACTATCGAACGTTCGAAGTCGTACCTTGTCGAGTTGACGGGCGCGGCTTTTAATTTCGAAAAAAACGAGTGGTTAAAGGATTTGTTACTCGAACGTTGTCGATATTCCTACAATAACGCGTCTGACGAATTCGAAATCAACTTTGGTCATGAGTTAAAACGACTTATCATACATGTCGCATTAGGCAAGGTGGTGACTGTGGATGGCGAAGAATCACCAGGTCCGTGAAACATACAATGACGGGTTTGTTACTTATGGTTACAAAGAAACTAAGCGGACCGAAACAGGTAAGCGTATAGGTGAAACCTTTCAGGCGGTCGGCAGACTAGCTTATAAAGAAATATCCTGTCGTGATACCGACTATCAGTTGGCGTCATTTATGAGTGCGACACTGGACTATAAATTGAAGACGTTGTTTCCGCCATCGTTTCATGGGATTAACCGCAGCAAATTAAAGGTAGTTAAAGATGGCATCGAATTTGATGTTATCAAGGTCGATCCCGACCGCGAAAAAAGTTGTCTGTATTTTTATTTGCAGGAGGTGGGCGTTGTTGAGTAAAACAAAAACGCATATGAGAGGGCAGATCAGCGATATACACGCCGGTCTGTCCTCTTTCTCTATCCCTGTATTTGAGGATGAGATAGCGGAAGACGAGGAAAAAGGGTTAATCGATTACCATTGTTTTGTTTATGAAACTAGCGGCATGAAGAATGAGAAAGATATGAAAAGCTTGACGCAAGCCATTCACATTTATTATTATTCCGAAAATCGATCTGATATTGATGAGCAAACAGTGGATATTATCATGGCGCTGTCGGGAGTTAAGGGCATGACGCTTGAACGCACCGAAAAACAACGTCTACAAAAGAAAGATACAGACCGCTTTATTGATCGCGTCATTCTTACTTATGTGAGGAGGATTAATATTGGGTGTCAGATTTGAAATAGATTACAAGGAAATTGAGGCGCTGGAAAGGAATATCAAACTCATTCCAGGGAAAGCGGAACAGGCGATTAATGAAGTATTGCACGTCGAGGGCGTTAGAATAGCCACGGAGCAAATTACGAATTTATTGCCAGTATCCAAACGCCATAAAAACCACTCGAAAAACAGCAATTGGGCAAAGAGTAGGACGGGAAATCTTGAATTCACAGTGTTAACAAAAGGCGGCGCTGCAAGTAACAAGGGTAGTTATGGCTATCTTGTATTTCCGGACGAAGGACGAGGACGCAGCAACCCGACGGCGCATCATTTTATGCAACGCGGACTAGACGCAGCGACACCCATCATCGTCGAAAAAATGAGCGAGAAACTAACCCAAATCATACAGGAGGTTTTATAAATGGCAGTTACAAAAGTTATCGAGTTTGACGCGGTATCAATCAAGAATGCGAGTATCCAGGTCTTTGAAAACAACGTCGCGGGGGCGGGTACTTCGTTCGGTTGCGTCGGTTCTATCGAAGGTGAGACAGAGGTAAAAGAACTAGTTAAAATCTGTGAAGGTGTAGAGGCGAAGAAAGTTGTTATCCCTCTTAAAATGAATTTGAGCGTATCTGCACATATTCCGGTTGACGTTGCACGTGATATTTTCGGACTTTCAAACGAAGGGCTGAAAGCGGGCGTCTTTGCATACGGTCCCGAATCACTTGGTAAACGTTTTATCTTTACCGCTGACGTAGTGGATGAATTCGAAGACGTTGTTAAACTAATCGCATTCCCTAACTCTTCTAACGCTTCCGGTTTCCAGATTAAAGTTGAAAACGGGCAGGACGAGGTAGCTTTGCTGGAAATGGAATTCACGGCACTAGTGGATCCTAACAACAAGTTTTATTATGAGGCAATGGTTACGGAAATTGAAGAGGCGGACGTTGCAATTGCAACGTCATGGCATACAGCATTTACAACAGAGTTGGTTAAATCTTTACTGCCTTAATAGTAGCTTCATAACGATACAAAGAATTGTCCCTGTCCGCGTGATGGGGCTTTTTTTTTAGCAAAATTAAACTTAGGGGGAAATGAATAATGAAAATCCAAAAAGTAACGTTAAAAGAGGCAGTATCACATGAGGTCGAGGGCGAATTTGAAATGATTTACACAAACGAAAAAACGCACCCAGCATTTTTGACAAACGCGGCATTGAAACGCGGTCGTGATCTTGGTCTCATCGAGGGTAGTTTAGTCGGGGAATTGGCAAAGCTGCAAGACTTCGAAAGAATGACAAGCGGTGACGAGACTGATTTAGAACTACTGGAAAACTTCGATGACACTAAAATGATCCAAGTGATTTATCTTGCATTTATCGGAGCAAATAAGAGTTCCGGTCTATCATTTGACGAGTTCATTGATCTTTATCATGGCGACTTTTCGGAAACAATCACTTTGTATATTCAATTGATCAGCGACTCGATGACAAAGGACGGCAACAACTTTGCGGCAGGACTAAAAAACGGAACGGCTGCAAGTAAAAAAAAATAAAATCACCCGAATTAAATATTGAATGCGTTGAAGATTTATATATATTGTACTGCCTAACCGCCGGGATAGATTCGGAGGTTTTTTGGCATTTCCCTATTGAATCCGTAGAACGCATTTACAGTGGGAAGTTAGCTTACGACGGATGGAGCAACAACCCGAAAGAGAGGTGAGGGCATGGCAAAAGATACAGAAGCAAAAGTGACCTTTAAAGCCTTTAATAAAGATTTCAATAAAGCAATTTCCGAAATGAATAAAGAATCGGGAAGATTGCGCCAAGAAATGAAGCTGCAATCCGAGCAAATGAAACACAGCGGCACCGAATCCGAAAAGCTACAAACAAAACTAGGCGGATTAAGTAAGCAATATGAATTAGCTAAACAAAAAACCTCGGAAACAGCCGCGCAATTAGAACGAGCAAAGGCGACGTGGGGCGCTAATTCAGAAGAGGTCCGCAAACTAGAAGATCAGCTAAATAGGACGAGGATCGCTGAACAACAAATCGCAAACAGTATGACAGAAACAACTGCCAGTCTACAAGGCGTTGCGGAAGCAGAAGCAGCCCGCACTAGTGAGGCAGCCAAGGCGGAAGAACAACTAAACTCATTGAAGTCAACGGAAGAAGAGTTAAAAAACTCATCCGAGAAACTGACTGCCGAATACGAATTACAGAAAGCGCAACTGGGCGAAAATGCATCTGAAAGCGAAAAGCTTGCCGCGCAATTGGAACACTTGAACCAATCGCATGATGCGGCTAGTGAGTCAGTTAGGAATTACGAACAACAACTAGAAGAGGCGAAGTCGCAGTACGGCGAGAACTCGACGGAAGTTGATAATTATGAACGTCAATTAATTGAAGCCCGTACAGCCGAACAACAGCTTGCCAATGAAATAAACGCTACCGCATCCGAATTACGCGAGCAAGAAAGTGTATTGAAAAAGACATCCGAGGCGCTTGGTAAAGTAGGCGACAAGATGACGGACATCGGTAAGGGCATGACCAAAAAAATCACTGCCCCAATCATTGCCGTGGGTGCGGGTATGGCGAAAGTCGCGATAGACCAAGAGAACTCATTCGCGCAAACGTCCACACTGCTTGAAGGGTCAGAATCGGAATTAACCGACTACAAAAACAATATTCGTACGCTGTCGTCGGAAATGGGCGTCGCGTTCGGTGAGGTTGCAGAATCCGTTTACGGGTCACTATCCGCCGGGCAAACACAAGTTGACGCGATTGAGTTCACCGAGAAAGCTATGAAATTGGCTGGTGGTGGATTTACCGATACATCAAAAGCCGTGGACGTATTAACGACCGCACTGAACGCCTACAAACTCGAATCAACCGAAGCCACCAATATTTCCGATATGTTAATCACTACTCAAAATAAAGGTAAAACCACGGTTGATGAACTTGCGGTGTCTATGGGAGCGGTTATCCCTATTGCGCAATCGCAAGGCGTGGGGTTCGATCAGTTAGCTGCGGGATATGCCGTCCTTACTAAAAACGGTGTAGCGACAGCAGAAGCCGGAACCGGCATGAAAGCGATGTTCGGTGAACTTGGTAAAGCGGGTTCAAAAGTAGACAAGATACTAAGGGCTGGGACAGGTAAATCATTCTCCGAACTCCAGGCGGAAGGGAATAACACCGGCGAAGTTCTTAAATATCTGCAAGGCGTAGCGGATAAAAGCGGATTGAAATTGTCCGACCTATTCGGAAACGTTAGATCCGGCGGTGCGGCGTTAATACTAGCTGCCGAGGGCGGCGCGGAGTTCGATGAGTTTTTAGGTGATATGCAAAACTCTTCCGGAGCCACAGAAAAAGCATTCGGTATTATGGTCGATACAACAAAGGATAAAATGGCGATTGCAAAAGAAACAATCGTTAATACACTGGGGCAGATGGGTGATATGCTTCTGCCGATATTGGCAGATGTTGCAACAAAGATCAGTGAATTGGCAACGAAATTCAGTGAAATGAGTCCTGCCACCCAAAAGATGATCATGGTAATCGGTGGAATAGTGGCAGCAATCGGTCCAATACTTATTATAGTAGGCACACTGATAAGCGCCATCGGATCCATTGTTGGGGTATTCGCCACAGTTTCCCTAGCTGTCGCAAACGCGGGCGGTGTAATCGCCTTAATGTCTGCTAAACTTGCATTCTTGGGACCTGTATTCGCGGCGCTTACAGGACCTGTCGCCATTGCTATCGCTGCAATAGCGGGTATCGTCGCTGTCGTGATTCTCGCATACAACAAAGTTGAATGGTTCCGAGACGGGGTAAATGCAGCCTGGGAAGCGGTGAAAAAAGGCACAGAGCAAGCATTCGGCTTTGTATACGACATCATTTCTACAATTTTATCGAGTGTCGTTTCATTCGGAAAAGGTGTACTTGGTCAATTCAAAGTTTTTTGGGATGAAAACGGCAAGGCTATTTTCGCCATTGTCAAAATGTATTTCGGTTACATTAAAAACAACATTGAGATGGTCATGGGGATTATTAAAGGTATTTTCCAGGTCGTTTGGCCGATCATCTCCGGCATCGTCAAGATTGCTTGGGGGTTAATAAAAGCGATTGTTAAAACCGGTATTGATTTAGTTCTCGGGATTATTCAGACGGTTTTAAAGATTCTACAAGGTGATTGGGCAGGAGCCTGGGAAACGATTTGGGGAACCATGAAAAAGGTTTGGAGTAATATCACAGGATACCTAAAAGATGTGGACCTTGTGCAAATCGGTAAAGACATCATTCAAGGTTTAATAGATGGCATAACCACAATGGTAAACGCGGTAAAAAAAGCCATTAAAAATGTAACTGATGCCATTACAGGCACGGTAAGAAAAATACTCGGTATTAAGTCACCATCCACAGTGATGAAAGGTTTCGGTAAAAACACCGGTGAGGGAATGGCTATCGGTATCGCGTCCACAAAAGGCGCAAACCAAAAAGCCATGAAATCAGTCACTAAAGGCATCATAAGTACAGCCAAAAACGCTGACGCAGAAATCGATAAAATATTGAATGGCAGCGCAAAGAAACAAGCGAAGGGCGCTAAAGATAAAACAAAGAACAAGACGAAAAGCACAGCGAAAAGCGCGGCAAAAAGTGCTGAGTCGGCAGCCAAAAAGCAAGTGGCAGCCGCCAAGAAAGTAGCGGCTGAAAACAAACGTCGAGTTGCCGCAGCCGCAAAGGCTGAGCGTGACGCAGTAAGTGCGGCAATGACCGCTGTCTCTAGTAAGATCGCGGACAAAAAAGCAACTACTGGATTATCTAGCGCGGAAGAAGCGGCAATATGGAAAAAGTCTATTAACACATTTAAAAAAGGTAGTAAGGAACGCGCCAAGGCTCAAAACTCCTATACAGCCGCAATGAAAAAAGACGAGTCCGATAAAAAGGCAGTCGTCAAAGCGGAATTCGATAACATCAAACAAAGCATTGATGATAAAAAGTCACTGGATCAATTATCGTTAACGCAAGAATCCGAGATATGGAGAAAGTCTATTGGCAAGTTTAAAAAGGGCAGCAAAGCACGGATAGCCGCTCAAAAAGAATACCAAAAAGCATTAAAAGCAGTTAACGACAGCGTTAATAAGGTAAATGAAGACTTCAACAAGCGGGCGCAGAAAATTGATGACGACTACACCAAAAACTCATCCGATGCAGTGAAGGGTTACACGGACGCGTTTAAAAATAAGTACGAATCACTATTAGGTTTCGCTGGTTTATTTGATGAGTTTGAAATAAAAATGGAGAAAACGGGCGCGGATTTACTGCTTAATTTATCGAACCAAGTTGACGGCTTTGCCAGGTGGCAATCTGAAATCGGAAAACTTTCTATGCGCGGGACGGATGAAACCTTACTAGCAGAATTGCGTGAAATGGGTCCAAAGGCGTTGCCGGAACTTATCGCGTTGAATGAATTGACCGATGATCAACTATCAAGATATTCAGAGTTGTATAGAGTGAAAACCGAACAAGCGAGAGAACAAGCAGAATCAGAATTATCCGGAATGAAAGAAGATGTGGAGAAAAGCATTGAAGCGATGCGCGCCGCCGCCAATACAGAACTGGAAGTATTACAGGTTGAATGGGTGGCGCAAATTAAAGCTGTCACGAAAGCGACGGACGACGAGTTGCAATCACTGCAACAGATAGGCAGGGACGCCGGACAAGGGCTTATTAATGGTCTGTCATCTATGGAGGGCGCACTTAAAAAGCAAGCGACAACAATGGCGAAAGCTGTGAGTGAGACAATAAGAAAAGTGTTAGATATTAATTCCCCATCCCGCGTACTTGAGCAACTTGGAGTATGGACCGGTGAGGGTTTGGCGGTAGGTATTGACAACACGATATCTATTATAAAGGCGTCCGCTAAAAACTTGGCAAACGCCGCCATTCCGAAAATGACTGAAAGACCTACATTCGAAGCCCCGGAAAGTAACGCAGCTATACGAGGTGTAATACAATCACAGGCGCCAGCGGTCGATTCCGGTCCGGGTGCAATTTCAAATAGATTCCACATAGAAAACATGGAAGTACGCGACGACAATGATATAAAGAGCATAGCCAGGGAATTGTTGGTTATGCAACGAAGACACGAAAGGGGGCGCGGTCGATGACTTTATCTTTTAATGGCGTGAAATGTACAACTAAGAATTTAGAGGTATTGGACAGCCGGCGCCCTTTAATGGGAGAAACGCAAGATCAGTTTATTGAATTACCATATCACCAGGGCAGTATATTGATTCCGGATCCTTCTTTTCGCGACATTGAAATTGAAGTCGATTTCTTATTCGAAAAACCAAAAGGACTAGGATTTTATGCTGCCTGTCGAGGTGTGGCGGCGTGGTTATATGCTCCGGATTGGAAACCGTTAATATTCGACGATGATCCGACCGCTATTTATAAAGCCAAAGTAATAAATACTATAGACATCGAACGAATCGCGAGATATGGAACGTTTACCGTGAAATTTAGATGTTCACCATTGGAGGTGCTATAAATGTCAAACATGAGTAAGTATGCAGAATCGAAGATACTAACATCATTATTAGGTGGAACCGTATATGTCGCGCTATATACATCTAATCCAACCGAGAATGACCTGGGTACGGAGGTTTCCGGCGGGGCATATGAAAGGCAATTGTCTTCTTTCTCGGCTCCGACTGTCGCGGCAAGTAGAACGCTATGTACCAATACAGGAGCGATATCATTCCCGAAGGCAACAGAGGTATGGGGGCGTGTATCTCACATCGGATTACGGGATGCGAAAACCGGAGGGAATTTGCTTTATTACAAGGCATTGAACCAATCTATCGAAGTGAAAAAGGGTAGTCTGATACAGATTAGAGCAAGTGATTTAACAGTAGCGCAAGATTAGGAGGGGGTGGACGTTGGAACTGAAAGTTTATAACGATCTCCGGAACGAATTAGGGACAATAAAGAATTATAAAGAACCGAGTATATATGAGGAAATCAATGGACCTTATACGTTCCAATTTGAAACTTTCCGCGAGTCTTTCAACTTGTTAGGACCTAACCTGGTGATTGTGGACGGTCAAGATTTCCGCATTGCTCGAGTCGTGAAAAATCGCGCGTCGTTCCCCCACGCCAAAGTAGAATGCGAGCATATAAGTTATGACTTATTGCGTCATGACGTCAATTTCGAAGAAATAGAAACAAGCCCTCGGAGTATCATGGAGTTACTAGTGGAGGGTACGGGATTCAGTATAGGCGTCGTAGAATTTGCGGGATCCGTATTATATAAACCGAGTGAACAAAAAGTACGCGGGGCGTTGATTGGTCTCGCGCGTGGCATCGGCGGGGAGCTTGTCTTTGACAATAAAACAGTTTCGCTAATTCAACAACGCGGAATAAATCGAGGACTAGAATTCACGTTAGGCGTTAACATCCGAGACGTATCGGAGGAGGTTGATTATCGGATATATGGACAACGTTCATATGAAATCGATGTAGTGGACCTGTCGGAGTTAGATGACTATGACGGTTTCGCATCAATTGAAATCGGCGACAGTGTGCAGATAAGCGATCCGGAACTCGAAATCAACACGGTCCAAAGAGTGATTTCCATTGAACGAGATCCAGCGAGTAAAGCGTTGCCGCGTCTGCAAATTGGGCGCGTCGTATTTGACTTTTTTAATTACGAGGACGAAAAAGAAAAGGATCCGGATGAAGAAATACCGGGCGGACCGTCATCGTTAAAAGTCGATTTCGTCGGAATCGCGACCGTGGACGTCGCGTTTACTTTGGACGAAGGTGATGAATTCCCGTTTTTAATCGATGTCGAATTCGTAGGCGCATCGGAAGTGGAAGTTTACGCGGACCTCATCGCGGGAGTTGATGACGATAAAGATGAGGGTTATAAAGGGTTTTTCATCGAATTTGGATCAGCTAGTTTGTCCGAGTCATCCACGTTTATGTTTAGTACGCCCTATGATACTTTATCATCCGCGACATATGGGCTAGTGGGAGCAGTAAACCCCCGGTCAGTTTCGGTAGTATTCGAAGAGATCAAAACAGGCGGAAAAGTAACAGGCGTTAAGGCGTTAGGCAATTGGGGTACGGGTTCGGCACCCGCTTTGAAAGTTAATATCATGGCGGTATGTTATAAGGCAATAAGTGAGGCGGTTTAATACGTGACTTATAAATATTCGAGCGAATGGAATAGTGATATTAAAAGCGTTTCCGGTGCGAGCCGAGTTATTGAATATCTATCCGAACGAAAAGAAATCGAAACTTATACAGCGGTGCCGTTAGTTGAAACGGAAAACTATTATTACATGATTAACCGAAAATTTAATGGCGGGGCGCAAGTTTTAATTATCAGAAAGGCAACGGGGGAAATGAGGTTAAGTAATGGCGAAGTAGATCCGCGGGCGTCCTTTACGATAGTCGGAGATAGCCTGCATTTCGTAAGTTATTATTTAAGCGATTTCAGTGGCACGGCAATTTCTCATACAGTTTTCCAAAAGTTGCTGAATCCAGACGGGACCGCGACTGAAAAATATGTTAGTCTCAAAAACCCATTTACCATAATTACGACAACGCGGGATTATACAACTGGATCAAATGACTATTTCGACGAAAGTGGAAACTTAGTTATAGAGGCGGGGTATCAGCATAATTCTACGAAATTGGTTTCCAAGTGTAGATACAAGGTAACGCCTAGCGGTCAAGGTATAACAGCAGACGTTATCTTAGGTTCTAACGCGGCTACATTTGACGTTCGCGGCTCGGGGATGCGGCGCGAGCCTAGCAGACGGTTGAGGGGTGACTGGCAATTCGCGGGAGATGGGGCGGTAAGATCTGTCAATGCGGGGGGGATTACGGAAGTCACAGGACCATTCGGTACGCGAACGTTAGCCGTTTGGACGGATGTTGAAGGATATACGAAGTTATTGGATAAACCTCGAAACGAAGAACACGAAAATACGCGCGGTAGATTCGGGGTATATTTAGTTAATCAATCCCAAACTATCGGTACTATAATAACTTGTGGACACGATGGCGCTAGTGATACTTTTCAGTTAAAACATGATGAATCTCATGTTCATTGGAGCGATATTCAAGCGATAGACAGTAAAAATAATGTCTATTGGTACGGGGTTGGTGCGGGAAATGTTAGGGCTTTCAAAAAGGTATCTCCTAACGGTAATGTTTTATGGTCGCTGCCGATAGGTACTTTTGTTTTTGACCTGCGGTTCATAGAGAAGCAAAAAAAGATGTTAGTTATAACGTTTAATAATTCATGGCTACCGGGTCCGAATTTACATTGCATAGATACGGAAACCGGTGAATTAATATGGTCTTATAGCGGGTTAACGAAAGCGCGATCCCAACAATTAAGCGCTTATTTAAATAGCCCTATGCTTTTACTGGATATATACGACGAAGTAGAAAAGAAATTAAAACCAAAATTACTAGCACAAACAGGGTCCACATATTATTCGGAAAAATCCGCTGCTTATATACCGTATAAAATGGAAATGGTTAGCGTCGTAAATGGTGAATTAGTAATTTGTGAACGTATGCCGATGCACCCTAAATATCTAGCAACTTAATATAGAAGGAGGTAATAATAAATGAACTATTTTCACAGCGAATTAAAAGCGGGCGAAATGGTGAAGGTGCCGCTAAGTTCTTCAATCGCCACAATTAGCAACATGGGGGACAATGAATTGTCGGTGAACTTCGATTCGGAAGAACCCGGTTTAATAATCCCGAAAAAAATGGGGAGAACTTTTAATCTTAATGGTTATGTGGAATATCTATACTTATTATCCACACTAGGAACCACTGTACAAGTTGATGCGTTTGCCGGTGGTTACTTTATGACAAGTCCCGCTGTATCCGTAGAGGGTGGAGGGGTGCCGGAAGTGCCAGGCGGCGGAGATCCGGTAATTGTTAAATTTAAAGCAAGTCCTTATTTCCCGCTACCTATTCCGGGCGAATTTGATTCGTGGACGATTTCACATGAAGGTGAATATATTTTGACTTTTTATAACGGATTGCTTACGCAAGAAGAGTCAGGACAACAGTATGTATCCGACGAAATTAGTTATATGGACAGACGGACCAGCGGTTATGATTTCGAATATTCGCCGGATTGGGGCAGCGACGATCAACCCGTTCAATTTTATCCAAACAGGATCATTATAGCTAACAGCCATGTTATAAATGAATTTGGAGGTTCGCCGTTATATCAACCCTCTATATTCGGAACGTGGGAAGATAACAAAGGTAGATTAGATTTTTATCCTAAACGATATTTATCCATTCCTCCTAGAGCATATGACACGTGGATAATCACACGCGAGGGTGAGGATATATTTTTATATTTCCATAATGGTAACACGCTCTATATAGAGAGTAATAACATGATAGTGCAAGCGGGGTCGGGCTATAAAAAATACTCATGGACTGAGGACGGGGGATATATAGAGGTGGAAGATGTTTCTGATAGTTCTTTCAGGGTAGAATCAATTGCCTTGTCGGATATATTAGAATCTCACAAAGATATTCTCGACGGTAGTCAAAATTTCCTAAGACAAAGAACTCTATTAAGAGTCATTAATCCAAACGAACTTGAAACGGGGGGGGAATAACATGACTTATGTTAACGGTAATTACGGTAATAAACCCATTGGTTTAACGGACGTTAAACCGCAACCGTGGGCAAATATAAAATTCGAAGTAGATACATGGTACGACTGGGAATCGTGGGCGATCTTCGAGAAAGAAGGTGTATCTAAATTGTTTCTCACAGACACAAACAGTTTTTCTTGGGAGGAATTAGACGAGGTTTATGCCGAGTCAAGTAGACGATACGCGCTTTACGTTTGGGATGGCGTAGGGGAAAAGTGGGCGCTCGAAAGTCAATCGACAACAAGGATTCCCGTTTCGATTGATCCGGCGATATACGGAAATGTTGTAGCGAATACGCTAGAATTCGATATGTGGAACGGTCCGTATAAAAACACAAAAAAAGCGCAAATCATAACAGAAGGACGCGTACCGGTACCGGGATTCAAAGAAGATAAACGATTAGATATCGCAGCCCTTTTCGGAGATTATTTTATTATATTGGATGACGACGCCATACGGAAAATAGATTTGAATCCATCATACATCGTCGTGCATGATGATAAAAAGTTGATAAAGTTGGAAATTGACGAACTAGAATTCAGATCGTTTGATTATAAAAGTGGCGGGTATGGTAATTTTTCGTGGAGCGATAGGGGGACTATTGAAACGGCATACACGGAATTTTATCCATATACCAGGATTTACGGCGGATCAAAAGAAAAGACCGGTCCAGGCGGAGAAGTAATCTGCCCTAAACTAAAATTCCAATTATACAACGATTGGAAAGCCGAAAACCTATAAATGAAATGAAGGGCGTCCACACCAGGGCGTTCTTTTTATTTATCAAAAAATAAGGAGTGAAAAATAATGGGAGGTTTTAATTTGGGTCAATTAGAAATAGTTCATATGTATTTATTCGGGGGAGTTAAGTTTCTACATTTTTTATTGATTTTAATGGCTCTGGATATCATCACAGGTATTTTTAAAGCATACAAGAATGAAAACTTATGGAGTCGAAAGAGTCTGTTTGGCTATGCAAGAAAAATGCTAGTTCTCGTTATGATAATCATGGCCAACATTATCGACCAAATACTTGGCATGAGCGGTGCGGTAACTTATGCTACCGTTCTTTTTTATATTGTAAACGAAGCACTCAGTATCATGGAAAATATGGCTGAATTAGGCGTACTAGTTCCGGCAGGATTAGCATCTAAATTAAAGGTTATCGAATCGAGCAATCAGTCATTCTCAGAGGAGATTCGTGAGGAATTGATTGGTTCGAAGGTAGACCACCAATTAAATACTGCTAAGATCGATAATGCAATTAGTGCAAAAGTGGAAGAGTTAATAAATGATAAAAATGAAGGTGATAAATAATGGTTATCATCGATATTCGAAACGTAACACCTCGGACTAACGGTACCAGGAAAGAAACGGCCATTAAGAAGATTGCCCGTCATCACTCTGCTACACCAACAGGTAGCTGGGAGGCATTCTGGCCTTACTGGAATAAAACAAAAGGCTGGGGAACAGGCGGTTATCACGAAATCATTTTGCGTAATGGTGACGTGCAACTTTGTTACGATCCTGTTGAAATCACTAACGGTATTGCAAATCATAATACGAGTACCTATCATATCTGTGTTGTAGGCAACGGATCCTTTACAGACGCGCAAGAAAAAACGTTTGATGAGAGATGTAAACTTGCCATGAAACGGTTCGGGTTATCCGCTGCGGACATACTAGGACACAATGAGTTTAGCGGCGCTTCTACATCGTGCCCTGGCATTGATATGTCAATGGTTCGTACTAGGTTAGCAACAGGAAACAACACGGTTGCAGACACCAAGGCGCCTGTTAAAAAAGAGGGTGAAGAGTTGGAGTTTTCAAGCGGAACATTAAGAAAAGAATGGGAAACATTTTTAAATAGCAAGGCGCAACGCGAAATAGCGGTGCAAGCCGCAGTAAAAGCGGGCTACTCCGAAAAATGGATTAAGGATATGGAAGAGGGAAAAGCAACAGACGGTGATATTGTGATGCTCGGTCTTGGGGCGTTGATTCGTGTTAATAAGTAAGAACATAGTAAAAAGCGGTCCTCCACAGATTATATTGTGGATGGACCGCTTTTTATTTGCCTGAAATTAAAGGGTTTCCGATTAAGTTGTCGAATAATCAGATATCGAGGGGGATGATGACTTGAAATCTAAACTTATAGAGTTATTTGACGACGAATCTTTTGGCACCGATGCTATAAACAACGATGTCGGTATCATGATTAGTGATTTTGGAGATATGGTGGATTGCTTGGTTTTGGAGTACGAAGATCGATATGATGTGTACCTTAATTTGTACGATGAGGATGAAGCGCCACACAGAAATGTATTGGTTAAGGGTTCTTCTAAAAATAAAGAAATCGCAAAAAGAATAGCAGCAAGAAAATTAAACAAAGAATATGAGAATCTTGTTCATTAAAATGGTCAATTGGGCTTTTTATTTGTATGCAATACGAACGTATACTTTACAAGCAAGATAAAACGACCAATCCGATTACAGAAAGGTCGTTTTTGTTATTTACTCAACGCTGGATGTTCGAAATATTCATTGACCACATTTGGTATTTTCTCAACGTCAAAGTTTTCCCAATTCATTTTACTGTATACTTCTTTTGGAAAACTGAACATCATTATCCGTCCATCTTCGGTGTTTCCATATTGGTCTGAAAGCGGGAACATCCACTCGATTAATATGTTTTCTACACCCTCTATTTTCGATAACGGATCCAGTATTTTCGCTGATTCCATCCACATCATCCGACGCGTCATTTTGTTTGTTAAGTTCTCGCTTGCATTTAACGTGATGGATATTGTTCTTGTGTCATTTCCTAAATCGTTAGAAATAGCCTCGACGATACGAGTCTTTTTCATGTTTGTTGTGCTGTCTATTTTATCGGTGATGATTTTCTCGATTTCGGATTCCGCTTTTTCTTTTTCCGTTAATACAGGCGGTGTCTTTGTTTCGGCAACAACGGGTACTTTTTCCGCTTTAACTTCTGCTGCTTTTTCCTCTTCGGTTGGTGAAAAAATTACTCCAATAACGATAAACGCAACAATAGCTATTACCCACCACTTTTTATAAAAAGGTTTTTTATCGTTCATTTTCTTTTTGACCATTAAAATCCCTCCCGATTAATCTAATAGTCCTATGGTACGACATTATGGAGGAATTGGCTATATATGGACAAAAGAAAAACAGACAACTAAAGTTAGTCATCTGTCTTCTATAACATCTTTAGTTTCTACAATTTTAAACAGTTCGTTCATATCAGTGACTTCAAAAGCTTGTACAAGCTCGTTTAACGTAGCCTTTGTATAGCTTTTTGTTTTGTCGTTGAATAAATCGCTAACAGCTCGATTCGTCAAATTTGTTCTTTCAACTAAATCTTTCTGTTCCCACTCTTTTTCCGCAAGTAACACACGCAATCGTAATTTTACTTCTTTCGCCAAAACATTCCCTCCCTCACATGTATGTTGTGTAATTAGATTATATATTATTTAACTCAAATACGCAATTCGTAATTGACATTCATGTTTTGTTTGTTTAATATGTAACTTAGATACGAAATATGCATTTAAAATGTAAGGATTGTGAATCAATTACGGAAAAGAGGTGACATCAATGTATATGCCAAGCAAACACATCAACAATATTTGTATGGATTGTCATCCGCGTGATTACGTGAAGACACCAAGCGTGTACTCAGGTGAATTAGGCTTGTATAGCGATTGTGGGGAAATGGTCAACGAATACTTGTACAAGTGCTGTGAATGCGGCGCTAAGGCGTGGGTAGATGAACAATGGGTTAATAACAACAAAATAGAGGGAGATGGAAATGAAATGACTACAACATTTGAACATGCAATTAGGCTACTTAGAATTGATATTAAAAGGGAAGAAGCAAGAGCGATTCACTCATACGAAAATAAACAGGATGCGTTGAATCGCAAGGCGATCAGACTTGAAATATTGCGGCAAGAACTAGCTGCATTAAAAAAGTTTAGCAATGTGGACATTTGTGGACACGATAATCACGAAACAATACCAGTAGGCGGCAACGAAACAATAACTGTTTGCCGTGATTGTGGAAACGAACTTTAAATAATCAACCAGGGATGAAAGTGAGGTGAAGACGATGCCGTTTGAATATTTATCAGCATACAAAACATTTGAATCAGTAGCAGATATGGATAAGAGTGTGGAGGATCACATAGCAGCACATTATTTCAATTTAACAGAATCAGAGCGTGCCATCGTTTTCAAACTCGCTTCACGTTCATTAATGTATCCAGGGGCTTCACATTTAAAAGCTGAAACAATTGCGGATCAAGTAGGTGTTTCTACTAAGACTGTTTATCGTTCTATTAAAAAATTAGCAGAATTAGAAATCATAGAAAAAGTGCCTGGTACCAAACTAAACGGAATCAAGGGGGCTAGCATCTATAAGATTTTACCTTTTGATGAAAATGTCCCATCGGAAGTGTCTCAACGGGTGATAGTCGGTGAAGCTAGTAATGACGTGGCTTGTCCTCCACAATCTGAGAATCAATCACTAGAATCTTTTAATCTTTTAAGTTCTAAACAAGCAAATAATATTATAAGCGTCGGGGACGAATTAGCTTTGCAAGCTGAAAGGAAAAAAGAGTACATGAATGAGTATCAAGTAACGCTGTTTGATTTCATGCACTCATTACCAATGAAAGATGAATTGAAGGATGAGCTGCACAAAGTTGTACTAGCATCTCAAATAAATGATGCACGTGACTTTGTTCGCGCTAAAGATATTTTGTTAAATATCATTCGTGATGTTAATGAGGGAATACTAACAATATCCAGTACATTACGAGCAGTATATAAAGGGGCACATAGTAAGGTTATAGAGCGTCGGTATAATATGAAGGTCAATGTAACATCTGTGGAGGACAAGGCTTCAAATGTGCCTACTGTGCCGTTTTATAATTGGTTAGTTGAGCGTGATGGTCGTCCGTGTATCGGCAGTATTCTATCGATAAATGAGTGAGTACACTAGGAGATTACGCTTTACATTTGGAGAAAATAGAAGAAAAACCATCTAAATTAATACGGTTTGAGGTAATATTAAGTATATAATATTCGGGAAGTGGGTTTGTGTATGAAGAAAAAGAATAAAGGTCTCCCATTAACGTTATCTTATGATAGTAATAAAATATATTTCAAAGATGAGAAAGACAACGTATGGGGTATCACAGATTATCAGAACAAATTCTATGATGAATTATTGGGAGTGAATTGGTATGTAAAGCTTATTGAGAAAAAACCTTATGTTTATACTGGAGCAAAGAAATGGGGAAAAGCAAAAAAGCTTCACCAAGTAATTATGCAACTTTGGTATGGAGAAGTAGAATTTCAAGATTCGCTTAAAGATAAAATTGTGATTGACCATCTTGATAATAACGAAAAAAACAATTTAATCGAGAATTTAGCATTTGCACCTAAAAATCACAATACAGCCAAGGGTTTGATTTACGACAAAGAAAGTAAAAAGTTGAAGCCAGATATATTAGTCCATTGGTACAAGGATTTTGCTACCCGAGAATATCAGTTTATTGTTGGCTTCAACAATGATAGTTATTTAATAGATGAGAAAGAATCTTATTTGGTAGATCGTATAGAGCTTATCTATGAAGATAATTATCGAATTATATATGAAGATGTAAGCGGCATTGTAGGTGATTTATTAGAATCCGGAGTAGTTGACCTCAAAAGACTAAGATATAAGGGTACACCGCATATTGTAAGGACCCCCTTGATAAATAAAGAACAATTAAATGAAGGCCAGATTTTTGCTTATGATCAAGAGGGCAATTTAGTTTTATTGAAATCTGATAAAGTTAGACGCTTATCGCTTGGGAAAAATCAAGATTTACATAAAAAATAGAGAGGTTTTAGTTTAATGGTCTCCTTAATATATATAAGAATACTCAGTGATGGAGGGGGAATCTTTATAGCAGGCCGATATCGTGTCAATATCTTTTGAAATAGCATAATGAAAAAGACGACTACTCACAATCATGTGGGTGTCGTCTTTTTTATTTGTGGGTCAATTTAGAAAACAGTGATATTTTAACTGTCGTTATGACTTCTGTAATACTCAGAAAACAGCTACCTTCTATATAAAAGGGTGACTGTTTTATTTATTGGTAAATCAACGTTATTAACATGTTTTCATACTGTGGCTTACTGTCAATCATCTAGAACGGCATGTGATCACATTGGAAGATCCTGTTGAAAATAATCATTCGCATCTGCTTCAAATTCAAGTGAACGAACGGTCCGGTATGACATATTCGGCGGGTCTAAAAGCGATATTACGCCATTCACCTGATGTTATTATGATTGGAGAAATTCGGGACAGTGAAACCGCGAAAATTGCGATTCAAGCCGCCTTAACTGGGCATTTAGTACTGACATCTGTCCATTCTAAAGATCCTGCAGGCTGTTTTTATAGAATGATGGATTTTGGTATTTCTGCCGAAGAATTGAGACAAACCGTGGTCTGTATCTCAGCGCAGCGCCTCATTCGAAATGCTTCCGGAAAAAGGGGAGCAGTATTTGAAATTATCCAAGGAGGCACGCTTAATCGAATGACGGACTCCATTATGAAAGGAGAAAGGGTAGTTGTTCCTGAAGAACAAAAAGTGGAGTCGCTTATTCGGAAATATAACAGGCCAATTGTGATGCGAGATGAATAAGTTGAACATAAAATCGCTTTTTCGTAAAAAGGAAAACCTTCTAAATCGACCGGTATTCCTCGAAAGACTATCTGTTTTATTAATTGAAGGTTATACATTTCATGACGCGGTTACTTTATTAGTACCACATCATTTGAAAAATTATACTCCTTTGTTAGTAGAAATGAATAATGATTTTAAGAAAGGGCTTGGTGTCACTCATATCCTTGCAAGTTTTGGATTCTCATCGGGAACGCTTCTTCCTATCGCGATTGCTGAGGTAGACGGGCGGGTCGCACAAGCCATAGGTTGCATGGCGATTCGGATGAGAAAAGTGGAGGAAAAAAGGAGGAAATTCAGAAATATACTTATTTATCCTATTGTGCTTTTTATACTAATTGCCACTTTGCTTATGGCTTTCCGTAGGTTCTTTTTACCTAATATGGAGGCATTAGCGATTTCAAGGAAGAGTGAAGACGATGGGTTTATTTCAGCGTTACCAACACTCGTGACGAAAATCCCTGATGTCATCATAAGCGTGGTATTAGTCTCGGCATTACTAACAGTAGTTTGTACGGTAGTCTACAAAAAGCTTGCACCTGAAACGAAAATTCGTGTGTTAATGTCAATGCCTATCGCGGGAACCTTTTTCTCGATTATAAAGACCCGCGACTTTGCTAGTGAAATTGGGGGCTTGCTTCAGTCGGGTCTTTCTTTGCAAAATGCTCTAGACGTATTAATTGAACAAAACCTGGATGCGGTGTTAAGTGAGATCACGAAAAACGTCAAAGCTCAGGTCGTATTCGGTGATTCGTTCCACACTGCGTTAGGTAGGACAGAAGGGTTGATGCACCAACTAGCGGCATTTGCCAAGCATGGTGAGGACAGTGGCTATCTAGCGAAAGAACTGCAAATCTACAGTGAACATCTTAGTCAAACGATTGATGAAAAGTTGACGAAGGCTTTAGCTATGTTGCAACCAGCTTTATTTAGTATCATTGCAATCTGTATTTTGGCTGCATATCTCGCTCTACTTTTACCAGTTTACGGAATGATGGATAAATTATAAGAGGGGGAATTTGATGAAATATATTAATAATAAAAGAGGTTTCACCTTAATTGAAATGATGATTGTTCTATTGATTATTTCGGTTCTCATTCTTATTGCAATCCCGAATGTCACAAAACATTCGAAGTCAATTGATGAAAAGGGATGTGAAGCATATGTACAAATGGTTCAAGGCCAAGTTGAAGCGTTTAAAATGGATGAAAAACATCTGCCGACCTCTCTTGCTGAATTAACTGAAAAGGAATATTTGCCCGAAAATGCCCAATGCCCTGATGGTACACAATTGTTAATTGGCGCGGATGGAAAAGTGGGTAAGGTGGGTGGATCCGCCAGTTTTGGGGCAAACTAAGGAAAGTGGATTCACGTTCCTTGAAATGATTCTGGTATTAGCAGTTTTGTCAATCATGACAGCAATCATTTTACCTATTGGTGACAATTGGATACAAGCGGAATCTGAGGATGACGCACTTCAAGCGTTTATGGCAACTGTTTATAATTTACAAGCTTATTCGATGGCAAACTATGTGGCTACAGGCTTGCAATTCAAAGATTCAGGAGCAGAATATATTACAACGTCCCTTTTAAGTGGGAAAGGTAAGGTTGAAATTGCAAGATACGTTTTACCGAAAGGAATGCGCTTATCAGCCACCAGTCAATTGAAGGGAATTGAATTCCACGGAAATGGAGATATCCTTAAGTCTGGTACAATGGCGTTCTTAACGAGTTCGGGTATTATCGAAATACGATTTCAATTTCAGCGTGGAAGGATGATAATCTATGAATGAGGGGGGCTACTCGTGGCCAGAAGCGATACTTACGTTGACGATTGTGATTGTTATATTTGGGACACTACTTCCTTTTGCTTCAATAGTGACCTCAAAGTTACAGATGAAGAAGGCGCATATGTATGCGGCGGAAACTGCCCATCAAGGGGCTATCTATTTTAGTGCATATGGTTTGATGGAGGGGGTCCGTCAAGTTGGTGGAGTGGATTATGATTGGATCATTAACGGGCAATCCATTTGTGTTTCTTATGAGGTAGTCGAGAAGTTGTTCAATAAATGCGTTCATTCATGAAGATGCAAAATGAACAGGGCTATACATTTCTAGAAAGTATCTTTCAACTAATCATCATGTCTATTTTCATTCATCTATTCCTGCTATTTTTCTTTTGGAAAGGCCCGATTGAAGAATACTATACAGATTACTCATCCACTGAATGGGAATTGTTCTCGGCTGATTTACAATATCTTCTTTCTGACGTCAGCGAAATCCGAGTGACTAACGGTGGAAGGACAATCAGGCTTAAGAACAATCGAGGGCTGATTGATATTGAGCAAAGTGGAACCGTTATCCGGAAACGTGTAGACATAACGGGGCATATTCCATTAGTTACTGGAGTAAAGGCAGTTACGTTTACATTTGATGGCATGACTATAACTGCTCATGTGACAATGTTAAATGATTCCGTTAAAGTAAGGGGTTTTGCAGTTGGATTATATCCGAAATGAACATGGCGCCATGCTTGCGGCCGCAATTATTTTATTATTTTTCGTTAGTCTCTTTCTTTTCTCCCTCGTTTCATGGCATGATAGTATTCAACGGACTTACGATTCGCTTGAAACGTATTATGAAAACGAAACGGTGAGAACAATGAAACGGAACGGATAAAGCTATTCGTTCTGCCAAGTGGGTGATGACATGAAAAAAGTGTATTTGATTGGTTATATGGGGTGCGGTAAAAGTGCAATCGGAAAACGGCTCAGTTTTGCGACGAAAATGCCATATTATGATATGGATACTGAAATCGTGAGGATGACTGGTTTGACGATACCTCAAATATTTGAAATGTATGGTGAAGAACGTTTCCGTGAAATGGAAACAGAGTTCCTTCGCACGTTCCGTGATGAATTTTGTATAATTGCGACAGGTGGTGGTGTTGCGATGCGTAAAGAAAATAGGGAGATTATGCGAAAGACAGGTCTTGTCTTTTTTCTAAATGCCCCGTTTCGCGACATATGGCGACGGATTTCCACGGATCGAAATCGTCCGATTGTACAAAGGTCGACACATTCCGATCTTGAACAATTGTTTAATAATCGGAAACCTCACTATCTACATGGTGCTCATTTTAAAGTCGAAACGGAAAATCGATCTTTGCGTGACATTGTAGATTACATTGCATTCCAAATCGGGAGGCTTAAGGGGGAATATAAATGAAAAAAATTCAACCATCGATTGTCGTTTTCTCGTTCCGTTAATTAGATGAAAATTTAATTAATAGCCAAAAAGGCGAATGATTTTATGCTAATGACTGTTTACGTTCGTATAAACGACTATGAATTAAAAAGTATTGCGCTTACAGAGATGAAATGTTAAGATATAAGGCGAAAGGGCATTAGTTGTCTGAATCTTAATCATCTTCATTTCAATTGAATAACGCGAATGATTGTATGGGGAGAGCACGCAATGGCGTCGCCGAAGGAGCAAGTAACTTATGTTATGAATCTCTCAGGTAACAAGACTCATACATGACGCATCTCTGGAGAGCGCCGGTTAGGCTGGCCACCAACGAGGAAAGCCGTAAGGTCAAACTTTCAGGTACAAGGACAGAGGTTTCCTAATTAGGGGACCTCTGTCCTTTTTTATCAAACTTTTAAGGGGGAATAGAACTTGTCAGATTCTTTGAAACGCACTGTCCTTTTTGACAGCTACGCTGAATACGGTGGTAAAACGATTGATTTTGGTGGTTGGGAATTACCTGTTCAGTTTTCGAGCATTAAAGCTGAACACGAAGCTGTAAGGACAAAAGCAGGCCTTTTTGATGTTTCGCATATGGGCGAAGTGCTTGTCACTGGAGAAGGCGCATTATCTTATTTGCAAAAGATGGTTACGAACGATGTGTCGAAACTTAAAGACGGACAAGCTCAATACACGGCTATGTGTTATGAAAACGGCGGCACTGTGGATGATCTTTTAATCTACAAACGTGGGGATAATAACTATCTTTTGGTTGTCAATGCGTCAAATATCGACAAAGATCTTGAATGGATGAAGAGTCATGCTACAGTCGATGTCAAAATTGAAGACGCATCATCTTCTTATGCACTACTTGCTTTGCAAGGGCCCATTGCACAAGAAGTACTTCAAACATTGACGAACGAGCCTCTAGCAGATATTAAATTTTTCCGCTTTAAAGAAAATGTTGACATTTCGGGACACCAAGTACTAGTCTCGCGTACTGGATACACAGGAGAAGATGGATTCGAAATTTACGGTTCACCTGAAGCAATTGTCGCATTATGGTCTGTTATTCTGAAAGCAGGCGCAAGTGTAGGGGTTGTACCGGCAGGTCTTGGTGCACGTGATACGCTTCGTTTTGAGGCTGGTTTACCACTTTACGGACAAGAACTATCAAAAGATATTTCACCACTTGAAACGGGTCTTGGTTTCGTTGTGAAGGTGAATAAAGAAGAGGATTTCTTCGGTAAAGAAGTTCTGGCTTCCCAAAAAGAAAAGGGTGCACCGCGTAAACTTGTCGGAGTGGAAATGATTGACAAGGGAATTCCGCGTACAGGTTATAAAGTATTCCTTGGTGAAGAACAAATCGGTGAAGTCACAACGGGTACACAATCACCGACACTTAAAAAGAACATCGGTTTTGCGCTTTTGAACAGCGAACATACTTCTGAAGGAACTGAAATTGAAGTCGAAATTCGTGCTAAGCGTTTGAAAGCAGTGATTATTGCTACACCATTTTATAAACGCTAATCATATACCATTATGAAAAGGGGTTAAGTAGACATGCAGCATCGTTATATTCCAATGACTGAAACTGATCGCGATGAAATGATGAAAACAATCGGGATTACTTCCGTAGATGAACTTTTTGAAGATATTCCTGAAAAGGTTAGATTTAAAGGCGAATACAATATTAAAAAAGCGAAATCCGAGACTTCATTGACAAAAGAACTTTCAAAACTTGCAGCGAAAAATGCGGATGCGCGTACATATGCATCATTCCTTGGCGCGGGCGTCTATGATCATTACAAGCCGATCATCGTCGACCATGTCATTTCACGGTCAGAATTTTATACGGCTTATACGCCTTACCAACCGGAAATCTCCCAAGGTGAATTGCAAGCAATCTTTGAATTCCAGACAATGATCTGTGAACTGACTGGTATGGACCTTGCAAACTCATCTATGTACGACGGCGGGACGGCACTTGCTGAAGCTGGGACACTTGCATCAGGCCATACACGCCGTAAGAAACTTCTTGTTTCTGAAACCGTTAACCCTGAATCCCGTGATGTAGTCCTTTCCTATGCGACTGGACAGTATATCGAAGTTGTCACAATTCCACAAAAAGATGGCGTTACTGATATGGCTAAGTTGGAAGAAATGATGGACGAGGATACAGCTGCAGTTCTTGTGCAATATCCAAACTTCTTCGGTCAGATTGAAGACATTCAAACAATCGGAGAAATTGCACACGCGAAAGGTGGACTATTCGTTGTTTCATCAAATCCTCTTGCACTTGGCATATTAACACCTCCAGGTAAGCTTGGCGCTGACATTACAGTTGGTGATGCACAACCGTTCGGTATTCCTGAATCATTTGGCGGACCGCATTGCGGTTATTTCGCGGTAACGAAAAAGTTGATGCGTAAAGTTCCAGGTCGACTTGTCGGTGAAACTACAGACGATGAAGGCCGTCGCGGATACGTTTTGACACTTCAAGCACGTGAACAGCATATCCGTCGTGATAAAGCGACGTCCAACATCTGTTCGAACCAAGCTTTAAATGCACTTGCTGCTTCAGTAGCAATGACTGCACTTGGTAAAGTGGGCGCACAAGAAATCGCCTACCAGAATATTGTCAAAACGCGCTATGCGAAAGAAACCTTTGAAAAAGCTGGTTTCAACGTTAAATTTAGTGGATCACATTTCAACGAAATCGTCGTTGATTGCAAACAGTCTGTAAAAGAAGTAAATACAAGGTTATTTGCAAAAGGGATAATAGGTGGTTATGACCTAGGTCTGACGTATCCTGAATTTGCTAACCATGCACTAATCGCTGTTACAGAACAGCGTACGAAAGAAGAAATCGATGCACTAGTGCAGGAAATGGAGGCCCTTCATGCATAAAGATAACCAGGCGTTAATTTTTGAAATTACGAGAGAAGGACGGATAGGCTACAGTCTCCCTGAGTTGGATGTACCTGAACTTGACCTTTCTGATCTATTGCCAAAGGGGTTTGTACGCGAGGAAGTTGCTGAACTTCCGGAAGTTTCTGAACTTGATATTATGCGTCATTACACTGCACTTTCAAATCGTAACCATGGTATCGATTCAGGATTTTATCCACTTGGATCATGTACGATGAAATATAATCCTAAAATCAACGAATCTGTTGCACGTTATCCTGGGTTTGCGAATATTCACCCATTACAAGATGAGTCGACTGTTCAAGGTGCATTGGAAGTTTTGTATGACCTACAAGAGCATCTTGTAGAAATTACAGGAATGGACGAAGTAACACTTCAGCCGGCGGCAGGAGCGCACGGCGAGTGGACAGCTTTGATGATGATTCGGGCTTTCCATGAAGCAAACGGTGACTTCAAACGTACGAAAGTACTTGTTCCCGATTCTGCACATGGTACAAACCCGGCTTCAGCTACAGTTGCTGGTTTCGATACGATTACAGTCAAATCAGGTGAAGACGGTCTTGTTGATCTTGAGGATTTGAAACGACATGTAGGGGATGACACGGCGGCGCTTATGCTGACGAATCCGAACACACTTGGCCTTTTCGAAGAAGAAATTCTCGAAATGGCCGAAATCGTTCACGCTGCTGGCGGAAAGCTTTATTATGACGGCGCAAACTTGAACGCTGTTATGTCTAAAGCACGTCCTGGCGATATGGGCTTCGATGCAGTTCACTTGAACTTGCATAAAACATTCACAGGACCACACGGCGGCGGCGGACCTGGTTCGGGCCCTGTAGGCGTGAAGAAGGACCTTATTCCATTCCTTCCGAAACCAGTCCTTGTGAAAAAAGATGAAGTTTACACCTTTGAATACAATCTGCCACAGTCGATTGGCCGTGTTAAACCGTTCTACGGTAACTTCGGCATCTATCTGCGTGCATACACGTATATTCGTTCAATGGGTCCAGACGGCTTGAAAGCTGTTACGGAATATGCTGTATTGAATGCGAACTACATGATGCGCAGATTGGAGCCACATTTCGATTTGCCATATAACCGTCATTGTAAACATGAATTCGTTCTGTCTGGTCGCCGTCAGAAGAAACTTGGCGTGCGTACGCTGGATATGGCGAAGCGACTGCTTGACTTTGGCTATCACCCGCCTACAATTTACTTCCCGCTTAACGTGGAGGAGGGCATGATGATTGAGCCTACAGAAACAGAATCCAAAGAAACACTCGATGCATTCTGTGACGCGCTTATCCAAATTGCAAAAGAAGTAGAAGAAAACCCAGAAATCGTACAAAATGCACCGCATACAACCGTCATTAATCGTCTTGATGAAACGAAGGCGGCACGTTTCCCTGTACTTCGTTATACAAAAGCATAAGAAAAATGCCGTAATAATCATAAAGAGCCTACACTCCACTGGATGTAGGCTCTTTGTGTTTGTCTTTTTTGAGAAGTTAAAGTGATTTTGCCCTCCTTGACTACATATGATTAATAGAAGGGAGCGGAAAATGTGAAACGTTCAAGAAGTTCTTTATTCATACTGTGCATAGTCGGTATTTTTCTTACAGTCTATGGAGCAGCCGTTATCTTGCGTCTTATATTTGGGGGTCTTTTATTAGATGGTGGCCTAACTAATCCGAATTATTCATTGCTTGCTTTATTATGCGTAGTGCCGTTTCTGTTCTATTTACTAGTTAGTAGAAATGATGTTAAAAAAATAAATGAAGTGATTTTGACAAGCGGGCTCTTTTTTATACTCCTTTTTCTTTATACTAACTTTATCCTTGTACTTGCTTTGACTGAAAACTCAACGGAAATAGCTAACAGATTATTGATTATCTTTCCGATTGTTGCTTTGTTACTAGTAATCGTTATCCATTTTTTTCAAAGCAAAAATAGTCGGTGGAAAGAGATGAAGTGAACATGCTGTGCGGAATGAAAATATAAATTGAAATAGAAAAGGAGAAGCCGCCTGGGCTTCTCCTTTTACAATCTGAATTTCTACGTTATTGGTATTAATAATGTTATTTCAAAGTGGTAATTTATTTACTTTTCACTTTACCTGTCCATTGACGGAAACCGCCCTGCAGGTGAAACAGTTGCTGATAGTCTTTTTTCTTTAAGAATAATGCTCCACGAGCACTTTTTCCGCCGTTTTGATCGTACAAATAAACGGGTTTGTCCGAACGGATTTCTTTAAACCGCTGACGGAACTGAGAATAAGGGATATTACGCGCTCCTAAAATATGGCCGGCATCAAAATCTTTTGCCTCACGTACGTCGATTAGCTGCGCTTTCCGATAGCCTTCGATAAATTGCTCCTGCGTCAAGTTTGTAACGGCTTTACGAAGGCGTAGCATCGTCACAACGAAATAAATGATTACGGCGAGAGCAACGGCTCCTAAAAAATAATAATTCAAAACAACTTTCCCCTTTCTCTCTACCTTTTCATTATAAAGATTGAGCGGCACATGTTCAATGGGCAAGCATCTTTTTGATGCTTATTAAAAAGATGTCATGATTTAGGGCTTAACCTTTCGCTGGTTAATCATCCCTTTTATAAGTTGGTTTCTGGCGATATGATGTAACCAATATGCCCCGCTATCCAGAACATATCATTGCATCTACTATAGAATAAATGTCATCTTTGTTTCTGGTTTTGATCTGTTGCTTCAAGAGAAAATTGCACTTTATGCTAATTATAAACGTATTTATACACGTTTAGTTGGCTATTGTGACAAGGTATATAACATGACGGACGGTATACTGATCTTATAAGATGAAAATAGATAGCTAAATTGTTGATGGGAATGCTAAAATGATAGTCGTTGTGAAGGGGGAATACGGATGGGGAAAAAGGTCTGGCATTTCATTAATTCAGGAAAATGTCGCGCTTCGTTCAACATGGCGCTTGATGAGGCATTACTGGAATGGCATAGCGTAGGGGAAATCGGTCCAGTGCTTCGGTTTTATGAATGGGAGCCGGCGACACTGTCGATTGGTTATTTTCAAAGTGTCGAAAAAGAAATTAATTTAGATGAAGTGAAAAAAAATGGACTTGGTTTCGTCAGACGGCCAACTGGAGGAAGAGGCGTTCTCCATGAGCACGAACTTACATACAGCGTAATTGTTAGTGAAAAATATCCGGATATGCCTGAAACGGTTACCGAAGCGTACCGCGTCATTTCGGGCGGACTGCTCGAAGGGTTCCGTAACCTAGGGCTTGATGCAACTTTTTCAGTACCTCAAACGGTGCAACAGAGCAATGATTTAAGAAAACCAAAAAGCGCGGTATGTTTTGACACGCCGAGTTGGTATGAGCTCGTCGTTGAAGGGAAGAAAGTGGCTGGCAGTGCACAGACGAGACAAAAAGGTGTCATTTTACAGCACGGTGCGATACTTTTAAGTCTTGATGTGGACAAGCTCGTTTCTCTTTTTACATTTAAATCGGAAGTGCAGCGTGAACAAATGCGGAAAAGCTTGCCTGAAAAAGCGGTAGCAATTGATAAATTGGTTGACCGTCCAGTGACGGTTAGCGAATGTGTCGACGCGTTTTCAAAAGGATTTGCATTAGCGCTCGATATGGAACTGGAACCTATGGAATTAACCGAGCAACAGCTCAACTATGTCTTGGAAATAGAACGTAAGAAATATGCAAATGACGACTGGACATTTAAAAAATAACGCCTATAATTTTGGTACTATTTTTTAAAAGAGGACGTTTAAAAGTGCGATAATAGTGCACTTTGATTTTTGTGTAAAACAATTTAATTGAAGCTCGTTTCAATATGTAGTATATTATATAGCATCAGGAACACAACATGTTGTGTTGTGTTAAAAATATCCCATAAGGAGGGATGCGTTAATGGTCATAGTTTCAAAGCGCCAGGAACCAATTCTGGACAAAGCACAACTGAATGCAGATATAGCAAAATTCCCGCAAGTGCATCCGATTACAAAAGACATGCATATCGAGCACAAAGGGGTATCCCGACTTGTCATGATTGACAGATATTCGTTTAAGGATACTGAAAAGAAAACACTTAAAGTTGGTGATTTCGTCGTCCTAACAGTGAAGGAAGATCCGAAGTTCCCGGCACGCGGACTCGGATTTGTTACCGCTCTTGATACTGAAAATGGAAAAGCAGATATTTGGATTGAAAAAGATTACCGTTCTGCGATTGATAATCCTGCAGAGCAGGAGAGAGGCATCGTTACAAGACCGATTGAAGTCCTCGAAAAGCCGCTTGAAGTGTTTTATGAGCAGATTGCAAGACGTAATGCGACTGGACTTGCTTCGGTTGAAACGACAGAAGCAAAACGTCAGGAATCGTTCGATCAGTTCTACGATCAGTTGTCAAAACTGAATTTCATCCCAGCAGGCCGTGTTTTGTACGGAGCGGGTTCGGATACTGAAGTGACATTCTTCAATTGTTACGTCATGCCTTTTGTAGCTGACTCCCGTGAAGGCATTTCTGATCACCGCAAACAAGTGATGGAAATCATGAGCCGAGGCGGCGGTGTCGGGACAAACGGTTCTACACTACGACCACGTAATACGCTCGCACGCGGCGTTAACGGTAAATCATCGGGGTCGGTATCATGGCTTGATGATATAGCTAAATTGACACATCTTGTTGAACAGGGTGGAAGTCGAAGAGGCGCGCAAATGATCATGTTGGCGGATTGAATAAAATTGATAATTGCTTTAACTTTCCAAAAGTTTAAGCACCTTCTATTATGAGAGCGAATGTTCTTGTGGAGGTAGACATGGAACCTATAAAAGAGTATCTCTACCAGCGTTATATTATCGACGGTTTATCAGTGAAACAAATTTCACAGGAGACACAACTTACAGAAAATCAGATTAAAGGAAGACTAAGAAGACTCGGTATACGTAGGAAAGTCATTAAATTGTCTAATCAGATTTATGATGATAAGGACTGGCTTTACCACCAATATGTTGAACTTGAAAATGGATACACGGTTATTGCAAATGAATTAGGGGTAAGTTACACCACTATTCTAGACCGCATTCTATTTTTTGGGTGGCAAGTTAGAGGGCACAACGATATTGATAAAGGCTTCCCACGTAGAGGGAAAAAGCATAAAGAAAGCTCTTTGGTAAAAATTAAAGAAACACGTCAAAGGAAAAGAGTAATTACCGAGTGTACTTATTGTCTTAAGAAAATTGAATTGGTTTTATCCTCGTTCGAAAGAAGCAAAACCAATTTGTGTGACCAAATTTTTTTAGAAAATTTCTGATTGAAAATAGGGTTACTCCTAATGATATTACTGATCCCGCTGAGTATAAAGCTTGTAGGTTAAAAGTTTACAAACGAGATGGGTATAGATGTAAGATGCCGAAATGTCATTCTCAGTCCAGAGATATAGCAGCTCATCATATTTTCACGAAGAAAATGTACCCAGATATTCAATTTGTAACTACCAATGGAATTACTCTGTGCAGGCCATGTCATGAAAAAACTTATGGAAGAGAAGAGCAGTTTATAACAATGCTAGTCCGCGTCGTTCAGACAATGGACGACTAGAAAATCGGGTGAATTGCGAAGAACTCCTTAGAGGCCATTAAGCTACAACGCGACTGGAAACGGTGAACGTGAATGCTTAAAAATTGATGGCATTGGACAATCCGCAGCCAAGCACCGTGTAAGGTGAAGGTTCAACGACTATCGAAAACATTCGAAATGAATGGAAGTAGAGTAGGGAAGATACAGTTCTTTCCGAAGCGCCCGGCCCCTAACAGATAATGCTGAGGGTGATGATATAGTCTACTCCGTCTGCTACTATTTGCAGAGAAATATCCTGAAAAGGACGGTATTTAGGTGGCATCCTGATATTTATGAATTCATCATCTCGAAAATGCAGAATCCAAGAATTCTACGTTATCTTATGGAACATACCGAAGATGAGATGATCAAAAAGCTCGCAAATGAAAAACTGAAATTCAAACCGCTGACAGCCCAGGAAGAAGCGATGTACCAAGGAATTATCAACTACCGAACGATTCCTGGTTTGGGTGGATTCAATGAGGCAATCATGAAAGAAGCTGACACGAAATTGCGAGATGGCGGGACATATTCCGTACATAATGCGGAATTCCTCACAGGCGCAAATATTTCCGTCACATTGACGGATGATTTCATGAAAGCTGTCGAACAAAATGCGGACTATGACCTTCGTTTCCCAGCTGTCGAAAAGTATTCGCCAGAAGAAATGGTGACATACAATGAACAATGGCATAAAGTAGGCGATGTCCGTGAATGGGAACGTCAAGGATTTGCAGTCCGTATTTACCGGACAATCAAAGCACGCGCACTTTGGGATCTTATCAATATTTGCGCAACATACGCTGCAGAACCGGGCATTTTCTTTATCGATAACGCCAATAATGAAACGAACGCCAAAGCTTACGGCCAGCAAGTCGTAGCGACAAACCCGTGTGGGGAACAACCACTTGCTCCTTACTCGGTTTGTAATTTAGCTGCTGTAAACCTAGCTGAAGTAGCGGATAAAGAAACAAAAACTGTAGACCATGAAAAATTACAGGAAATCGTTCGTATCGGTGTCCGTATGCAAGACAACGTTATCGATGCAACGCCATATTTCCTTGCAGAAAATAAAGTACAAGCTCTCGGCGAACGTCGTGTTGGACTCGGTGTCATGGGTCTTGCTGATCTCTTGATTTATTGTGAAAAAGAATACGGTTCTCCTGCAGGCAACGACCTTGTCGAAAAAGTATTTGAAACGATAGCTACGTCAGCTTACCGTGAATCAATTGAGCTTGCGAAAGAAAAAGGGAGCTTCCCGTTCCTCATTGGTAAGACAGATGAAGACACGAAAGCCCTGCGCAATGCATTCATCAATACAGGTTTCATGAAAAAGATGCCGGAAGATATCCGTGAGTCTATTTTGGAACATGGCATCAGAAATTCCCATTTATTAACGGTTGCTCCGACGGGATCCACTGGAACAATGGTTGGTGTTAGTACTGGTTTAGAACCATATTTCTCCTTTTCTTATTACCGCAGTGGACGCCTCGGTAAGTTCATCGAAGTGAAAGCTGAGATTGTAGAAGAATATTTAGATCGCAATCCTGACGCAGATTCGGAAAACTTGCCGCAATGGTTTATTTCATCGATGGCGCTGGCACCTGAAGCGCATGCGGATGTACAATGTATTATTCAACGCTGGATTGACAGTTCGATTTCGAAAACGGTCAATGCGCCGAAAGGCTATACGGTCAAGCAAGTAGAAAGCGTCTATGAGCGTCTTTATAAAGGCGGAGCAAAAGGTGGTACAGTCTATGTAGACGGAAGCCGTGATTCGCAAGTGCTGACGCTAAAAGCTGAAGAAAACGAGATGGATTCAGGTTATGTTGAAGAAGTCGTCGAAAACCGTAAAGTTGTTCTTGTCAATACGATTCAGGATTTACGCTCGACAAATGTCACAATCGGATCCGAAGTTGGGGATACATGCCCAGTGTGTAGAACAGGTACCGTCGAAGAAATGGGTGGCTGTAACACATGTACGAACTGCAATGCTCAATTGAAATGCGGTTTATAATCAAAACGAAAAAGCGGAAGCAGCCATAATTGGCAGCTTCCGCTTTTTTGTTGTCTAGCTTCAGGCGCAAACTCCTCGGGTCATAAGTCGTTTTACTGCGAGGGCTGAAGAACGCCCTCTTCGTAAACCGTCTTATGCCTGTCGGAGCTGAGCGGCGCCTTCCGCTTTTCTTAAGTTACAGGAACTGTTTCCGTTTCAGAACCACTCTTCATTACAACTTCCATAGCTACAGCGCCATGCTCTTCAATCTCAAGCAACCTCTCGAATGAAGCAATCGCAACTTCGACTTGCTTATCATCCGGATCTTTTGTCGTCAACAATTGAAGCCACAGTCCAGGATAACCTAGATATTTCAATACTGGCACGTTACGGAGTGAGTTTGTTAATTGTAAAACCTCGAAAGAAATACCAAGCACGACCGGAATTAGAAGTATCCGGTTCACAATGCGGAACCAAAATGGATCGGTCGGCACGAGGAAGTAGACAAACATCCCAACAATTACAGTAAATAGCATGAAACTACTGCCGCAACGGAAATGAAGTCTCGATTGCGCTTGAACATTTTCGACTGTCATCGGTAAGTTATTCTCATATGCATTGATTACTTTATGCTCAGCCCCGTGATATTGGAATACACGTTTTATAAGGGGAGTCATCGAAATGAGCGAGACATATGTTAGTAACAAAATAAGTTTGAACAAACTTTCAAGTAAAATTTGGGCGGTTTTCCCTGGTGCAACAAACTGCAATGCTTGTGCTAGAAAAACAGGGATAAGCGTGAAAACAAATTTCCCGAAAAGTAAAGATAATACTCCGACCGCAGCGACACCAAGAACCATCGCCAATTTTGAAGTCTCTTCTTCCTTTTCTACTTCTTCTCCAGGCATCACATCGTACCGTTCGCTCGAAAATGTTAAATGACGTGATCCGACGCCAGCTGATTCGATTAACGCAACTATGCCCCGAACGAATGGGATCTTTTTCAGTTTCATTCGGACACTATTCTTTTCTTTTGGAAGATGGAAGTAATCGATTGTATCGTCCTTCCGTCTAATTGCCGCCACAGTATGATTTTTACCGCCGAACATTACCCCTTCGACAAGTGCTTGACCCCCGTAAGCAGGAGGTTGTTGTTCTTTTCCCATACATTTACCCACGCTTTCTATTATATCAACTAAATCCTATAATTCATTATACTAAAAAACGGCGATACACTCCACAATGATGTTTAAAATGTTCTGAACCTCCCGACACTTTGTACAGGAGGGATTTTTATGATTAATAAAACATTACTATGGACCGCGCTAGTTGGTGCTTTTTTCACGACAATAGCGCTTAAGTTTCTGCAGTTATTTAATTTCATAAACTGGTCGCCTGTCGGCTGGGCAAAAAAGTGGCATTTGTTTCCGTCCGCACATGTCACAATCAAATGGGCTGTACTTTTTGTGGCGCTGGTATTGTTATATGCTATTGTTTATTTTGCGGTTTCATTCACAACATCAATTCCGCCATCCATTACAGCCTTAATCATTGGAATTATCGTTGTTTTTGCGGTGGAATGGACGATTGGCTCACCGAAAACGCCCTTAGCCGCTATAAAATCCATATCACTCCCATATTTCGCTTTAATGGCCGTGGTTTTCAGGTTTATTACCGGAACGGCCGTTTTTATGAAGAAACTTTCGGATGAAAGTGTAAAATGAGTTGCTACAAAAGAACGATATGATAAAATGGGATAGACAACGGTGAGGGGAATGGTGTGGCGATGAAGTTACTAATTCTGAACGGACCCAATCTTAACAGGCTCGGAAAGAGAGAGCCGGGTATTTATGGTGCAGAAACATTGCAAGACGTTGAACGTAAACTAGACAAAGTCGCTCTGTTACATGGTGTTGAATTATCATTCTTCCAATCTAATTGGGAGGGTGCCTTGATCGACAAGATCCATGAAGCAGAAGACGTTGGCCTGGATGGTATTGTCTTCAATCCAGGCGCGTTTACGCATTATAGTATCGCATTGCGTGATGCTGTTGCGTCTGTAAATGTGCCTGTCATCGAAATCCATATTTCGAACATACATAGCCGTGAACCGTTCAGAGAGACATCCGTTATTGCGCCAGTCTGTATCGGTCAGTTAACTGGATTCGGCACGGACGGATATGAACTCGCCTTCCACGCTTTCCTTCTCCGGGGAAAAGGGGTATGAAACTGTGAAATTGACCAAACTACGTGATCTGTTAACAGAACATGGCATCGACGCACTACTCGTTACGAACTCGTACAACCGTCGTTATATGACTGGCTTCACGGGGACAGCAGGGCTTGCTCTTATCTCGTCTGACGATGCAGTGTTCATTACAGATTTCCGTTATACTGAACAGGCGGAAAGAGAAATTAATGGCTTCCGTATCGTTCAGCATACGACAACCATCATCGAAGAAGTGGCCGAGCAAGCGAAAAACATGAAGCTTCGGACAGTCGGTTTCGAAAAAGATGATATGTCATTCGGTCTTTATGAACTATATAATGGAAAAGTCGAAGCGGAGCTAAAACCTGTATCGGGCCTCGTTGAAAAATTACGCATGGTGAAAACGGAAGATGAGCTAGCTATTTTGAAAAAAGCGGCTAAAATTGCAGATGATGCATTCACGCATATTTGTACATTCATCAAACCGGGTGTGACGGAACTAGAAGTATCGAATGAACTCGAGTTTGCAATGCGCAAACAAGGGGCAACCTCATCTTCCTTCTCAATTATCGTGGCGTCTGGCTTACGCGGTGCACTTCCGCACGGAGTTGCATCGGACAAAGTAATCGAATCGGGGGATCTTGTTACGCTCGATTTCGGTGCATTGTATGAAGGATATATTTCAGATATCACGCGCACGGTCGCTGTTGGTGAACCTTCTGATAAACTCAAAGAAATTTACTCAGTGACCCTTGCGGCACAAGAACTTGCTTTAAAAGAGATTAAACCGGGTATGACTGGAATAGAAGCGGATGCAATTGCACGCGACTATATTAAGTCTAAAGGATACGGTGAAGCATTTGGTCATTCAACGGGGCACGGCATAGGTCTTGAAGTGCATGAAGGACCTGGATTATCTTTCCGTTCTACGACGGTACTTGAGCCGAATATGGTTGTCACAGTTGAGCCAGGTATTTATCTGCCTGGAATTGGCGGCGTCCGTATAGAGGACGATATCGTAATGACGCCAAATGGTAACGAGCGTTTGACACATTCAACAAAAGAACTACTTATCTTATAATCTATTATTAATTGGAGGAATCATCTTGATTTCAGTAAACGAGTTTAAAACAGGATTAACAATCGAATTTGACGGGGATATTTGGCGCGTAATGGATTTCCAACACGTTAAACCAGGTAAAGGTGCGGCGTTCGTTCGCTCGAAATTACGTAACCTTCGTTCAGGTAACGTCAATGAAAAAACGTTCCGTGCTGGTGAAAAAGTAGCAAAAGCACAAATTGATAACCGCCGTATGCAATACTTGTATGCAAACGGAGACGAGCATGTCTTCATGGATAACGAATCGTACGAGCAGATTGAACTTCCTGAGAAGCAGATTGAAGACGAATTGAAGTTCCTAAAAGAGAATATGGAAGTTCATGTTATCATGTTTAAAGAAGAAGTACTTGGCGTTGAACTGCCTGTAACAGTAGTTCTTGAAGTTGCTGAAACTGAACCAGGTATTAAAGGCGATACAGCAAGCGGTGGCTCTAAGCCCGCTAAGATGGAAACAGGCGTTGTTGTACAAGTACCATTCTTCGTCAACATTGGAGATAAACTTATCATTAACACCGTGGAATCCGAATACGTTTCACGCGCATAAGGAAGAGTAATACGCTATGTTGCATAGCTTTTATGAGTTTAAGTATTGAATCCGGTGAATAAATTGAGCGTTGGTGCCTTACAATGGGTAGTCGAAGCGGATTTGAAGGGAATCTTTATTTCAACTTGTATAGTATAAATCCAAAAACACCTTGCGTCCCAAATTGGGACGCAAGGTGTTTTTTCATATGAGCGGACCCTAGCACATAGGATAGTGCAATGGGGGGAATACCGGATGGAACTAAATGATTTGCTACGCGTTGCCGGTATCGGATTAGTCATCGGTTTTCTGCATATCTTTTTTGAGCAGACGGATAGGAAAGAGTTTTCCTTTTTTCTTTTTTTCATCGCCTATATTTATATCACTGCTGAAATGCTCCGCTTTCTGAAGATTTTCTTCACTGAAATCATGGAGTTTTTCCAGTGGTTGTCGATGTCAGTCTGATGTTAACCTTAATACAGTTAATTGTTGTCTTCCTTATTCTCCTCCTCATTTCATTTGCTGTGCCTAAATTGCAACCACTTTTGTATGCATCTATTTTTTTCTATTTTGTATTTCACCTGCTCAATACAATTGTCTTTCCGTTCGGGAAATATTTTGTCGCCTTGTTTGAACCATTACCGGATCCATTTGCAAAATTGTTGATAGGCAGTGCTATTCTATTTTATGTCTCTGAGCTCATCGCAAAACATATCGAAGAGGCAGGATACGGTTCGCTTGCAGCAGTAGCTCATTTCGCTGTAAAAATTTCCATACTAACTTTGTGGATGCAGCAGACGTCCGCATTAATCGAAATCCTTTCAAAACTCATTATAAAATGAACAGGCGGGGCATCCATGATTTCTTTTATAGAATCGATACTCGGAACCGTATTGTCAAGCTTTGTCATCATTATTATTGCAACGTTCATGGCATTGTTGGTGGATTTTTTATTCCCTTCGTTTGTAAAATGGACGAGGATGATTTTGATTTTTATTGTTGTAACGGTCGTATTGCAACCTGCATTTGAACATCTAACTCTCATCCGTGATATTGCAAACTCGATATCGATGATGTTTATTTCTATTTATCCGATATTGACCGCCAGCATGGTTACTGCGGGCGGGGCATTCAGTATGCTGAACTTTCAGCCGGCTATGTTGTTATTTGCAAATGGCGCAATTGTTCTCACGGAAAAAGTACTTATACCACTTTTAACTGCTGCACTTATCTTAGATCTTGTATCTAGGATACTTCCAGCCGTACCGTTTACAAAAATGGCGGATTTAATTCGGACGACCCTTCTGGGAACGGTTTCAGCCGTCGTAGCGGCTTATTCCATTTTTATAACTGTGGGAGGCACGATGTCTTGGGCGCTAACTGGGCTAGCGAGCGAACCCATTAAAGAGCTAATACGTCAAAATGTCCCTCTTATTGGTTCATTTATGACTGAAAGCATGGGAACGATTGGCCGCTATTCGTCGGGGGCGAGTGTTTTCGCGGGAGGTTGGCTTATATCGGCAATTTGGACTGTCGCACTTATTCCGTCTTTCAAAACGCTGCTCACCGCGTTTTTCTACAGATGGACTGCGGCTCTCATTGAACCATTTGCGAATGAAGATATCACTGGGATTTTGGATGATATTGGAAGAACGTTATTTGTGTTATGTGCGGTTTCTTTTTTAATAGCTTTTGCGTTTATCTATACTGCGCTTTTTTCAATAATCCTTGTGAAGTTGATTACTACAATGAAATGAGGCGGGGAATGGAGTCTTTTTAACAGGTGTCCTGCTTATCACCCTTTTTGCTTCAACAATTATGTTGTTATTTCCAAATGAAACAGAAGAAAACTTCCTGCCAATTATTAAACTCGCGATGGGCATTTGGATGATTCAATCATTCTTCAAGATTTTTGGTCATAGCCTTCTATGAAACTGCATAAAATGATTCATTGATGACAGGTCGTACAAGCGGCACAATGAGTGGAAATGGTGATAATATGCACAAACCAACAAGGAAAACCCACACGATCCTCCTCGGGGCGATTGTTGTCCTGGTCATCATTTTCATCAATTCTAGTCTTGGTGTCATCGGGGGGGAGAAGGGAAAGAGGGAGGAGAGCGGGGAATTTGCAGCACTACAAGAGGCGCTGATGAAAATTGAAGGGATCGGGGAAATTTCGTTATATTTCCATTATGAAAATAGGGAGTCCACTAATCCGTTATCCAATTACTTTTCAACGTCCACTGCATCGACTAACAAGGGAAGTGAGCTACAAGGCGTACTTGTCGTTGCGGAAGGCGCGGAAGACTTGAAAATTCAAAGCAAATTATCGAAGATCTTGTCAACCGTCCTCCAGCTGCCCGAACATCGTATTGTCATCGCAAAAATGAATAATAGGGGGAACACTAATGAGAACGAATAAAAGAACAGTATGGTTTTTAACATTGCTCAGCCTAGTTGCAGTTATCTCCATCTATTACATCAAGGAAAAATCACCAATGCCGTTCGATGGAATTAACATTTTTAAAGACTCAGATAGTGCTGTACAACTGGTAGAAAAAACGAGTGATACAGAAAAAACAGCACCCGTCTTCGCTGAGGCCGTTGTATTCGAAGAAATGCGGATGACGGTACGTGATGAACGAAGCAAAGAAGGGGAACAATTGTTGTCTAAAATATTATCTACTGATCTTACAGCCGAACAAAAAAACGAGGTGTACGAAGAGATGGGTCAGCTGAATAAACGTGCATCAGCTGAGGCACTGATGGAATTACAAATAAAAGCAATGGGATATCCTGAAGCATTTGTCTACAATGAAGACGGTGAAGTGAAAATCACTGTCCTCTCCAATGAAGGTCATTCAGCTAAAATGGCGGATGAAATTAGTCATTACGTCAAGACAAGCTGGAAGGACGCAAAAGTAGTGAATATTACTTTTACTGGCGATGCGGAATGAATACGGAAAATGAAGGCCCTAAATAGGGCCTTTTTTTTTACTCATAAAATTATCGGACTTCGGACAAACCTAGGAAAGGACCCGTTTTATGTCTAGACTTCAGGCAACAAATGCCCGAAGGTTGTGGGTATATATATGATTGGATGGCATGTTGTTATTGGTTGGTCATGCGTATGCATTTTGTTCTTTTACAGCAAACTTTAATGTAAATAACCATTATCTATTTCAATATGGGACGAAAACAGCTAAAATAGTTAAAGAACCTAATTATAATGGAGTCAGGAGAATCGATCATGCTAAAAATTCAAGAAATCCGTGAAATTATTAAACTAATTGATCAATCTTCAATTGAAAAATTTACTTATGAATCTGATGGTGCAAAGCTCGTATTAAAAAAAGGTAGCGGTGCACAAGCGGCAGTAGCTACAACAGTTGTCGAACAAGAACAACTTGTTCAACAAGGGATTTCTGCTGTACAAGTTCAAAGAACAGAAGATGTAATTGCACCTCAACAGGTAACACCAGTTGCACCTGTTGCTGTAACACAAGTGGAAGATCCATCACTGCATAAAATTACATCACCGATGGTTGGAACGTTCTATTCAGCATCTTCACCTGATATTCCAGCTTATGTGCAAAAAGGCGATAGTGTAAAACCTGAAGCCATCGTGTGCATCGTAGAAGCAATGAAGCTATTCAATGAAATTGAAGCGGAAGTTTCAGGGGAAATCGTCGAAGTTCTCGTAAAAGACGGACAGCTCGTTGAGTACGGACAGCCTCTCTTCCTTGTAAGAGCTAATTAAGGAGGAATGAAAAATGAAAAAAGTTTTAATAGCTAACCGTGGTGAAATTGCCGTACGTATCATCAGGGCTTGTAAAGAACTGGGCATGAAGACGGTTGCGGTTTATTCAGAAGCTGATCAGGATGCTCTTCACGTGGAATTAGCAGATGAAGCTTATTGCGTCGGTCCAAAACTATCTAAAGACAGCTACCTAAACTTTTCCAATATCATCAGTGTTGCAAAACTAACTGGTTGCGATGGAATTCATCCGGGATATGGTTTTCTAGCCGAAAATGCGAGTTTCGCCGAACTGTGTGAAGAGGTCAACATCGAATTTATCGGACCTACTGCGGACAATATTTCACGGATGGGAACGAAAGACGTCGCACGTGAAACAATGCGATTAGCAGGTGTGCCAATTGTTCCAGGTTCTACTGGAATCGTTGCAGATGAACAAGATGGCCTTCGAATCGCTGAAGAAATTGGTTTTCCAGTTATCATCAAAGCAACTGCAGGTGGTGGCGGAAAAGGGATTCGTGTTGCAAGGGATGCTGAAGAGTTAATCAATGGCATCAAAATCACTCAAAAAGAGGCTGCTGCTGCTTTTGGTAATCCTGGTGTCTATCTAGAGAAGTTTATTGAAGTGTTCCGTCATATCGAGGTTCAAATACTTGCCGACAAATACGGTAATACAATCCATCTAGGCGAACGTGACTGTTCAATTCAGCGTAGAATGCAAAAGCTTGTTGAAGAAGGGCCGTCACCTGCGCTTACACCTAAACTGAGATTGGAAGTAGGCGAAGCAGCGGTCAAAGCGGCAGAAGCCGTCAATTACGAAGGTGCTGGAACAGTTGAATTCATATTCGATCATATCAATCAAAAATTCTACTTTATGGAAATGAATACGCGAATCCAAGTAGAACATACGATTACAGAAATGATTACCGGAATTGATTTGGTCCAACAGCAACTGAAAATCGCATCGGGTGAAAAATTGGCTTATCGCCAAGAAGATATCAAAATCAATGGCTGGTCAATCGAATGTCGCATCAATGCAGAAAATCCATCGAAAAACTTTATGCCTTCACCGGGGAAAGTAACCATGTATATGCCTCCAGGCGGCTTTGGTGTTCGGGTAGATTCGGCCATGTATACGGGCTATACAATCCCACCGTTTTACGATTCAATGGTTGCGAAACTAATTGTACATGCAGATACAAGGGAAGAAGCGGTAGCTAGGATGAAACGTGCGCTCGATGAATTTATCATCGAGGGTGTCGAAACAACTATCCCGTTCCACTTGAAGCTTATGGACAATGAAGTCTTCAAATCAGGAGATTTCGATACGAAGTTTCTTGAAAGATACACGATTATGAACTGAAAGGGAGGGGACTTGGAATGACTGACAAAACAATTCCAACATACGTCGGGATGGCTCCGGCGGGGGATGGTGAGCTCGGACGTGTCCAGCTTGCTCCCGAGGTTCTTGAAGTGATTATCGGAATTGCGACGACGGAAATAAAAGGCGTCGCGAATACTAGAGGAAACTTTGCCACAGGAGTTGCGGAAAAGTTCGGTAAAGTGAACCATGGTAAAGGGGTCAAAACGGAATGGTCTGAAGAGGGCTTGACGATTGACGTATATTGCGTTGTCGAATACGGCTATTCTGTACCTGCCATTGCCGTGGATATCCAAAAGCAAATTCGTCATGCAATTTTCCACATGACTTCCCTTGAAACGAAAGAAGTCAATGTCCATATTACAGGGATCCAGTTCGAGGCTGGAACGGAAACGGTATGATCTGAAAAGCATCGTCCAGCCGGATGATGCTTTTCAACTTGTCTTACTGTATCCGGCAACCTGTTTATGCTATGATAATGCCCTAGAGATACGGTAGTGGAGGAGAATAAGAAGATGAAGCGAAGAGAAGCACGTGAAAAAGCAGTACAAACCCTTTTTCAACTTGATAATACAGAATTGAGTGTAGATGAAGCAATTAACTACATTGTTGAAGAACCAGCGAACCGCTTCTACGAACAGCTCGTACGGGGAACTGTGCAAAATAAAGAAGCAATCGATGAGGTCCTCACAGGAAAGCTGGAACACTGGTCATTAGATCGTCTTCCGAAAATTGAACGGACCGTTTTGAGAATTGCAGTTTATGAATTGCTCTTTAATGAAGAAGTACCACACAGAGTGGTCTTGAATGAGGCAATCGAGCTAAGTAAAACATTCGGCGATGAAAAATCAGGCCGTTTTGTGAACGGTGTACTATCGAAATTCGAAGAAAAATAATTAAAATCATTTTGGGGGTATCAGGATGACTGGAAAACTGATTGATGGAAAAGCAATCGGACAAGAAATCAGAGACGGAATTAAAGATAGAGTAACTGCTTTGAAAGAGCGCGGTTGTCAGCCGGGCCTTGCAGTCGTCCTTGTAGGTGAAAATCAGGCTTCCCGTACATATGTAAGGAACAAACAGAAATCAAGTTCAGAAGTGGGCATGAAATCTGAACTGATTGAACTTCCAGTCACGGTATCAGAAAAGGAGTTACTCGATCATGTTACACGGTTGAATAATGATGATTCAATTCATGGTATTCTGGTTCAGCTTCCGTTACCTGGGCATATCGACGAAAACCTTGTCATCAGTGCGATTGATCCGACAAAAGACGTAGATGGTTTCCATCCTGTAAATGTTGGGAAAATGATCATTGGTCAAAAAGCATTTTTATCATGCACGCCATACGGTATCATCAAACTTCTCGAACGAACAGGTACTGAAATAAGCGGTAAGCATGCTGTTATCGTTGGACGCAGTAACATTGTCGGAAAACCGATGGGCCAACTGCTTTTGCAGCGCGATGCCACAGTCACATACTGCCATTCTAAAACGAAGGATTTAGCCTCATTTACGAAACAGGCTGATATTCTAATTGTGGCAATAGGCAAGACAAAGTTCATTACAGATGAGCATATTAAAGAAGGTGCTGTCGTCATAGATGTCGGCATGAACCGTGATGAGAATGGAAAATTATGTGGGGACGTCGATTTCGAATCGGCAAAAACGAAAGCTTCAGCTATTACACCGGTTCCAGGTGGGGTAGGTCCGATGACGATTACGATGTTATTGAAAAATACACTTCATAGTGCAGAACAAGCTTCTGCAGAGGGAAGATGTTCACAACAACTATAAAAAACCGGACGGACGCTGTTTTTCATTGGAAAGACAGCGTTTCTATACGTCAAGAAACGGGAGGCGGGACTGTTGGCCGGACACCCACACTTATCTGTACAAGCATTAACGAAATATATTAAACGGAAGTTCGATGCAGATCCCCATTTGCGCAATGTATTTGTCAAAGGGGAACTGTCGAACGTTAAAAGTCATCCAAGCGGACATATTTATTTCACCTTGAAAGATGAAAAAAGCAGGATCCAGTCAGCGATGTTCCGTTCTAGCGCATCAAGTCTCAAATTTAAGCCTGAAAATGGCATGAATGTGCTGATTACAGGCGATGTAACAGTTTTTGAAACGAGCGGAAACTATCAATTATATGTCCAATCAATGCAACCTGATGGTATCGGTGCGCTTTATCTCGCATTTGAACAATTGAAAGAAAGTCTAGGGAAAGAAGGATTATTCGATGCACGCTTTAAAAGACCGCTGCCTTCGTTTCCGACTAAAATCGGTGTAGTCACGGCGCAATCAGGTGCCGCAATTCAAGATATCTGTTCAACAATTGAAAGACGTTACCCACTTGCAGAAATCATTTTGTTTCCCGCGATTGTACAGGGACCGCAAGCCGTACCTTCCATTGTCAAATCGATCGAACAGGCTGATACATATGGCTCCATCGATGTTCTCATCGTAGGACGCGGTGGGGGCTCCATAGAAGACTTGTGGGCGTTCAATGAAGAGTCGGTAGCACGAGCAATTTTTTCCTGCCGAATTCCGGTTATCAGCGCTGTCGGGCATGAAACCGACACGACAATTGCAGATTTTGTCTCGGACAGAAGGGCTCCTACGCCGACAGCTGCTGCTGAAATGGCAGTTCCAGCTCGGGACGAATTGTTTGAAAGACTATTGGATCGTAAACGTGCAATTTATAATTCACTTTCCAATCAGATAAAAAATGAACGTAAACATCTAACAAGCTTACAAACATCCTATCCACTTCAATTTCCAGAGCGCCTTTATCGTCCGTTCATTGATAGATTGGTTGGGTTTGAAGGTAGGCTCTTACGAGGTGGGCAAGATATTACTGGCTATCGACTATCCCAGTACCAAAGATTAAGCAGCATGCTGTCCTCTTTCTCGCCTGAACAGCGAATCAAAGAAGGGCACAGGAATATAGCGGTACTCTCGGAACGTTTGACTAGGGGAGTTCATCAAGATGTCCGCATACAAAGTGATCGTTTCCACGCATCTGTTCGTATGCTGAAGGCACTTAACCCACTTACTATTATGGAGCGCGGGTATTCGATTGTTTATCAGAACAACGAAGTTGCTAATTCTGCCAAATCACTAGAGGTTGGTGGAAACATTCAAATACGTTTGCAAGATGGAACCGCAGAAGCAACGGTCCAAAAGATCACATTGCATGAAGGGGAGGAAATTTAATTGGGAAAAGAGCCAATCCGCTTTGAAGAAGCGATGCTTAGCTTAGAGGAAGTCGTCCAAAAGCTTGAAACAGGGGACGTACCACTTGAGGATGCAATCACACTTTACAAAAAAGGGATGGAACTATCCGCTTATTGCCACGGGAAATTACAGGATGCTGAAAAACAGCTTATTTCCATTATTGACAAAGATGGCAATAAGGCAGAGTTTGATCCAGCAAAAGGTTCCGAATCGAATGCATAAGGAATTACAACGATTTATCACAAAAAAACTACCTATTATCGATGCCAAATTGAATAGCTTGCTTGCGGCCACGACTGTATCTGAAACATTGAAATCCTCGATGTCCTATTCAATCAATGCCGGCGGGAAAAGGATCCGGCCACTCCTCGTTTTAGCAACGCTCGAAGATCTTGGCGTGGAATCAGAAGATGCCTTGACGGTAGCTTGTGTTGCAGAATTGCTGCATACGTATTCCCTCATCCACGATGATTTGCCATGTATGGATGATGATGATTTTAGGCGCGGTAAACCGACGAACCATATTGTTTATGGGGAAGGGGTTGCTGTACTGGCAGGTGATGCACTACAGACGCTGGCATTCGGGAGTTTAACACATTTATCAGATACATCCGCACAAGATACTCTTCGGATCATCCGTTTGCTATCGGACGCTTCTGGTGCAACCGGGATGGTCGGCGGACAAATGCTTGATATTGAAGGCGAGACGCAAAAGTTGTCGTTACCAGAACTCGAAACGATACATGTTAATAAAACAGGAGCTCTCTTGTCATTTTGTATCAGTGCCGGTGCAATACTAGCAGGTGTAAATGAAGATAAGGCTGCAAAGTTGAAGGAATATTCTTACCATATCGGGCTGGCATTTCAAATACAGGACGATATTCTAGATATAACGTCTACGACTGAAGAACTTGGAAAGACTGCAGGGAGCGATGCGTTAAGTGAGAAGTCCACGTACCCATCACTGCTTGGTCTAAAGGGTGCAATGGCACGTCTAGCAGCGCATCACCAATCCGCAAGAGATTCTCTTGCTTTTTTGGAAAGTGAGCATTCGCTTCTCGGGTTATTCGCGGATTACATCGTCGAACGAAAGTCATAAAACGAACCAAATTGTTGTGCTGGTCGTCCTTATTGATATAATGTAGGCAGTTCAGTATTATCCGTGGCAATTAATATGTGAAGGTGTGTGATAATGATGGAACTCACAGAAATTACTAATCCATCTTTTATTAAAAAACTTGATAGGGAACAGATGGTGGAATTAGCAGAAGAAATACGGAAATTTCTTATTGGGAAGTTATCTGTTACTGGTGGCCATATAGGGCCTAATCTTGGAGTAGTTGAATTGACAATTGCTTTGCATCGGCAATTTGAAAGTCCTGCTGATAAAATAATATGGGACGTTGGCCATCAGGCATATGTCCATAAAATACTAACAGGACGTGCAGGTGATTTCGATACGCTTAGGCAATTTAAGGGTTTATGTGGATTTCCGAAACGGATTGAGAGCGATCATGATGTATGGGAAACAGGCCACAGTTCTACCTCCCTTTCTGCGGCTATGGGAATGGCGGCTGCACGGGACATCAAGGGTGATACGAACTATGTAATACCAGTCATCGGAGACGGTGCTCTAACAGGTGGTATGGCACTTGAAGCACTTAATCATATCGGTCATGCAAAAACGAACATGATTGTCATTTTGAATGACAATGAAATGTCAATCGCTCCAAATGTCGGTGCGCTTCATGCAATCCTTGGAAAGTTAAGAACTGCCGGTAAATATAATAGTGCAAAAGATGAACTTGAATATATTTTAAAGAAAATTCCGGCGGTTGGCGGTAAACTTGCTGCTGCTGCGGAGCGCGTGAAAGACAGTTTGAAATATCTTCTCGTTTCGGGTGTCTTTTTTGAAGAACTAGGCTTCACATACCTTGGGCCAATTGATGGTCATGATTTCAATGATCTTGAACGTAATATACAATACGCGAAGAAAATGGATGGGCCTGTCCTGCTTCACGTTATTACGAAAAAAGGCAAGGGATATAGCCCTGCTGAAGACGATAAAATCGGTACATGGCATGGCACAGGACCTTATAAAATCGAGACAGGTGATTTCGTCAAGTCTTCCTCTGTAGCACCATCGTGGAGTGGTCTTGTCGCAGACACGGTTCAAAAAATTGCACGTGATGATAGACGCATCGTCGCAATAACGCCGGCAATGCCTGTCGGTTCGAAACTGGAATCATTTGCGGCAGAATTCCCCGATCGTTTCTTTGATGTCGGTATTGCTGAGCAACATGCAACGACGATGGCAGCAGGTCTTGCGACGCAAGGGATGAAACCGTTCTTGGCAATCTATTCGACATTTATGCAACGGGCTTACGACCAGATGCTTCATGATGTTTCCAGACAAAACTTAAATGTCTTTATCGGTATTGACCGCGCTGGCCTAGTAGGGGCAGACGGTGAGACGCATCAAGGTGTCTTCGATATTGCATTCTTAAGGCATATGCCGAATATGGTTATTATGATGCCGAAAGATGAAAATGAAGGTCAGCATATGGTGAAAACGGCGATAGATTATGATGAAGGCCCAATAGTGATGCGTTATCCGAGAGGAAATGGGCTCGGTGTACCTATGGATGAAACATTGCGTCCAATCCCAATCGGTTCATGGGAAGTACTACGTGAAGGTCATGATGGTGTCATTTTGACGTTCGGAACGACAATCCCGATGGCGCTAGAAGCCGCAAACCTATTATTTACTAAAGGGATTCAAGTGAAAGTTGTCAATGCAAGATTCATCAAACCACTTGATACTGCAATGTTAGACATGATTTTCGCAACTGGAATGCCGATTATTACAGTTGAAGAGGCAGTTCTCGCCGGTGGTTTCGGAAGTGCTGTCCTTGAGTATGCACATGATACAATTCAGACTACTGTGCCGATTAGACGGATGGGCATTCCAGATCATTTCATTGAACATGGAAATGTTGATGAGCTGCTTGCAGAAATTGGTATGACTGCAGGTCATCTAGTTGAGAGTATGGAATCATTTATTAAAATGCAAGTAGTGGAAAGGGAACAAGTATGACAAATCGTATACCGAAAGAGCGGGTAGATGTTCTCCTGGTCGCGCGTGGTTTCTTTGAAACAAGGGAACAAGCAAAGCGCTCCATTATGGCGGGGATCATCTTTACTGCTGAAACAAGGCTAGATAAACCAGGTGAAAAAATTTTTGCAGATGCACCACTTGTGGTCAAAGGGTCGAAACTGAAATATGTCAGTCGGGGTGGCTTGAAGCTTGAAAAAGCTCTTGAGCAGTTTGATGCTGACGTTAATGGCAAAATTGTGCTGGATATCGGTTCATCGACGGGTGGTTTCACAGATTGTGCACTTCAAAATGGCGCGTCTCATTGCTACGCACTTGATGTTGGGTACAATCAGCTGGCATGGAAAATACGTCAGGATCCACGCGTAACAGTAATGGAAAGAACAAACTTTAGACACGCGACGCCAGAAATATTCACCGAAGGTATACCGCAATTTGCAACAATCGATGTTTCCTTTATCTCATTGACGCTTATCCTACCTGCTTTAAAACGCATTATTGCGGACAGCGGCGATGTCATGGTCCTTGTAAAGCCGCAATTTGAGGCTGGAAAAGGAAAAGTAGGGAAAAAAGGTGTTGTAAGAGAAAAGTCTATTCACCTTGAAGTTTTACGAAAAATCGCTGATGCATCCATAAAAGAAGGTTTCAGTCTTCGCGGAATTTCATATTCTCCCGTTACGGGCGGGGAAGGGAATATTGAGTTTCTATTCCACCTCACTTCTGAAGAAAATGCTTTGACATTATTTGACGATGTTTCATTCGACAACCTTGTCGAAGAAGCGTACAAGGAACTGCAATAGCACGCATTAATTTGCGTGCTATTCTTGTTGGATGAAATAATGGGTGGTAGAGTATGAAGTAAGATATTATTATGGTATGGGAGTGATTGGTATGAATAAAGGTCATAGGCAAATTCGTATTCGGGATATTATCTCGAATTTTGAAATAGAAACACAAGACCAACTCGTAGATAGCTTAAAAGAAGCGGGTGTAGATGTGACGCAAGCCACCGTTTCGCGCGATATAAAAGAAATGCATCTCATTAAGGTTCCTTTGTCTGATGGTAGTTATAAATACAGCCTACCACCCGTACATAAGTACAACACAGAACAAAAACTTCACCGTATGCTAACTGATGCCTTTGTCAGTATTGATGCAGCAGGTCATTTTATTGTTTTGAAAACGCTTCCTGGAAATGCACAAGCTGTCGGTTCTTTAATGGATCATCTCGGATGGGATGAAATTCTTGGAACGATTTGTGGCGATGATACGAGTCTGATTATTTGTCGCGATGAATCACTGACAGTAATAGTGAAAGAAAAACTGTTGGCGATGCTCTGAAAGAGGTGAAAGCAATTGTTACGTGAAATCTCCATAAAAAACTTTGCAATCATTGAAAACCTTGAAATAACATTTGACGAAGGCCTAACCGTATTAACTGGAGAAACTGGCGCGGGAAAATCTATTATTATCGATGCTGTCCAACTGCTGGCGGGTGGAAGAGGATCACAGGAATTTATCCGTCATGGGGCAACAAAAGCTGAACTAGAAGGGCTTTTCACTATTGAAGAAGAAGCGCATCCGATTATTGCTCAATTAGCTGAATTCGGCATTGATGCACAAGACGGCGTCGTTATTTTGCGACGCGATTTGAATTCGAATGGTAAAACGGTTTGCCGTGTCAATGGGAAGCTCGTGACAATTGCGATCTTGAGAGAAATTGGTTCTCAGTTGATTGACATTCATGGTCAACATGAGAACCAGGAATTAATGCATGAAAGAAGTCATATTCATTTACTCGATCATTTTGCGGGTGAGAAACTGGTACATGCTACTGAAAATTATTCCGAGCTGTTTGAGAGTTACCGGAAATTGAAACGGAAGCTTGAAAAGGCAGATGATAATGAGCAGCAAGTTGCACAACGTATTGATTTGTATTCATTCCAGCTGAAAGAAATAAATGCGGCCGCCCTTGTCATTGGTGAAGAGGACCAACTCGAAGCAGAAAAACAGAAACTTCAAAACTTCAATCGATTATTTGAGCGATTGAATACTGCATATGTGTCGATCAGTGGGGATACACATGCGCTTGACTGGGTAGGTTCCGCGATGAGTGATATGGAGGATGCAGCTTCGGTCGATAAAACCTTGAAATTGCACGCTGAAACGATTGCAACTAGTTTTTATACCTTGCAAGATACTGCACACGACCTCAAAAGTATACTTGATGATATGGAATTTGATCCTGCAAGACTCGAAGTAGTTGAAGAGCGCCTAGCCCTCCACATTTCCTTGAAAAGGAAGTACGGCAAAACAATTGAAGACATTCTTATGCATCGTGATAAAATCACAGAGGAACTTGAAAACTTAGTAAGCAGGGACGAACGTCTTTTTGCTGAGCAGGAAAAACTTGCGCAACTACTTCAGGACTTAGAAATCGAAGCAGAAGAGTTATCAATTATTCGCCAAAAGTCGTCTATTCAATTAGAAGATGCAATTATGGAACAGCTGGAGCAACTTCATATGGGTAAAGCATCATTTAAAGTGGATATTACTCGAAAAGCTGCGGGTACTTTCGATTCAAACGGATATGATGATGTGAACTTCTTGATCTCGACGAACGTTGGGGAACCGTTGAAACCACTTGTAAAAGTAGCTTCGGGCGGTGAAATTTCCCGCATAATGTTAGCGATAAAGACAATATTCTCTAAACATCAAGGTGTTACTTCACTTATTTTTGACGAAGTGGATACGGGTGTGAGCGGAAGAGTTGCACAAGCAATTGCGGAAAAAATAGCTATTATAGCAACGAATTCCCAAGTGCTTTGTATTTCTCATTTACCGCAAGTTGCCGCAATGGCCGATCACCATTACCTCATTAAAAAAAATGTAATAAGTGATAGGACAATGACGGAAATTCGTGATGTCATTGAATCAGATAGGACTGAAGAATTGTCAAGGATGTTGTCTGGAGCTGAAACTACGCCATTAACATTAAAACATGCGGAAGAGTTGTTGACCTTGGCTGCAGAACGTAAGAAATCGTTTAGATAATGACTTAACGTGCATACTGTATTATGCACGTTTTTTTATTTTTTTACTCGTCGATCACTAAATGCTGATATTTATGTACGTTCCTCTATTGCTTTATTTACCCTTTCATAACATTCCCCTGAACGGACATACCAACAGTATCTTATTAAGGGAGGTGGAATATGGGATGGAGTAGACAGTTTAAGTTGGCCGTTTCGTTTTCTGTGCTTTTACTTGTCATGCCATTCGCAACAAATGCAGCATTTGCAAAAGACGGAACGCTGATACCAATGGGACAGTCGATTGGTATTAAGATGGATTTGTCTGGGGTCTACATCACAAATGATGTCATGATCAGTAAGGATAACTGGTTAAAGGCAGGTGATCTAATCGGACAATTAGACGGTGTAGCAGTCAGCACCCTTTATGAGTACGAAAAAGTTTCATCGTCAATGCGTGACAAGAAAGAAATCGTATTGCACGTCATCCGAAACGGGGAAAATAGTCAGATCCTCGCAGATGGCGAAGCGATGAAACGTCTCCTTCCATTCCTGAAAGATCGAACAGAAGGGACAGGTACTTTGACGTATGTCGATCCGGACAAAGGGACATACGGTGCACTCGGTCATCAGATTATTGACAGCGCACTGAAATCACCACCTTCGTTTAAAACAGGAGCAATTTATCTGTCAGAAATCGATCAAATTAAGAAAAGTGTACCCGGAATTCCAGGTTATAAAATTTCAACGATTGTCGATGACGATGATTTTTTAGGGACGATTCGAATAAATGGACTGTATGGTATTTTCGGATCGTGGAACAGTGATTATAAACAAGTGTTAGCCGAACCTCTAACGATTATGCAGCCAGCAGAAGTAAAAGTAGGCGCTGCTGAAATTTACACAACGATTAAAGGGACGGAAGTTGAATCATTTTCCATTCGAATTACGGAAGTAGAACAAGACCAGTTCCATTTTGTTTTAACTGATCCCAAGTTGCTCGAAGCAACCGGCGGGATTTTGCAAGGAATGAGCGGAAGTCCAGTTATCCAAAATGGACAATTTGCAGGCGCAGTAACGCATATGTTTGTCGATAATCCCAAAAAAGGTGCAGCCCTATTTTTGGAAAAAATGCGTAGCGGGGAAAATTAATAAGAAAAGCGGAAGCGCCTTGGTCAGGAGCGACAGGCATAAGACGGACCGTCGACGTGGCGTTCTTTGCCACATAGCCGGGCTGGCTTATGACCCGAGCTCCTAGGTGCTGGAGCTAGACATTATTCCCTGTTGAAAACTTATACTTTCGTATCTGTAAAAAAGGGCCAACTCGTACAATGAGTTGGCCCTTTTGTCATGTCGTGTTAAACTTATTGAGAACGATTCGACAAACGTTGAGAAATGAATGGAATTAGTCGAAGTTTAGGGAAACCATATGTCAGAAGTTTCATTTTTACTAAATAAAAGAGGGTTACTCCACTATTCGTCGAAATTTCCCTTGTGTAGTTAAGAGATTGTTGCTAATGTTTAGGGAAAGAAGTCGTCATAAACGTACAAGGGGGAAATGGGAAATGGATAAACTGAAAGTCGCGATTGCTGACGATAACAAGGAACTTGTGAGGACTATGATGACATATTTTGAAAGGCATCCTGAAATCGAGGTCATCTGGACGGCGCATAACGGGAAAGTATGTCTGTCGATGTTGGAAGAAAAAAAGCCGGATGTCTTATTACTTGATATCATAATGCCACATCTTGATGGAATTGCGGTTTTGGAAACGTTAAGTGGAAATGCACAAACTGCCGATGTGCATATAATTATGTTGACAGCATTTGGACAGGAAGATGTAATGACACAAGCTGCGAGTCTAGGGGCTTCCTATTTCATGCTTAAACCGTTTGAATTCGACCGACTTGCAAACCAGATATTCCAGGTCGCAGGAACGAGGAAACCGATAGTACCGATAGCACAAGCTAGCGGAGAGTATGCGCCAGGAACAGTAAGCCAAAAAGTGCTGGATACTACAATTACTGCAATTATTAAAGAGATTGGTGTACCTGCTCATATTAAAGGTTATGCGTTCATTCGTGAAGCGATTCAAATGGTTTACACGGACGTCGATTTGCTTGGTTCGGTGACGAAAGTACTTTACCCAGAAATCGCAAAAAAATACAATACGACAGCTTCTCGTGTCGAGCGTGCAATTCGTCATGCAATCGAAGTCGCATGGAACCGTGGCAATTACGATGTTATTTCTAAAATGTTCGGCTACACTGTGCACCATTTGAAAAGCAAACCCACGAATTCAGAATTCATCGCAATGATCGCTGATAAAATTCGTCTTGAGCATATGGCGAGCTGATTGTTGATATAAAAGCGTTTTAACTTGTGGGTGTGGTGAAAGTTGCAGAACTATCACCGACAAACTATGGGTATGAAGCTATTAAGTTAAATAGGCAAAGGGGATATAAAAACGCATTCTTTACGGAAATTAATCCGTATGAGGAGGCGTTTTTTTGTGTCTGATTTTGATATTGAAATAGATAGATACATGCTGGATTGTGCTGCAAAGGGGCTTTCTCCAAAAACAATGAAGTCATTTGAACAGACGTTAAAACTATTTGCTAGGTATATGGATGACACATTTAAAGTTTTGTCACATAAGGAAGTGACTGCGGAACATTTGCGAGCATACATGAGAAGTTTATCGGAACGAGGAAAGTATGAAGAGACAGCAGCATTAAAGCCTGTCAATTATCCCGAACGTAGGCAAGACTTTGGGAAACCTGTCACACAGACAACCATTGCGAACTATACACGGAATATAAAAGCGTTTTATAGCCATCTGCACAAAGAAAAGGTTGTTAGGAAGAATCCAATGAAGACGGTTCAGAATGTGAAACCAGAGCGTAAAGCGAAAATTATGCTTGAAGATAACGAGTTGAAACAGTTCTTCCGTTCATTTGATGTTACCAAGTTTGACCAATATAGGGACTGGATTATTGCTAGGTTGATTTTTGACACTGGATGCCGAATATCTGAGCTACTTGCAATTGTTCCTACAGATATTGATTTACGAGCAAACGCCATTTTACTCAGAGAAACAAAAAATAACAAGCAACGCTTTGTCTATTTCTCAGATAAGACTAGTAGACATCTAAAATCTTAGATAGATTACAAGGATCGTTATTCTGATACTGATTTTGTATTTCCAACCCTACATGGAAACAGACACAAACTTGAAGGGGTTGAGCGTTCATTCAGATTGAGAAGTAAGGATGTGGGTTTACAGGTAACAACGCACCTTCTTAGGAATAGATTTGCTAAACGCTATCTCATGAACGGTGGCGACCTAGCGACCCTTTCCCGTTTGCTTGGACATGTCAGTCTAGAAATAACTTCCCAAATTAATCTCGATTTTGCGGATAAGGAAATTATGCAAAAGTATAGGAAGCATTCACCGTTGCAAAATCTCGATATTTAAAAATGAACATAAAAAAGAGCCTATAGGTGTTAGCCCACCCTAAGCTCGTGTAAAACTTATCAGTCTCTCACAACTGAAACCAATTGAAAACTAAAAAAGCTCTCAAAGGTTATTACTGCTATTCTATCAAAAAAATATGATACAACAAGCTTATTTAACTATGCCTACAAACAGGCGAGAGCTTCCAAAAAAATGGAGGCTTTTTATTATGACAATCTATCTATCAAATTACGCACACTTTAAGGGGAAATATGAAATGGACAACGCATCTAATCAACATATCACTGCTAATTGGAATCTACTTAACAAAACTGATCGGGCAGTATTGGATATGATAAGCAGATACTCAGTCAAGCATGGAGCTGCTCATTTGAAGCATGAGACTATCTCTAAGGTATTGGAGAAGTCGGTATCTACTATTAGACGTTCCATTGTTAAACTAACTCAGCTCAATGTCATAGAACGTGTATCTACTATCAGAAGCGTTTTGAAAGGGTTCGGAGCTAATATCTATACCAGTTGAATATAAGGAAGAAGAGACCGTTAAAGTCGACAAAACGAAGGATAGTAGTGGTCTAGATCACTTCCAGACTGGATTAGATATTGCAGGACTTATACCAGGATTTGGAGAAATAGCGGATGGTATAAACGGTGTTATCTATACGGCGAGAGGGGATGAATTAAATGCAGCACTTTCTTTTGGAGCGATGATTCCCTTTGTAGGCTGGGCAAGTACGGGTGGGAAATTCGCCGTGAGAGGAAATGATTTATATCAAGTAAGAAATGTGGTAAGTACAGAGAAGATGGAGTCCGTCTATTCGCCAACTTACCAGGATGTCCTCAATAGTCCACTAGGTAAAACTCAAAATCAACTAGATCTGTTATCTAACACTCCTTACCAATTGGGTACGCCAAATGCACTTACATTCAACATGCCACCAGCAAAAACAGAGATCCCGAGTATAGGTGCGGCTAAAGGTAGTAGAATTGAAGTCCCTTATGGAGCGCACATAGGTAAAGTTGGTAATAGAAAGGTATTAGAAACGAATGTAAAGTACGAAACAACAGAAGGATACACTTATGAAACAAATGAATTTGGTCGTATTGATAGTGTCGATGCTGAATTACAACTTGGCAAAGGAACGAGAAATCGTTATGCTCAAAGTAATGTGGGGGAAACAGACCGAATCCGAGGTAATTATCCAGAGAGAGATGATGGCGTTCATTTAATTGGTAGTCAATTTAAAGGTACCGGAGATATTGATAATTTGGTGCCTATGAATTCCCAAATAAATGAAGCAGGTGGGAAATGGCATCAGATGGAACAAGAGTGGGCATCAGCTCTAGGTAAAGAAGGAGGTAGCGCGAAAGTAAAAATAAAACCTCAATACACTGGTAGTTCCGCTAGACCAGATAATTTTATAGTCGAGTATTCAATTGATGATGGTAGGGTAAAAAAGGTAACAGTCCAAAATCAGAATGGGGGTTAGTAAACTTATGGAACAACAGATGAATCAGATGTACCCCGTGATAGCAGAGGGTATCCTTGGTATGATACCTGATGGTAATTGGTATGAGATTTACTTATATGCTGAAATTTTGGATGGTTCTAGAGAAGTGTTCTTTTATTTCAATACTTACGAGAATGAAGATTTTATATATTCTCATGATATTCCTGCAAAATATAATGTAAGTGAAAAAACCTATGATAGCTTGTTAGTAGAATTACAAACTAAATTTCATGATTTAAGACAAATATTTATTGATAATGATCAAGAGCCTTGGACGAATTTAACACTAATATTGAAGTATCCTGGAAAGATAAAAATTAATTATGATTATGAAGACGTAATAAATTCGGTTATATCTCCAACGCAGCGACAAATGGTTTTTGAATATCAACATTTAGGGTTGTTACCTCAAAGCGAGATGAACAGACAGTTTGTGCTAAATTATGTAAATAATGAAAATGGGAAGAGATAAAATCCAAATATCTAAAATTCTGACTAGATGTATGAATTACAAGGCTTATATAAGTATCGGGTACCAGGTACTCAAACAATTCGCTACTCTGGTAATTTAAATGTAGGTATGTACTGTTATTTTGCATTACACAAGATGAGCTAAGTAACGAAAGACAGGATAAAGAAGAACCACGCTAAGGCTAATTCAAAGGAAGATCTTCTATATAAAGAGGATATTCTCCTAAAGAGATTAAAGAGCACCAGAAAGGTTGGTCATTATGCTGCTGGAAAAGGATTATGTTCTTTTGATATGAAAGGGTTTTCATGTTGGATACAACGGTGAATAGGCATCTTTATAGTAATAAAGTCCGGTCATCATTCCGATAAATAGTGCGGAACCCAAGCAACAAATTATCCCACCGCATACGCCCGTAGTGCGGCACATATTTCTGCGAAATGAAAAATTGACCTATCGTCGTAAATGCGGACAGGTCGATTTTTTGTGTTTATAGACATGTATGATGCTGTACTGACGGCAGTGCTCGGTTTTCGATACTTATGGGTGAAGCTTCCTGAACAGTCGCAATATCGGGAAATCATCCAATCTGTGGGTTCCTATTTGCTGACTCGAGTGATAAACTGAAGCTAGAAAAGACGATGCACCTGCATTCATAAATTAATATAGCGTTGTTAGTAATAGAATGAGAAAGCTTATACAATTCAACTTGAGCATATGGCTAGCTGATTGAAAAATACCTAGTTATGATAATCGCTACGCCTACTCTTCGAATCTATTTTCGTGTGATAGGCTTTTTTAAACTGGAGATTAATTAATCTGACAAATTGGTTGAGGATGCTATATAATGGGTAATAGAGAAAGGGTGAAGCGTCAGTGTTAGTTCAAAATGAGTTTTTCGATCTTTTAGTACACGAGGAAAAAGTGATATTGCGCAGCAAGAAGAATGGTTTTCCACTAAAATCGTTCGATGCAATAACATGCGAACATCCACGATTAAAAATCATTTCTTTTCCAGTTTTAAAGAAAGCACTTACAGAACTAGATGCAGAGCATATAATAGGCAATTGGATACCAGCTATAGAAGTAGCTATTGCTACTGATAAAATGATCGCTCAATTATACATAAACGTATCAACCAAGGAATTTGAAGAAAATAAACAATCAATCCTAAAACAGGCTGAGAAAATGCTTGATGATGCCGGGGTAATTTACGGCAGAACAACGTTGCAAGATAAACCGTTTAAACCGGGTGAATCGATTATTGCGGCTGTTGGAAAAAAGCCACAAAAAGGTGAAGATGCGGTCGTCTCATATATAGAAATTCCTGAAAGAAGGCCTATGATCCGTGAAGACGGTTCTGCTGATTATTTTGAAATGAATTTCGTTACGCCCATCAAGCAAGGTGATTGGCTTGGCGAGAAAGCATTGGCACAAAAAGGAATTGATGGTAAGGATGTTTTAGGTAACGATCTTGCTGCACAACGGGGGAATGATGCGAAGATTTACTTTGACAGGAAGTCAGTGACTGATGAACAAGAAGCGGACAAAGTAGTGCTGAAGGCGTCACATGGTGGGGCTTTGGAAAGCATTGACGGTCTCATAAGTGTAGGGAAACAGTTAATTATCAGCGGTGATGTGGGTCCTGAAACTGGCTCGATAAAATTTGATGGATCAGTTGCTGTATACGGAACAGTCCTAGCAGGATTCTCAGTAAATGCGACTGGAGATATTTCCATCGAAGGAAATGAAGGTATCACGAATGCGAAAGAGATTCAGTCGTCAGAAGGAGATGTTTACATAAAAGGAGGCGTTTTCGGCGGTGGATTGACGATTGTCGAAGCACAAGGGAATATTTTCATTAAACATGCAAATAATTGTAAATTGTACGGAAAAGAAGTACATGTCGGCTTATACCTACTTGGCTCGGAAGTTAGCGCAGAATCTGTATTTGTTGATAAAAACAAAGGGAAAATTATTGGTGGAGAAATTGATGCGCTTTATAAAATTGAATGTGCATTTGCGGGGAACAGCCACGAACGCAAGACAATCCTTAGTGCGAAAGGGATTGACAAGGAATTAATATATATGGAAATTCAAGAAATGGCTAAAAACTTGAAAGAACGACAAGAAATCATCGAAAAGCTTGAGCAACATGCTCTTCCATTTAGGAATAGTGGAAGTCTTCTGAAGGGGCCACAGGCAGAAGCATATGAAAAAATGTTGGAAACGATTGAATCGAACAGAGATACTATAATCGAACTAGATAAAGAAATTCAACTTGGGCTGCGTAAAATTAAGCAAGCAGTTCCCGCTCAAATCGAAGTGACGAGAGAAGCGTATCCGGGTACAGTCATTCAAATTGGATCCAAGTTGTCCATACTTCATAGTGGGGCAAAAGGCGTTTTTGAAATCGTCGATGGCGTCTTGAATGTCTAATCCGACCGTTTTTGCACATCGGGGCTCATCAGGAATCCGCTTTGAAAATACAATGAAAGCATTTGAGAAGGCCGTCGATCAGGGCGCTGGAGGCATCGAGCTAGATGTGCAATTGACAGAAGATGGAGTGCCATTTGTCATTCATGACCCAGGGCTTTCGAGGCTTGCTGGCACTCGGAAGATGATTTCATCAATGACAAGTATAGAACTCATGAGGGTTCGTGTGGGAAGAAGATATAGACGTTTATTCTGTGGATACTCCATACCGACATTAATAGAAGCGGTGTCATTTTGCGAAAAGCATCGTATAGCACTCAATGTTGAATTGAAAGAAACTGTCTCGGATCGCCCCGAATTGATCAAGATGATTGTTGACATTGTTTCTGTGATGGAGAATGTTCATATTTCCTCATTCGATTATCGCTTGCTTGAAGTGGTCAAACGGGAAAGCGAACGAATGGAAACAGCCTTTCTTATCGGAAAGAAAAGCGTAGATTGGACTAATCTTAATCAGTATTCATGTGCAGATGGATTACATTTTCACAAACGATTGTTGAAAGAGCCCTATTTAACGAATCTTCTTCAATCTGGAAAAAAGATTCGAGTTTATGGAATGACTGGAACAGAACCAATCACTCTTAATCCGCCTCCGTATATAGACGGCTGGATAACGGATTACCCTAATCGATTCTATAAATAAGCGAAAGGACCAAGACTGTTCATAGTCTTGGTCCTTTTGCTAGTCACCCTAATAGAATGTAGTGATTTGCCCTAAGCTACGAAGGTATGTCGCAAAGTTAGAGTAACCACTTACGCTGTTACTTTTGTTTAAACCGTTCTTGTACGCGTCCTTTTCGTCGATCGCGACGTAATAAAAATCCTGCAAAAAACCACAGGCCTCCCGCGAAAAATAAAAAGCCTACAACGAATTGAAGCCAAATGAACGGAAATGGGTTAAATAATATGCCAAATATCGAATCTCGCATTAATTTTATACCGCCGGCCGCAAAAAGGCCGGGGATTAGCAAGACCATAAATGCTGCTAGACGTGCCATATACAACAACTCCTTACTAAATCTAATTTTACCTACTCAAATTTGATTGTCAAGAACAGCGCTTTCATGTATGATTAAATTGTAATTGCAAAAGATTGCATGATTCAAAAAAGGAGAATGAACATCCTTGCAAAATGTTCTCATTGTCGGGGCAGGGACAGGCGGATCAATAATACTGGACCTTCTCCAAAATTTAGAATTCATGAATGTAAACGCAATCATTGATACTGATGAGCATGCACCAGGGATAATTCGTGCAAAAAAACAAGGCATCGCATATGGAATGGATTGGACAAGTTACCTGACCGACGATTTGCATATCATTTTCGATGTAACCGGTGACAAGTCTGTATTCTCAAAGCTATTAAAAGCGAGGCCTGCCCATACCGTACTTATACCTGGTTCCGTCGCAAATCTCCTTGTTAGGTTGCTTGAGGAAAACGATACATATATTAAGCGCATTCATACAGAGATGCATAAGCAGCGAATGATCTTTGATTCGATTGAAGAGGGCATGGTTGGAATTGACGAAGAAGGAACTGTTGATTTCTTCAATAAAAGTGCCTCTAAGATGATTGGTTTCCCGATTGAAGAGGCTGTTGGCCGGATGATTATGGACGTAATTCCGACGACAGAGCTTCCGAGGGTATTCGATTCAGGTAGGGCGGAACTAAATGAGGAACAGATTCTTGGAAATGGCTTGAAAATAGTTACTTCCCGTTATCCACTCTTCGATTCCACTGGGAAAATAGTTGGCGCTTTTGCAGTGTTTAAAGATATTACGGAAGTAGTTGCGCTAGCGGAGGAAATCACGGATCTGAAAAAAGTAAAAACAATGCTGGAAGCAATCATTCATTCGAGTGACGATGCCATTTCGGTTGTTGACGATATTGGAAATGGGATCCTCGTCAATCCAGCTTACACTAGGATAACGGGTCTTACGGAAGATGAAATAATAGGCAAGCCTGCAAATGCAGATATTATCGAAGGTGAAAGTATCCATATGAGGGTACTCAAGTCGAGAAAGCCAGTTCGTGGTGTCAATATGCGTATTGGCGAAAATAACCGAGAAGTAATTGTCAATGTGGCACCAATCATTGTAGATCATCAAGTGAAGGGAAGTGTTGGTGTCATTCATGACATAACCGAAATGCGCAACTTGATGAAAGAACTTGATCAGGCACGGACAATTATTAGGGAGCTTGAATCTACTTATACATTCGATGATATCTTTGGTGGTTCGTCTGATATTGAAATTTCAATCGAGCAGGCAAAGCTAGCTGCCAAGTCTGACATCGCGATCCTTCTCCGAGGAGAAGCGGGAACAGGAAAAGAATTGTTTGCACATGCCATTCATAGTAGCTCCGACCGGCGTTTCAATAAGTTTGTCCGTGTGAATTGTTCGGCGATTCATCCATCTAAATTGGAAGCGGAGTTATTCGGACAAGAATCGGGCGCTTCTCAAAATGGGAATGATAGCATGCCAGGACTTTTCCAAGCGTCTGAAAAGGGAACGCTATTCCTTGATGAAGTTGCTGATTTACCACTTGTAGTTCAAGCGAGACTGCTTAACTATTTAAAAAGCGGAACAATCTTTAAAAGTGGGGGCACTTATCCCGTTCATTTGTCGGTCCGTATCATTGCAGCGTCTACGAAAAATTTAGAAAAGGCAATGCATGAGGGAACTTTTATTGAAGAACTCTATTATGTGTTAAACCGACTCTCTATTCAAATTGCACCGCTGCGCTCTCGCAAAAAAGATATTCCATCTATTATTGGACACCTGCTAGTGAAATTGAATCAGGAATTCGGGATGAATATTGAGAAGATTACTGATGAAGCGCAGGAGCGGCTGGGGCAATATGATTGGCCAGGAAATGTACGAGAACTCGAAAACGTACTTAGTCGCGCTATGATCTATATGGAGTCGGGAGATGCCGTAATTGATTTGAAAGACGTGGTTAAATCATTGTCATCTAGGGAAAACACGGAAGAGGAACAGATTCTTCCTGATAAAAGCACCCTTACTTCAATTATGGATGAATACGAGAAAACCATTCTTGAAACGGCCCTCCGTGAAAATAATGGTAACAAATCATTAACAGCCAATAGGCTTGGTATTTCACTGCGATCACTTTATTATAAACTGGAGAAATTCAGCCTCATTTAATCAACATTTAGTCAAAGGAGGAGAGACAATGGTTAAACTCGACTCACTCATCAGTCAGGCGGCATCGAAGAAAGGCACAGTAGTTGCTGTTGCATCAGCTGCAAATCGAGAAGTACTTGAAGCCGTTAGTATTGCTAGTGAAAAGGGTATTGCTTCGTTCATGCTTTTCGCTGATGAAAGGCATATCAGCGGGTTGATTCAAACAGATTTCCCGTGGTTACTAGATAACGAAAAAATCAGCATTCACCACGTTGAAGATGATAGTCAAGCTGCGACGCTTTCAGTGAAAGCGGTTTCAACTGGACAGGCACATGTGCTGATGAAAGGGAACTTAGCAACGTCAACCATCCTCAAGGCTGTGTTGAATAGCGAGTACGGTTTGCGGACAGGGAAAATACTGTCGCATGTCGCGGTATTTGAAGTTTCCGGCTATGACCGCTTACTTTTCGTTACAGATGCAGCAATGAATATTGCACCTGACCTTGAAGCGAAAGCACAAATCATTCGTAATGCAGTTGCTACTGCGCATGCATGTGGTGTCTCTATACCAATCGTCGCTCCGCTGGCCGCTGTCGAAACAGTGAATCCAGCGATGATACCAACGACAGACGCTGCGTCATTAGTTGTCATGAACAGACGCGGTCAAATCACCGGTTGCATCGTTGACGGGCCACTTGCACTTGATAACGCGGTGTCAGTTAAGGCTGCCGCGCAAAAAGGGATTACGGGGGAAACAGCTGGAAAAGCTGATATTCTTGTCGTTCCGAATATCGAAGCAGGCAATATTCTCTACAAATCTCTTATGTACTTCGCCAACGCGAAAGTCGGTGCGATTATCCAGGGCGCCAAAGCACCAATTGTCCTTACATCGAGGGCGGATAGTGCCGAAAGTAAGCTGTATTCATTAGCACTAGCAATTCTTTCAATTAAATAAAAAAATGATCGATACCCTTAGGAGGAATTTACAATGGAAATTTTTAAATATATGGAACATCAGGATTATGAACAACTTGTTATTTGTCAGGATAAAGCTTCAGGGCTAAAAGCGATCATCGCTATCCATGATACGACACTCGGCCCAGCGCTTGGTGGAACACGTATGTGGACGTATGCAAGTGAAGAAGAAGCAATTGAAGACGCACTTCGCCTTGCGCGCGGCATGACTTACAAAAACGCGGCTGCTGGATTGAATCTTGGTGGCGGAAAAACAGTTATTATAGGAAATCCAAAAACAGACAAAAACGATGAAATGTTCCGTGCTTTCGGTCGTTATATTGAAGGTTTGAACGGTCGATATATAACTGCAGAAGATGTGGGAACAACTGAAGCGGATATGGATTTAATTAATCTTGAGACAGATTATGTTACAGGTACTTCTGCTGGATCAGGTTCATCCGGCAATCCTTCGCCTGTTACTGCTTATGGTATTTATCATGGCATGAAGGCGGCAGCAAAAGAAGCATTTGGCGACGACTCGCTAGCGGGTAAAACAGTAGCAGTACAAGGTGTCGGAAACGTTGCTTATGCACTTTGTGAATACTTGCACGAAGAAGGTGCAAAACTAATCATCACTGATATCAACGAAGAAGCAGTTCAGCGTGCAGTTGATGCGTTCGGTGCAACAGCAGTTGGTATTAATGAAATCTACTCTCAAGAAGCAGACATATTCGCACCATGTGCACTAGGTGCAATCATTAATGATGAGACGATTCCACAATTGAAAGCAAAAGTTATTGCAGGATCTGCTAACAATCAATTGAAAGAGCCTCGTCACGGCGATTTAATTCACGAAATGGGAATTGTTTATGCACCCGATTACGTTATCAACTCAGGCGGCGTAATCAATGTTGCAGATGAACTTGATGGTTATAACCGTGAACGTGCACTTAAACGTGTCGAAGGTATCTATGACGTAATCGGGAAAATTTTCGCTATCTCAAAACGCGATAATATTCCAACATATGTTGCAGCTGACCGCATGGCTGAAGAGCGAATTGCACGTGTTGCGAATACAAGAAGTACTTTCTTACAAAACGAAAAAAGCGTACTTTCAAGACGCTGATAAAGATAGGCTACAGCGGTCTGCTAAGTCTGATCGCTGTAGCTATACAGTTAGAAAAGTAGAAGTTGCATTGATATGGAAGGAGGACCTATTGTGCGTGAGAATCACCATAGGATCCTAGTTATTAACCCAGGATCTACATCAACAAAAATAGGTGTCTTTGATGGCGAAAGTCAACTGATGGAAAGTACGTTGAGGCATAGTTCAGAAGAAATTGCACGGTACCCTTCCATCATCGATCAATACAGCTTTCGTAAAAAGGTAATCCTTGAATCACTTGAAAAAGAAGGCATCAATATTTCTACATTATCTGCCATTTGCGGTCGGGGCGGGCTACTCCGCCCGATCGAAGGTGGTACGTATTCTGTTAACGAAGCAATGATTCAAGACTTGAAAACAGGTTATTCAGGTCAACATGCATCAAACCTCGGAGGCATTATTGCGCATGAAATCGCATCCAGCCTAAACCTTCCCGCTTTCATCGTCGATCCCGTCGTCGTCGATGAACTTGCACCAATTGCGCGGATTTCCGGATTATCGGTCATTAATCGAAAATCCATATTCCATGCGCTGAACCAAAAAGCGGTTGCAAGACGCTACGCAAAACAAGTCGGTAAAAAATACGACACCCTCCGGTTGATTGTCACCCATATGGGCGGGGGTATAACTGTCGGTGTGCACGAATTCGGCAAAGTAATTGATGTAAACAATGGACTTCACGGAGATGGACCATTTAGCCCTGAACGTGCGGGAACTGTTCCTGCGGGGGATCTCGTCGAACTCTGTTTTTCCGGTGAGTACTTCCGTCACGAAGTAATGAAAAAACTAGTCGGTCAAGGCGGTCTCGTTGGTTATCTCGGGACGAACGACGCTGTTCGCGTGGAACAACGAATTGAAGATGGCGATGAAAAAGCAAAACTAGTTTACGAGGCAATGGCCTATCAAGTTGCTAAGGAAATTGGCAGTGCGGCTGCTGTCCTTCACGGCCAAGTAGATGCGATTATCCTTACAGGTGGTCTCGCTTATGGCAAAGGGTTTGTGAAGGATATTACATCCAGGATCGACTGGATATCGGATATAGTTGTGTTTGCTGGAGAAGACGAACTACAAGCACTTGCAGAAGGCGCACTACGCGTTCTAACTGGTGAAGAAATAGCTAAAATCTACCCGTCTTGACGGGTCGTTGTGAGGGAGGCCATCTATTATGGCGAGGGAATATGATGTAGTTATTTTAGGGGGCGGAACGGGTGGCTATGTCGCTGCGATTCGCGCCGCTCAATTGGGACTGAAAACAGCACTTGTTGAAAAAGGGAAACTAGGCGGCACATGCTTGCACAAAGGGTGTATCCCGAGTAAAGCATTATTAAAAAGTGCTGAAATATTCGATACTGCAAAAAACCAGGCTGCATATTTTGGTGTTAATACAAAAGACGTATCACTGGATTTCAGCCGGGTACAAGCCCGAAAGGACGGTATTGTGAAACAGCTACATGCTGGCGTGACTGCGTTAATGAAAAAAGGGAAAATCGATGTATTCGATGGATTAGGTAGAATGCTTGGGCCATCAATTTTCTCACCGATGCCGGGTACAATTTCGGTCGAAATGAATAACGGTGACGAAAATGAAATGCTTATTCTGAAAAACCTGATTATCGCAACAGGATCTAGACCACGTACATTACCTGGTTTAGAAATTGATGAAAATCAAGTCATGTCTTCCGATGGGGCACTTTCTATGGAAGCACTTCCTAAGTCGATTATCATCGTTGGTGGTGGAGTCATCGGTATCGAATGGGCATCTATGCTCAATGATTTCGGTGTTGAAGTCACGGTTCTCGAGTATGCAGACCGAATCATACCGACTGAGGACGACGACATCTCGAAAGAAATGAAGAAATTATTGACGAAAAAAGGAATCACGTTTGCGACAAGTGCAAAAGTACTCCCAGAAACCCTCGTTAAAAAAGAAGGATCTGTCACAATTTCTGCGGAAATGAATGGCGAAACGACGGCGTTCACAGCTGAAAAAATGCTTGTTTCTGTCGGTCGTCAAGCTAATGTCGAGGGAATTGGCCTTGATAATACAGAAATTGAAATCGTCAATGGCTTTATTAAAACAAGACCAACATTCCAAACAAAAGAACATCATATCTATGCAATTGGTGATGTTATTGGCGGGCTGCAACTGGCGCATGTTGCTTCTCACGAAGGGATTGCAGCTGTTGAACATATTGCAGGTCTGAAAAACGAAGCGATTGATTATACGAAGATTTCACGCTGTATTTACTCTAGTCCGGAAGCGTCAAGCGTTGGCATAACGGAGAAACAAGCGAAAGAACAAGGGTATGATGTCAAAGTCGGAAAATTTCCATTTATGGCAATTGGAAAAGCACTTGTCAATGGCAATTCGGATGGCTTTGTAAAAATCATTGCTGACAAAAAGACAGACGATATTCTAGGCGTTCATATGATAGGTGCACACGTGACCGATTTGATCTCAGAAGCGGGGCTTGCTATGGTTCTTGATGCGACGCCGTGGGAAGTAGCAAGCACGATTCATCCACATCCATCGCTTTCTGAAGTAATGGGCGAGGCCGCTTTAGCTGTCGATGGCAAAGCAATCCATATGTGAAAAAAGTATCAATTAGTCTTAGATAAAAGACTGCGAACCAATAGAAGGGGGATTTTAGAAATGGCAAAAACGCGTCATGAGGAACTTGGTTTAACACATGAAGATGCACTACAAATTTATGAAACAATGTTGATGGCCCGCCGTATTGATGAGCGTATGTGGCTCCTTAACCGTGCCGGAAAGATTCCATTCGTTATTTCATGTCAGGGGCAGGAAGCAGCACAAGTTGGAGCAGCTTTCGCACTTGATAAAGATAAAGACTGGATTGCACCCTATTACCGGGATATGGGCGTTGTTCTGCATTTCGGAATGACTCCGAAAGATTTGATGCTGTCCGCATTTGCAAAAGCTGAAGATCCGAACTCGGGTGGTCGTCAGATGCCTGGTCACTTCGGTCAGCGCAAAAACCGTATCTTGACAGGTTCATCTCCTGTTACGACGCAATTACCACACGCAGTTGGTGTGGCTCTTGCAGCGAAGATGAAGAAAGAAGATTTCATCACTTTCGTTACACTTGGTGAAGGTTCATCCAACCAAGGAGATTTCCACGAAGGCATGAACTTTGCAGGTGTCCATAAACTGCCGACTGTTATCATGGTTGAAAATAATAAATATGCAATTTCAGTTCCAGTTGAAATGCAACTTGCCTGTGTTAACGTTTCGGACCGTGCAATCGGTTACGGAATGCCAGGTGTTACAGTTGATGGAACGGATCCGCTTGAAGTCTATAAAGTGGTCAAAGAAGCAGCAGATCGTGCACGTCGTGGAGAAGGTCCAAGTCTTGTAGAGACCATCTGTTACCGATTGACGGCTCACTCTTCAGACGATGATCAACGCCAATACCGTGATGCTGAAGAGCTTGCAAATGAGAAAAAACTGGATCCGATTCCTATGTTCGCCGTTTATTTAAAAGAAGTTGGTGTACTAACGGAAGAACTAGAAAAAGAAATGGAAGAACGCATCATGAAAGAAGTGAACGAAGCGACCGATTATGCGGAAAACGCTGCGTACGCCGAACCTGAATCTGCGATGCTCCATGTGTATGCTGAAGTTGGGGGGAACGAATAATGGCTGTTATGTCTTATATCGATGCAATCACACTTGCAATGAAAGAAGAAATGGAACGAGACGACCGCGTTTTCGTTCTCGGAGAAGACGTTGGACGTAAAGGCGGCGTATTTAAAGCGACGGCGGGTCTTTACGATCAATTCGGAGAATACCGTGCACTCGATGCTCCGCTTGCTGAATCTGCAATTGCAGGTGTTGGAATAGGTGCGGCAATGTACGGCTTACGTCCGATTGCTGAAATGCAATTTGCCGACTTCATCATGCCAGCCGTTAACCAAATAGTTTCTGAAGCAGCAAAAATCCGTTACCGTTCAAACAACGACTGGTCGTGTCCGATTGTTATTCGTGCGCCATTCGGAGGAGGTATTCACGGAGCGCTTTATCACTCACAATCTGTTGAGGCAATGTTCGCAAGCACACCTGGTTTGAAAATCGTTATCCCGTCAACGCCGTATGATGCAAAAGGACTTCTCAAAGCGGCAATCCGCGATGAAGATCCAGTATTGTTCTTTGAACATAAACGTGCTTATCGTTTGATTAAAGGCGAAGTGCCTTTAGACGACTACGTATTGCCAATCGGCAAAGCGGATGTCAAACGAGAAGGCGATGATATTACAATCATCACGTACGGACTATGTGTCCACTTTGCATTGCAAGCTGCGGAACGTCTTGCAGAAGATGGGATTTCTACACATATCCTTGACCTTCGCACAGTCTATCCACTTGACCAAGAAGCAATCATTGAAGCAGCTTCAAAAACAGGGAAAGTCCTGTTAGTTACTGAAGATAACAAAGAAGGAAGCATTATGGGAGAAGTTGCAGCTATCATTGCTGAAAACTGCCTGTTTGAATTAGATGCGCCAATTAAACGTCTTGCTGGACCAGATATTCCGGCAATGCCATATGCACCGACAATGGAGAAATTCTTCATGGTGAATCCGGACAAAGTGGAGAAGGCAGCACGTGAGCTTGCAGAATTTTAAGCAGAATTTTAATCGGGACGGAGGTCAATCAATTGGCTATTGAAAATATTTTAATGCCACAACTCGGTGAAAGTGTGACAGAGGGCACAATCGAGAAATGGCTTGTCAAACCGGGCGATACTGTTAACAAATATGATTCGCTTGCAGAAGTTAATACAGACAAAGTAACAGCTGAAGTACCATCTTTATTCGCAGGTGTCATTAAGGAATTGATCGCACAAGAGGGAGAAACGCTTGAAGTTGGAGCGCTCATTTGTATGATTGAAACTGAGGGTGGCGGGACTGCGGAAGTTGCAGTAGAAGCGGTACCAGCTAAAGTAGAACCTGCAAACGAAATGCCAGCTGCAGGTTCTGGGAAACCGGCTTCATCTTTGAATCGTGAAAAAGGAGCAGCAGCAGGACGCTATTCTCCTGCAGTACTTCGTCTATCACAAGATAACGGCATTGATTTGTCACTTGTGGAAGGTTCAGGGAAAGAAGGGCGCATTACGCGTAAAGATTTGCTCGCTATTATCGAGAGTGGCAACATTCCGACAGCAGCAGTAACTTCTGAAGCACCTGTCGTGGAAACAGCAGCTTCAGCACCGGTTAAACAGGTAGCATCTGTACCGGCACCGAAAGCAGCGGAGCAAGTCAATGTACCGGTTGCAGTAGGCGATATCGAAATCCCTGTTACAGGCGTGCGACGTGCAATCGCTAGCAATATGCTGCGTTCGAAACACGAAGCTCCACACGCGTGGATGATGATTGAAGTCGATGTTACGAGTCTTGTTCAATACCGTGATTCCCTGAAAAATGATTTCAAAAAGAAGGAAGGCTTCAACCTGACTTACTTCGCATTCTTCGTGAAAGCAGTATCTCAAGCATTGAAAGAATTCCCTATGATGAACTCGATGTGGGCCGGCGACAAAATCATTCAGAAAAAAGACATCAATATATCCATTGCAGTGGCGACGGAAGATTCCCTTTACGTTCCTGTCATCAACAATGCTGATGAAAAAACAATCAAAGGCATTGGCCGTGATATTCAGGAACTTGCGGGTAAAGTGCGTTCAGGTAAACTGAAATCATCCGAAATGCAAGGCGGTACATTCACTGTGAATAATACCGGTTCTTTCGGTTCTGTTCAGTCAATGGGCATCATTAATCACCCGCAAGCGGCAATACTGCAAGTTGAATCAATCGTTAAACGTCCTGTTGTGATGGCGGGTGGCATGATTGGTGTGCGTGATATGGTCAACTTATGTCTGTCACTCGATCACCGTGTTCTTGACGGTCTCGTGTGCGGTCAATTCCTTGCACGCGTAAAAGCGATTCTTGAAAATGTAACTGCAGAAAATACATCCATCTACTAATCAAAATTGTAAACCCCAGTGCCTTAAAATATAGCACTGGGGTTTATTTTATCTATCAACAAATGTACAAGTCGGGTAAACTAGTAATAGATTGATTATTTTGAGGAGGGAAGCGCAAAATATGACCATACATAATATGCAAACAACAACATTCGATAAATTCGGATTCGAACAATGGAAAGAAGCCGCTGTCCAGTCATTGAAAGGCAAGCCATTTGATTCGCTTATCACGAAAACGATTGAAGGGATTGACCTTCAACCACTATATACACAGGAAAGCCTTGCGAAACGTGGACAGCCAATTCGTGCGGCAAAAAAAGAGACAGGCTGGATCGTTGCACAGCAACCATACGCTACCGATGGACAACAGTTCATCGTTGAATTAAAGAATTCGATTGAACGTGGCAATGAAGCGATTGTTTGCGATGGTACAAAACCACTTCACTGGGACGCGTCTTCACTCGCTGAAATCGCCCGACTTATAGAGAAATATCCGATTTTCATTACAAATATGAAGCACGATAACTCATTTCTGAAAGTGTTTTCCCTTGTTCCAGAAATGAATCGTTCCTCCGTTAACGGCGCAATTTCGGTATCCGGTTGGACCATTCCAGCAGGATACACAAACGTACGGACGGCCAGCGCTGATATGTGGGATGCCCATCACAAAGGTGCGGACGCAGTGACTGAACTTGCATTAGTCCTCGCAGATGCAGCAAATCAAGCATCACAAGCGGACAATATTAGTGATTTTGCCGATGACTTTTTTGTTCGATTTGCAGTTGATACGCATTTCTTTATGGAAATTTCAAAATTCCGTGCGTTTCGAGTTCTTTGGCAAGCATTTAGTTCTGCATATGGGATAGCTGAAGCACCCTATGTTCCAATCATTGCAACGACATCGTTGCGTTCTTACTCGAAACTGGATCCGTATGTCAACGTATTGCGTGCTGGCAACGAAACCTTTGCCGCGGTTCTTGGCGGTGCTGACGTCATTACAGTTCACCCACACAATATCATTACTGGCCCTACAAGCAGCTCTGTTCGTATGGCACGTAATATTCAACTTGTTATTAAAGAAGAAAGCCATGCCGATAAAATTATTGACCCTGCAGGCGGATCTTATTTCATGGAAACGTTAACGTCTGAACTTGTTGATAAAGCATGGACACTTTTTTTAGACATCCAATCTATAGGTGGCTATGATGCGTTCATTAACCGTGGCCAGTTCGGGAAATTGCTTGAGCAACGTAGGAGCGATGTTGCGATAGGGAAACAACCGTTGATTGGTACAAATGTTTACGCTGAATTGACAGATACGAACTTTACTAATTGGGAAGGCGTTCAGATTGAAGGACGTCTGGCAGAACCTTTCGAAAAATTAGCTGCACTGCAAAAAAATCGCACGACACGAATTGCATTGTTGACGTTCGGAGAGTTGAAAGATTTTAAACCACGTGCTGATTTCGTCAGCGGATTTTTAGCGACAGGCGGTATGCGTGCTGAATGGAGTCCTACATTTGATAATGCACAACAAGCGGTTTCATGGCTTGCGGTTGAAAAGCCTAATTATGCAATTGTCTGTGCAACAGATACACTAACTGAAACGGTAATGGAACAATTGTTGGTAGGACGTCCTGATGAACTTATCATAGATGCAGCAGGTAAGTACGATTCAGAACTGTCGGGAAAATGGCTTAATGCTGGGTTAAATGGCTTCATTTTCGCGGGTCAAGATAAAGTTGGAAAACTGATAGCTATTAACAATAAATTGAAAGGGGGACAGACTAATGAACAAGCCTGATTTCAACAAAGTAGACTTGCAGCAGATTGCCGGAAATACGATAGAAACAGCAAACCTGTCAGGAAAACTTTTTAGAACAAATGAAGGTATCGACGTTAAAACGATTTATACAGATAAAGACACTGAGAAACTTGATCATTTGACTGATTTACCTGGTATCGCGCCAAATACTAGGGGTCCCTATCCTACTATGTTCGTTTCTAGACCGTGGACAGTCCGTCAATATGCCGGATTTTCAACAGCTGAGGAAAGTAACGCATTTTATCGCCGTAATTTGGCAATGGGGCAAAAAGGATTATCTGTCGCATTCGATCTAGCGACTCACCGCGGCTATGACTCCGATCATCCACGTGTGACTGGGGATGTTGGAAAAGCAGGCGTTGCTATTGATTCAGTAGAAGATATGAAAATCCTGTTTGACGGTATTCCACTCGATCAGATGTCTGTTTCTATGACAATGAATGGTGCAGTTCTACCGATTATGGCGTTTTATATCGTTGCGGCGGAAGAACAGGGTGTGTCACCTGAAAAGCTTGCAGGTACAATTCAAAATGATATTTTGAAAGAGTATATGGTAAGAAATACGTATATTTTCCCTCCTGAAATGTCAATGAAAATCATTGCGGATATTTTTGATTATACGTCTACTAAAATGCCGAAATTTAACTCAATTTCTATTTCTGGCTATCATATGCAAGAAGCGGGCGCAACGGCAGATATCGAGCTTGCCTATACACTTGCGGATGGCCTTGAATATGTACGGACAGGTTTGAAAGCGGGCATTGATATCGATTCATTCGCGCCTAGACTATCGTTTTTCTGGGCAGTTGGCATGAATTACTTCATGGAAGTAGCTAAAATGCGTGCGGCGCGGAAAATGTGGGCGCAAATGATGCAGACGTTTGAACCGAAAAATCCGAAGTCGCTTGCGCTTCGTACGCATTCGCAAACGTCAGGCTGGAGTTTGACGGAACAAGATCCGTTTAACAATATAACGCGAACATTAATTGAAGCAAACGCTGCTGCGATGGGGCATACGCAATCACTCCATACAAATGCGCTTGACGAAGCAATAGCATTGCCGACAGATTTCTCCGCACGTATTGCGAGGAATACGCAATTGTTCTTGCAAGAAGAGACGATGATGACAAAGGTGATCGATCCATGGGGTGGTTCATACTACGTTGAAAAATTGACTGATGAGTTGATGGATAAAGCTTGGGAATTAATCACAGAAATCGAAGAACTCGGCGGCATGGCGAAAGCGATTGAAACTGGCCTGCCGAAAATGAAAATCGAAGAAGCGGCAGCAAAACGTCAGGCTCAAATCGACTCACGTGCAGAATCAATTATCGGCGTGAATAAATACCGTTTAGATACTGAAGATCCAATCGATATTTTAGACATCGACAATACGCTGGTGCGCCAGAAACAAATCGATCGCATCAATCAGATGAAAACAGACCGAGACGAAGCGATAGTAATGACTATCCTCGCAGAGTTGACGGAAATCGCACGTAGTGGCGACGGTAATCTTTTAACATGTGCCGTTAATGCAGCACGTGCACGCGCAACAATCGGTGAAATTTCAGACGCGATTGAAAATGTATCAGGTAGACATAAGGCGGTGATACGTTCGGTGAGTGGCGTATACAGTTCGAATTTCTCGAACTCTGAAGAAATTGACGAAGTAAAAATGATGGCAGAAGATTTTCTGGAAAATGAAGGGCGTCGTCCACGTATCCTTATCGCGAAAATGGGACAAGACGGTCACGACCGGGGTGCGAAAGTAATCGCTTCCTCATTTGCAGATCTTGGTTTTGATGTAGACATCGGACCATTATTCCAAACGCCCGAAGAAACGGCTCTACAAGCAGCTGAAAATGATGTCCATGTTATCGGTGTAAGTTCACTTGCTGCGGGTCATAAAACACTTGTACCGACACTTCGTGAAGAGCTTGCCCAAATTGGTCGAGAAGATATTCTTATCGTCGTCGGTGGGGTTATACCTGCGCAAGATTATGCATTTCTACGTGAAAATGGTGCGGCGGCAATTTTCGGCCCCGGAACCGTCATTCCGGTTGCTGCACAAAAAGTCATTGAAGAAATCTATCGCAGGCTTGGCTACGAGGAAGTGGCGGATTGAATGACAACAACAACAACAACAACAACGGTTCAACTGATGACAGTGCGTTGAATGTGATGGATGGGATTACTTCCTCACATGATGGCATGGCAGCAACGGCGCGGAAACGTTTTGTGAAAAAGGACCGCGAAATCCCGGTTGAAGAGTTGTCGGAAAAGATAGCAAATGGCTCCCGGCTTCATCTGGCAAAGGGGATTACGCTACTCGAAAGTATTATACTAGATGATAAAGTCGCCGGCCAGCAGCTTTTGCTCAACCTGCTTTCGAAAACGGGCAATAGCATCCGGATAGGCATCACGGGTGTTCCAGGTGCTGGAAAAAGCACGTTCATCGAAGCATTCGGCTTAATGTTAGCAAATGCTGGCCACAAAGTTGCGGTGCTCGCTATAGATCCGAGCTCCACTGTAACAGGCGGCAGTATCCTTGGTGATAAAACCCGTATGGAAGAACTTGCAAGGCATCCGAACGCGTTCATTCGCCCTTCACCATCGGCAGGTACACTTGGCGGTGTTCACAAAAAATCGCGCGAGACAATGTTGCTTTGTGAAGCGGCTGGTTATGACGTTATTTTAATTGAAACGGTCGGAGTCGGACAAAGTGAAACGGTTGTCCGCGGAATGGTCGATTATTTCATGCTGCTCGTGCTAACTGGTGCCGGGGATGAACTGCAAGGGATGAAAAAAGGGATTATGGAGTTGACAGATGGTGTTGTTGTTCACAAAGCTGACGGTGACAATTTGAGGCTGGCTAAGAAGACGGTACGAGAATACCGCCAGCTTCTTCACTTCCTACAGCCTGCATCACCCGGTTGGACTTCGACTGCACTTCCTGTTTCATCGATTAAAAATACAGGTCTCAAAGAAGTTTGGGAAATGATAGTATCCTTCAAAGAAACAATGGATAGTGGCGGATTCTGGGACGGACGCAGGCAATCACAGACGAAAGATTGGTTCCGTTCCATGATTAATGATCGGCTTATCGATACCTTTTATGCTGAGCCTGGTAAGAAACAAGAAGTTACAGTACTCGAGAAAGCGTTAGTCGAAGGAAGTCTCACGGTGACGAGTGCAGTGGATCGCTTGTTTAGGTAAAATTACCATGCATAGAAATGGCACTAAATAGCATGGACAATTTTCTATTGTTCCATGAAGAAACGAATGACCGTTCATGAAGCTATTTAGTGAAAATACAAGTATAGAGATATACAAAAAAGGTCAGACATCTGCTTGAATGTCTGATTTTTTTTGTATATTTACTGGGACGTATGAGAGCATTGTTTTAAAAGATAAGAAGGTATAATTTTTCTTAATGAAGCAGTGTCTGGCAGGCACGAGTTGATCGGGTCATAAGCAGTCCGGCTTGAAGAGATTGAACTGCATCCTTCCGGGCTGCCTGTCGCATCTTAGACGGCATCTCTTACTAAAGTATGGCCAATGCAGGACGTATCTACATATGTTTCACATCTCGATTAAGGTCAACTAATGTACTACCGCAAAAACTCATCCACTATTTCATGAATTTTTTCGGGTTTTAAAAGTGTAGAGACAGACTCTTCAGTTTGCTGGGTAAGGGCAGAACCAGCAAGTCCCAATTGACAAGCCCGCAATAGTGATTCTTCGTTCATAAGCCCATATATTGCGCATGAAGAAAATGCATCACTAGCCCCTGTGACATCAATAACCTCAGTCTTGAAAGGGGAGATATGCCCAGATTCTTCTGGAGAAGAATAATATACTCCTTGATCATGAAGCGTGATAATAACTTTTTGAACACCGCGTTGTCTAATTTTATCACAGACAGTTTGGCAATCTTCAAACGAAGAGATTTTCGCTTCAGCAAGCATTTCCGCTTCTTCTTGATTGAGTAGCAATAGTTCTACTCCTTCAAGTTGAAAAGGAAGTTTTTGCGCCTTGGCAGAAGAAATTGGGTCAATGTATAAGGGGATATTTTCATCTTTGCAACGATTAATTAAATAACTTATGCAATCCTTAGAGACATTTGTATCCAAAAAAACGGCTTGTGAGGCAACTATATAGGACCATTTCTCTTCAATCATAGGAATAGTTATTTTTTCGTAGATGCTCATATCAGCCATGGAGACAATCATTTCGCCATTAACATCCAATAAAGTGGTATAAGTTCCTGTCCGTTCTGTCTGCAATACCCATACTTGACTGACATCAACTCCTTGGCTCTTCGTTTCCCTCAGTATCCAGTTACCTTCCTTGTCGTCTCCGACACAAGTCATAAGAGAAGTGTTATAGCCAAGTCGACTTAAATTTTCGGCAAAGTTTCGTGCTACACCTCCACAAACTTCAGTTGTTTCTACAGGATTAGATGAATACAAACGGACTTTTTGATTCGATCGCGCTTTCCGGTCTGTGTTTGCTCCCCCGATACACACGATTGACGATTCTTCTTGAAGAATATAGGCACGCCCTTTGATTTCGCCGCGTTTTGTCAGGGTAGCAATATAGTTAGCAACGGCCGAGCGTGATAAACCAACCTTATTTGATAGTTCTTGCTGTGAAATGAAAGGGTTTATTCTAATATGATGTAATATTTGATGTTCTTTATTCATTGAATCAACCTCGCTTTTTGTTGAACAATAGCCTACAATGTAAACTATTGTTTGAAATGCTTTATTGGAATAACTAAAAAAACAATTCATGGATATTGAGAATCTCGTTAATAACCCGGAAATTAGGCTTTCGGGTAAAAAAAAATCCTTTATTCAAGGATTGGTAATCGTATCCAAATCCGGTATAAAGGAAACCTAATACGATAATCATACACCATTATTATCGATTGGCAAATGCTCTTCATCCATAAATATACAAAACCATTGGAGGAAATAGAACAATGAAAATCTGGTTATACCCTTTGTTAGTAGTTTTAGCAGCTAGTAGTTATGGATTAGTGTCGACTATCATTAAACTCGCAATACAAAGTGGTTTTACGGTCTCAGAAGCAATTACAAGCCAATTTTTTATAGGATTTTGTATAGCAGTATGTATTTTCCTACTAACAAATAGATCAAAAATAAGCTTTAAAGGAGTTAGAATTCTTATTTTGGCAGGAGTATTAACAGGATTGACGAATATTTTTTATGGTCGTTCTTTAATCTATTTACCAGCTTCTTTAGCGGTGGTACTTCTGTTTCAATTTACGTGGATTGGCATGGTGATTTCTTGTATATCAAAACGACAACTCCCAAGTCGAATCGAGTTTATTTCGTTAATCATCTTGTTCGCAGGAACAATACCAGCTGCAGGTTTGATTGATGTAGATTTATCTCAAATTCCTATTCAAGGTTGGTTATGGGGATTAACTGCGGCTCTTTGTTTTTCTTTGTTTTTGTTTGTTAATAGCAAGCCAATTAAGAGTATGAACACCTCTAACCGGTTACTATTTGTTTCCTTTTTTGCTTTTATGACAACAGCTGTTTTTCAGTCCCCAGAAATCATTTGGAATGGAACGCTGTTTGGTGAGGGTCTCTGGGTATATGGTTTGGCGTTAGGATTATTCGGAATGATCATTCCGGTTTATTTATTTACTATCGCAGTTCCTAAAGTTGGATTGGGTATGTCCTCAATATTGAGTGCCTTTGAATTGCCGATTGCGGTGTTGGTATCAGTTATATTATTAAGTGAAATCGTTACTCCAATACAAATAGTAGGTATAGTAATCATTATTATGGGTATAATTTTACCTACAGTCCTAAAAAGGGATAAATCATAGTTTGAAAATGAAAATGAAAATTTAAAGTATTTGAAATGTAATCGTTATAGAAAATACCTCATCCAATATGATAAAAAGGGTGAGGTATTTTTATGTTGACAATTTTTAAATAAGTCGTATACTAAACATATGTTCATTAAGTAAACTTTTGTTTCTAAGGAGATAAAGGAGGTGTAATAAAATCGCTAATGAAAATGAGGATTTAATTTTAGGGATGATTAAAGAAAATCCATTTATTTCCCAATGTGAATTATCGGGATTAACGGATTTATCAAAGTCTTCAATTGCCGAAATTATATCCGGATTAATCCAGAATGAGCATATTCCCAGTAACGCTTATGTTATAAATGAAAACCCACCTATTATTTGCGTAGGAGGGGCTAATGTAGACAGAAAACTTTATGCGAAATTTGAACTTACTAATGAAACGTCTAATCCAGTAATATCTTCTCGAACGATTGGGGGAGTAGCAAGAAATATTGCTGAAAATCTAGGTAGACTAGGTGAGCAAGTTGCATTAATTTCAGCAAGTGGTAATGATTTAGAATGGAAAGAGATATATGACATATCGTCTCCTTTTATGAATTTAGAGCATGTTGCCCAAATTGAAAATTCATCAACTGGTTCCTATACAGCGGTGTTAGATAGGAATGGTGATTTATCAATTGCATATGCGGATATGGATATTTTTGAAGAGATTACCCCTGAGTTATTGGAAAAAAACAGTAGTATCCTTAGGTGTGCTAAATGTATTGTAGTCGATTTGAATTGTCCTGTTGAATCGGTCGAATTTCTTTGTTCTTTCTCATCAAAACATAATATTCCACTTGTTATCATCCCTGTTTCGTCTCCAAAAATGAACCGACTTCCCAAAACATTGAGTGCGGTAAGTTGGCTAATCGTAAATAAAGATGAAACGGAAACTTTTATGAATATAAAAATTAATGATGAAGAAGATTGGAGAAGTTCAGTTGATAAATGGTTAGAGCTTGGAGTTAAAAATGTAATTGTAACTAACGGATCAAAAGGTGTATTTACAGGTAGTGAAAGTGGCGAAATTTGTTACTTCCCAGCTATCGAAGAATCAATGGTTGTAGATGTTACAGGTGCAGGTGATTCATTTTGTTCGGGAGTTATATATTCCTGGTTACAAAAGAAAGACTTTGATTACACTATTAAATCCGGTTTGGTCAATGCCCAGAAAACAATTTTGTCAAAGCATACAGTCAGACAAGAATTATCACAAAATCAATTTAAAATAGATATGGAGGAAATTTAAAATGAAAAATTATATTGTATTATCAAAAGAAGTACAACAGGCAAAAGCGGAAGGGAAAGCAATTGTGGCATTAGAATCTACAATTATATCTCACGGTATGCCTTATCCACAAAACGTGAAAATGGCACGTGAGGTTGAACAAATTGTTCGTGATAACGGAGCTGTCCCAGCAACAATTGCTATTATTGATGGGAAAATCAAAATTGGTTTAACAGATGAAGAGCTGGAGTTATTTGGTAAGAGTTCAGACGTTGCTAAAGTGTCAAGACGCGACTTACCACAAATTATTGCTACGAAAAAACTTGGTGCAACGACTGTTGCAACAACAATGATCTGCGCAGAATTAGTAGATATCAAAATCTTTGTAACAGGCGGTATTGGTGGAGTTCATAAAGGTGCAGAAACTACAATGGATATTTCGGCTGACCTTGAAGAATTAGCTCAAACTGACGTAGCTGTAATTTGTGCAGGAGCTAAATCAATTCTAGATCTAGCGCTAACTTTAGAATACCTTGAAACAAAAGGGGTCCCTGTGCTGGGCTACGAAACAGAGTGCCTACCAGCATTCTATACAAGAAATAGTGAATATAAATTAAACTTCTCTACTGATTCAATTGATGTAATTGCTGATGTGTTGAAAACTAAATGGGAATTAAATCTTAAAGGTGGGGTAGTAGTTGCTAACCCAATCCCTAAAGAATTCGCCATGGATGAAGCATATATCAATGGAATTATTGACCAAGCGATTAAAGAAGCAGCAGAAAATAATATTATAGGTAAAGATACTACTCCATTCTTGCTCGGGAAAATTAAAGAATTAACAGATGGTAAAAGCCTAGATGTAAATATTGAATTAGTAAAACATAATGCTAAAGTTGGAGCCCAAATTGCAGTTAATTTAAACAGTAAAACTAACGAACAATAAAATTAATTCACTCATATAGTTCCTTTTCATATTTATATTTACAAAAATATGAAAAGGAACTATTACTTTTAGGGGATTGAAAGCGCTAACATTTAAGGGGTGGTTTACATGAAGTTTTTATTCTTGATAACAGGGATCTTACTTGCTTTTTTTATTGCGTATATATTTAGTAATGATAGAAAAAAGATAAAATATAAACGTATTCTGATTATGTTAGCTATGCAAATCATTTTAGTATATTTCATGATGAATACTAGTATAGGTCTTATTGTTATTACCAGTATTGGCAAGTTTTTCGAAAAACTGTTGGCTATTGCTAATACAGGAATTCAATTTGTATTTGGTGGTCTTGTGAATGAAGGTGAAATATCATTTATATTTGTAGCACTGTTACCGCTTGTTTTCTTATCGGTCCTAATAGGAATACTAAATTATATCAAAGTATTACCTTTCGTTATCAAATACTTAGGTTTAATTTTAAGTAAAATAACTGGAATGGGTAAACTTGAAAGCTATTTTGCAGTATCTACTGCTATCCTTGGACAACCTGAAGTGTTTTTGACAATTATTAAGCAAATCCCACTTTTAACTCCAAAAAGACTTTACACAATTTGTACCTCGGCAATGAGTGCAGTAAGTATGGCAATGGTAGGCGCTTATATGACGATGCTAGAGCCTAAATATGTTGTAACAGCTGTTGTTTTGAATATTTTTAGTGCACTCATAATTGCTAATATTATTAATCCCTATGATTTAGATAATGATGAGGATTTAATTCAAATTGATGAAAATGAGAGAGTTCCTTTCTTCCAAATGGTTGGAGATAGCATAATGGATGGTTTTAAACTTGTTGTTACTGTCGCTGCTATGCTTTTAGGATTTATTGCTTTGATGGAATTGGTTAATGTGATTTTTCAAGGCGTATTTCAAATTTCATTCCAAACAGTTATTGGCTATATCTTTGCACCAATCGCTTTCTTAATGGGTGTCCCATGGGCAGAAGCTATACTAGCCGGTGGAATTATGGCTACAAAACTTGTTACTAATGAATTTGTTGCAATGTTGAGTTTTGGTGAAATTTCAACAAAACTTTCAGATAAAACAGTAGCAATTGTATCGGTTTATTTGGTTAGCTTTGCAAATTTTGGAACTGTTGGTATTATTGCAGGTTCAATTAAGTCAATTAGTGAAAAACAAGGTCATTATGTTTCGAAATTTGCTTTAAAACTGTTGTTAGGTGCAACACTAGCCTCTGTAATTTCAGCAACTATCATTGGTATTGCAATGTAGGTTTATAGCAAATAACACGTTTGCAAAGATGGATTTCTATAGTTCTGAAACCCCGTAACTATTGTATTCCTTTTCTATAAATTGGTTTTTATAACTAGTGGTAATTGACTGATTTGCTTGAATATTAATACCCTCAAAAACATCGATTTCAAATTTGGGGGATAGATTAGACAAATTTACGGACAACCTGACCAAACCTCATTTCCTATCCGCTTTCGCAAGCGTTTCTTTTAGAGCAAATTTTATGTTTCTATTTATGCTCTTTGCCTTTTAAAGAGAGAATTCTGTTACAGAATAATCCTTAACTAGATGAGCCTAAGGTACCTAATAGCTATCAAAAAGACGACTGTACATTCAAAATTAGAATGTACAGTCGTCTTTTTTCGGAGATCATTAAAAAACATAGATTGTTTCCATGACCTGAAAAAATCTAGCCGTGTATTTTCTCGTTAATAATTTCATTCACAGTGGATTCTACTTCGGCACGTGACATTTTTTCATTGCCGCTTTTTAAGGTTGTTAGTGTCCTCTTCGCTAAGGCTAGTGGGATTTTACAGAATAACTGAATATTTTTAGTATCAATCGATTTTAAATATTCATCCGCTTTATTCAAATTCGTTGTTGCATACGCAAACATATCGTTTCGGTCCCAACCATCGGGGATAAAACGAACGCCGCGATCAGCATCTTCATCCTGATTTCGTAGCATATTGACTGCTTGCAAACCTCGACCGTAACCAATCGCTAAGTCCCGATCCGTTACCGTCCCGTCATACAATTCCCATATATCAGATAACATAATACCCACTAAGCCGGCGACATAGTATGTATACTCATCTAAATCTTCTTTCGTTTTTACTACCCAGTCTTTTTCTACCCAACGGGCCATACCATCTGCCATAATACTTGTTGACTCTTTAACTTTGTTACTAATACTTTCCGGACATACTGAAAGCCAGTCACCAAGTCTTAACGTAACCTCTGGTAAAATATTCACGTATGGTTTTAAGAGTTGTTGATAGGCTACGTTATCAAAATCGGATTGTAAAAGTTTGCTGGTCGAACGTAACAAGTGCTGCTTAGTCTCAGGTTGTAATTCCTCATGATCTTCAATTTCATCAATTGCACGCATACATAAATAGGCGGAGCCAACAGTCTTTCTTAATGTCGGATTGAGCAGTTTAATTGGAATATAAAAGGTTCTACTCGTCAGTTTTAGTACATTCATTGCTTCTTTTTGTAATTTAGTTTCATTAAACATTGAGATTCGCCCCCTTCAACCTATAGTAGTCTGAGTAGATTAATTAGGATGTATACGCTTTTTGTTGACTTGTCATAATAACTTTGCACACAGGCACTGGCACTATATCCTGAAAATCGAGGTACCTACAGTGTTAACTAGAAAGAAGTAAACTAGTTTTAAAGGGAAAAGAGAAGTAACAATAACAGAACTTCTGAAATCTACTCCTATTACAAGGAGAAGCTGAAAATAATGATTATACTCTCATTTAATCATATTTAGGTGAAAAACGGAAGTCACAAAGGCAACTTAATACATGAAGATAGGCAAAAAGATATTGTATTGTAGCGATTGATGTTGATAACTTTCTGTGGATTCTGATTACTGGTAGAGGTTTAATTACCAGAACAGTACGCAAAAGACTAAGAAGTGGTTTGACACATACTGGAGTTATTTAAGATGCCCTTAGATGGAGAAGATAGGAATGATATTCCTGAGGCAGTCATATAGTCTAATGATTTGTTTGAAATCGGCAATAGAAAGGAGGGAGTGCAACATTGAAATACAAGCCGTGTATAGGGAGAGATTTTGATGAAAAGTAAATGAGGGTTAAGAAATCTTTTGTATACAATTGGTGGAATTTGGTGTTCGATTTAGGGACTAGTAAATTTAGGGGGAATATTTTGATTATTTTAAAGAAAATTGGTATTGTATTAAGCTCATCTGCTTTATCTTTTGGAATGTATGCGTCTGTTACCAGTGCTTCAATTACAGAGAATGGGCAGCCTGAAAAAGTGCAAATTCAAGTTGCTTCAACAGATACAGTTTTCTCGAAAAATGAATTAATTAAGAAGTTTCGGGAAGCGTTTCCTAAACGGTTTGACTTCTTGACGGATAGCGATTTTCAAGTGGGGGGGAGTCACTTTTTTCCTGATGATAAACAATTACGTCACGACTTATCTTTCACTAAGACAATTAATGGTAAACGCTTATACGGTAATGTTGGATTCGTTGGTGAGGATTTAGAAATTGAGCATTTTTACTATCAACCGTCCAACACAGCAGAAGCTTTATTTCCCGCTAAGACGTCAAAAGAACAGGCTAGAAAAATAGCAGTTGATTTTGTTAAGGAATTAGATGGTGGGAAGGAATATCAATTAGAATCAGACCCTTTCAACTACTTTCCAAAACAAATATTAACAGAACCAGTTCGTTACTCATTCTCATTTGCTCGTACGGAAAATCAAGTAACCATTTTGGATCAAAGAATAGAAGTATCTGTTCTTGGAAATGGTGAAATCATTACTCTTTATAGGAATCCTTCGAATTCGGACACGTCTACTTTTGATGATGTAAAAAAAATAAAGGATAAAAATGAAATGTTAGAAAAAGTGAAAGGGAATCTTTCTGCCGAATTGCGCTATCAAATTGATTATGATTATCAAACGGATGATCGCCAGGTTCAGCTCGTTTACCAACCAACAACAAAGTTGCGTGGAGTTCATGCATCTACTGGTAAGTGGTTAACTGCAAACGGTTACTCAGCAGATTTCCCTGTGAAAACAAAGATCGAAAAGATTACGGCTAATCCACTACCGCCAAAACAAGATGGAATTACTTTGGAAGATGCAAAGAAAATTGCAGAGCAATTCCTTGAAATTAATTCTGATAAGGTTAAGTTAAGCATTCAATCCGTAGATGAAATAGAAAACTATAATGGACAGGCAGTAATTAGTATTCAGTACATGTATAATTTTGCAAGTAGTGGACATGGAACAACTATGGAGATAAATAAAAATACCGGTGAGATTATTCAATATAATGATCTAAAAAGCCAAATTGCAGAGCAAATTGGTGAGAAACCTTATATAGAGAATACTCTTTCTAATAGGGAAGCTCTCGCTAAGGCAGTAAAATATGCGAAAGAATGGGCTCCGTCCTATCTCCACAACTTTGCGATGCCTATAGATGAAGCCTACATTGAAGAGAGACAAGGCATTTATCATTTCACTTTTCCAAGAATTGAGAATGATATTGTTGTAATGGGAGATCAAATTAGCGTTGGTGTAGCCGCTGATGGTTCGTTAAACAGCTTTAATGTCAATTATCAAGAAATCGAACAATGGCCATCAACGGATAAAGTAGTTTCTGAAGAAGACGCAAAATCTGCCTTGAAAAAGGCACTAAGCCTAAAACTAACTTATATGAAACAAGAGAAAAATGAAGACAAAAATCACTATGACCTAGTATATTTACCTGAATTTTACGAAGAACCGTTTAGTTATTTAAATGCCAACACGGGAGAATGGAATAGCTCGTTTCAAGGAGGAAAATTAGCTGTTATTTCACATCCTTGGGCAGAAAAGGAACTTAACTATTTTATTAGCGCTAAAGTCTTAGACATTAAAGACGGTAAAGACTTTAATGGAGATGCCTCTGTATCAAAAGGAGAAGCCATTAAAATTATCATGAATTCACTCACTTATATTTATGACGGCCGTTATTATTCTGGAAATGAAAACAAAAACCAAACTTTTGACAATATTGATCCTAAACACCCATTATACCAAGCGATTGAACGTGCCGTTGAAATGGATATTATTCAACCGGATGGTCAGACCTTTGATGTCGATTCTCCAATCAAAAGAGAAGAATTAGCGGTTTGGTATATACGCGTCCTAGGCCTTGAACAGGCAGCTAAAGATAGTAGTATCTATAAAATTGACTTTGCGGATGCAAATAAAGTTCGAACAGAATACATTGGTCATGTTGCTTTGGCAAACTCAATGGGATTATTAAAGACTGAACAAAATCATTTTAATCCTGATCGAGAGGCGACATACGCAGAATTGGCAGTTTCAATTATTCGTCTTGCTCATAAAATGACTGAAAAAGCACCGGGCTTGGGTTATTAAATTATAGACAACAAGGCCTCTTAGTGAGTGGTCATTTAAAAACCCTTCACCGTTTTTACTGAACGGCGAAGGGTTATATTTGTTTCAATTGAATCCGGTAGCAGCGCAGGCAAACCTTAAGCGCTGAAACAATTTCAAATGGATCTAACTCAACTAGCTAACAGTAATCGAACAAGCATCTCATTATCAAGACTGAAAATCACACCTCGGGCATAGTTATCCAAAATAACAATGTCGGAGGTGTGCTTTTTTATTATGATAGCTAGATCATATTTGATATACTAAATACTAACGCAAGGAGGCTTTTTAATGAAACAGTATTTAGAATTATGTAAACATGTTCTGGAAACAGGTGAAAAAAAAGAAGACCGCACAGGAACAGGGACAATCAGCGTCTTCGGTTATCAGATGCGCTTCGATTTAAATGAAGGATTTCCCCTCATGACAACAAAAAAAACGGCTTTCCGTCTTATTTCATCTGAATTATTATGGTTTTTAAAAGGCGATACAAATGTCAAAACGCTTATTGAAGACCGAAATCCAATCTGGGATCAATGGGCTTTTGAACAATGGGTGACGAGTTCCGAATACAGTGGTCCAGATATGACGGACTTCGGACGTCGCGCTTCAAAAGACACGGAGTTTGCTACTATCTACAAAGTTGAAATGGATGCATTCAAAAAGCGTGTAGTAGAAGATGTAGAATTTGCTGCCAAATACGCCGATCTTGGACCGGTATATGGTAAGCAGTGGCGATCATGGTCAGACGGAGAACAAACGATTGATCAAATTGCCAATTTAATTGAAGGTATCAAAAATAATCCGGATTCCCGTAGGCATATTGTTACTGCATGGAACCCTTCTGAAGTGGAAGATATGGCTTTGCCGCCGTGTCATGCATTATTCCAATTTTATGTAGCAGACAGGAAGCTATCATGCCAGCTTTACCAGCGAAGTGCGGACATATTCCTAGGCGTACCATTCAATATTGCATCCTATGCGCTTCTGGTTCATTTGATTGCGCATGAATGCGATCTTGGTGTTGGAGAATTCGTCCATACGCTAGGGGATGCGCATATTTACTCCAATCATGTCAATCAAGTAAATGAACAATTGGCTCGGGAACCGCGAACGCTACCGACATTAAAGTTGAATATCGAAGGCAAAACGATTTTCGAATTAGAAACGCAAGACATCGAACTTGAAAATTATGAACCACATCCAAAAATAAAAGCACCAATTGCTGTCTAAAGAAAGGCGGGTATCCATGATTTCACTGCTTGTAGCTCATGATCCGAACCGGGTCATTGGTATGAATAACGATTTGCCCTGGCATATTCCAGCTGACCTTGCTTATTTCAAAAAGATGTCGATGGGAAAAGCAATGGTAATGGGACGTAAAACGTTTGAGTCAATTGGTAGACCCTTACCTGGCCGGCTCAACATTATTGTTACACGAAATGAAGCGTATACAGCTGAAGGCGCTGTTGTCGTACACAATCTATCTGATGCGATTACAAGAGCTGAAGAGTATGCAGAAGAAGTGATGATTATCGGTGGTGCGGAAATATTCCGTGCGGCACTTGGAATAGCGGATCGCCTCTACATTACGTATATTCAAAAACAGTACGAAGGGGATACCTTTTTCCCTTCATACGGCCCTGAATGGAAGCTCATATCAACGTCGCAAGATCACTTTACAGAAGATGAAATTCCATATTCATTTCTTGTGTACGAAAAGGAATAACTAAAGCGGAAAGGCCTGTTTAAAGCAATGCACCCTAAGAGTGCCAAGTCCTGTGGCAACAAGGGGGGATGTAGTTTAATCCCGCCCCGCTACTGAGCTGCATCCTGCAGGACTACCTTAAGTCTAGATGATTAAAAAACGTCCTCATGTATATAATAGGACACAGAAATACATTGAGGCACTGCCAGCCATAACAAATACATGCCAAATCGCATGATTATAGGGGATTTTTCTCCACGCGTAGAAGATTGAACCGAACGTATAAAATAGACCGCCTATAACGAGTAGGGCGAATCCTGTTAGTGTTAAATGGGTGTACAATGGTTTAATGGCGATTAAAATAAGCCAACCCATTACAATGTAAAAGATAAGCGAAACAAATTCAAAACGATGAATGAAATACACTTTGAACATAATACCTGCAATGGCCAAACCCCAGACGATACTGAGCAGTGTCCAGCCTAGTACACCTTTTACAGTTACAAGGAGAAACGGTGTATAGGTTCCAGCAATCAAGATATAGATGGCCGAGTGATCCAGTATAGAAAACAAGTGTTTGAATTTTATTGGCATACTATGCAACAGTGTACTCATGAGGAATAAGAGAACCATAGAAAAACCGAAAACGGTGTAGCTGACGACATGTACAGCAGTGCCATGTCGAATAGCATCAAGTACTAAAAACAAAAGGGCGGGTAAACTGAGAAGTAGTGCGATACCGTGTGTAATCGCATTCCACATCTCTTCTCGTCCATTTTTAAAATCAAATGCAACTGACATATTTTTCAACCTCCTTACCTTTTACTATACTAAATTATATTGAAAACAGCTACTACTCGAGGGGAGTTCGCATTGTGAAAAAAGTCCATATCGTCACAGATTCAACAGCTGATTTAAAAGAAGAGGATATTCTAAAATATGGCTTACATGTTGTTCCACTAACCATCCAAATTGATGGAGAAACGTATATCGATGGTGTAGATATACAACCTGAAGAATTTCTAACTATGATGAGAAGTTCTGAAAAATTGCCTAAAAGCTCCCAACCGGCAGCAGGTATTTTCAAGGAGTTGTATGACAAACTAGGTGAGGATGGCAGTGAAATCATCTCCATACATATGACTGGCGGCATGAGCGGTACTGTGAAATCTGCCCAGGCTGCCGCCGAAATGACAGATTCTAAAGTGACTGTCATAGATTCGATGTTCATCTCACATGCGTTGACATTTCAAGTAATGGAAGCGGGGGAATTGGCCGGCCAAGGAAAGTCAGTTACTGAAATTGTTGAACGGTTGAACGCAATCCGTAAAAATACAACACTTTTCGTTGTCGTCGATTCACTTGATAATCTGGTGAAAGGCGGCCGTATCGGAAAAGGGAAAGCAATGATTGGTTCCTTGTTGAATATAAAGCCGATTGCAACTTTACAGGATGGTGTTTATACACCTGTCGCAAAAGCGCGCAGTCACAAACAAGTAGTAGCTCATTTATTCAAAGTTTTCAAAGAAGAGACTGCTGGAAAGATTATTCGAGGGGTCGGTATTTCACACGCTAATGGTTTGAAAATGGGAGATCCCTTGAAGAAAATGATACAAGAGTCGGGCATCAAAGGTGTGAAACTTACATTTACTGCTCCGATCATCAGTACACACACTGGAGAAGGAGCGATAGGCTTCATGTATTATGCGGAATAATAAATGATTCTTTATTGAAGAAAAGGGGAACTCTGCGTATGAGAAGAGTATATTTGATTGTGATCGCCTTCTCATTGTTTTTGTCCGGCTGTCAACAAACACAAATCGAAAAAACAGGTGCATTTTCTGGTCGAAAAGAAATCGCATTTACTGAGTGGATTATCCCAGGGTATTTCATTCCGAGAAATATCCATGTGATTGGTTTAGGGGATTCACTAACCCAAGGTGTCGGGGATGAACTAAAAAAAGAAGGTTATTTTGGCCGTGTAACCGACAAGATGGATGAATGGAAAGGGGTTAAGGATGTCGATGCTGCCAATTTGGCAAAGCGTGGTCGAAGAAGTGATCAGCTCATCGTCAAACTGGAAGAATCCGAAGTTCAATCGTCTGTGAAAACAGCGGATCTAATATTTTTAACAATTGGTGGAAACGATATTATGAAAGTCGTTAAGTCTAACCTGTTTAATCTGAAGACGGAACCCTTTTACGTTGAACTAGGTAAGTTTGAAAATAGGCTCGATGAATTATTCAGTATTATCCGAGACTTAAACGGCGATGCGATCATTATTGTAGCAGGTCTTTATAATCCATTTTCAATTGTCACAGATGAAACAAATGAATTTGAAGATATTATTGCTGACTGGAATGAAGCGATTGAAGTTCGTGCCATGATGGACGGAAGGTCATGCTTTGTCCCAGTTGTAGACCTGTTCGATTCAAATACGGAAATGGTGTACCACACTGATTTCTTTCATCCGAATGCAAAGGGCTATGATACAATGGCGGAACGTTACCTTGAAAAGCTGAAAGAATGCGGCTTGCAAAAATTATCGGACGGGGAATTGGATATGTAGGAGCTGATCGCATGAATCGATGGAAAATTAGTTTTTTTGTACTTGCAGGACTTGTCGCGGCAGCATTTGCGTCAGTTATAGTACTGATTGGATCTTCCGCCGAGTCGGTCCCGCTACCTGAAATGAAAGTTTCAAATCCGGCGGACCATATTTTAACAGTAAGGGCGACGAAAGAAGATTTTGAAGGCATTGCAAATACGTTTATACGAAAAGCGGTAAAAGGTGAGCCGCTTCCAGTAACGATGAAAGTTGAAGATGATGTGGTCTTGTTTTCAGAAATGACGGTGTTTTCCTATACATTGCCGGTTATTATGCATTTTGACCCAATTGTTAAGGAAGACGGTAATCTAATATTAAAACAATCGTCTATGGAAATTGGACAATTAAACATCCCGCCTTCGACTGTTTTAAAGGTATTAAGAGATTCTGTGAAGCTTCCCCCTTGGATGATTGTTCGTCCTAAGGAAGAAGAACTGTTCATCGATCTCTCAGCAATCCCGTTATCGGGTGATTTACAAGTAAAAGCAAAAACATTTAACTTGGCGGATGATGAGATTATTTTGGAAATTATTATTCCAAAAGAATAGGGAGGTTTTACAATGGCGAAATCATTGGCCACATTTGCAGGAGGTTGTTTTTGGTGCATGGTGAAACCGTTCGACCGATATGATGGGGTCCATTCAGTCATTTCTGGCTATACGGGCGGCGATGTCGAAAATCCGTCTTATGAATTGGTCTGTACGAATGCGACCGGTCATCGTGAAGCAATACAAATTACATTTGATGATGAAGTCATTTCGTATCGCGAATTAATTGACATCTTTTGGAGACAGATTGACCCAACCGATTCGGGAGGTCAGTTTTTTGACCGGGGTGAATCCTATCAGACAGCCATTTTTCATCATACACCTGAACAACTACAACTCGCTGAGGATACAAAGGCTGAACTAAACGCCTCAGGGAAATTCGACAAACCCATCGCAACAGACATTCTACCTGCGAAGCCATTTTACGCAGCTGAAGATGGGCATCAAGATTATTACATGAAAAACCCAACACATTATAATAGATATGCAACTGGCTCAGGCCGTGAACGGTTCAAATCTGATAACTGGGGTGAAGAAATATGACAGAAGAATTGAAAAGAAAATTAACTGAAATACAGTACCACGTCACACAGGAAAATGGGACTGAACCACCGTTTCGAAATGAATTTGACAGCCATTATGAAAATGGGATTTATGTCGATATTATTTCAGGGAAACCTCTATTTAGTTCAAATGATAAATATGATGCTGGTTGCGGATGGCCAAGCTTTACGAAACCGATTGAATCAATGGAAGTAGTAGAGAAAACAGACATAACCCACGGAATGAAACGAGTAGAAGTACGCAGTAAAACGGCGAATTCGCATCTTGGTCATGTATTTCCAGATGGACCTGGGGAAGACGGATTGCGTTATTGCATCAATTCCGCTGCACTTCGCTTTGTTTCTGTAGAGCGTCTTGATGAAGAGGGTTACGGAGAATATTCGAAACTATTTTAAAAAATAAATATAAGTTTTTCAACATTGTACAGTGTCAAGCTCCATGCGCCATCCCCTTGGCTCATAAGCCGTAATGCTGTTAGAGGGATTGAAATACATCCCTCCTTGTTGCGACAGGACGTTGAAATCCTAGACTGCCTTCCCATTGTTTCTTATGCATGTCGGGGCTGGAAGGCGACTTGCGCATTTCTAATTGATGAAAGCTGAGAAGGGAGACGAACGGATGGATCGATCTTTTTATCGATTCGCCCTATCCTTCCGCGGTGGGGCGATAGATGATTTAAAATCAATATTTGCGGAATATATGTTTAAAGATTCTAGTTTTCCAAAAGAAGAAAAAAATTTCGACCCTTTATCGCGTTATGTCGAAGAAAAGGCTGATTCAAAAATGCCGTCTGTTATTTTCGACGAGTTGTTCTTATTATACGAAGAGCGATTTTTGTAAGCAGCACCTGCATCTTCTTTGCATAATGGATTAGTTGAATGTATGATAAAAAAGAAAATTTGAAAGCGAGGCTATACAATATGAGTATACATATCAATGCAAAAAAAGGTGACATCGCGGATACGATTTTGCTTCCGGGAGATCCACTTCGTGCAAAATACATTGCCGAAACGTTTTTAGAAGATGTAACACTATACAACGAAGTCCGTAATATGTTTGGCTATACTGGAACATATAAAGGAAAGCGTATTTCAGTTCAGGGGACAGGAATGGGTGTTCCATCTATTTCTATTTATGTAACGGAATTAATGCAAGAATACGACGTTCAGAAACTGATCCGCGTCGGTACTTGTGGTGCGATTCAGAAAGACGTTCATGTACGTGACGTTATTCTTGCACAAAGTGCTTCGACAGATTCTAAAATGAACGAAATCATATTCAATGGCATCAGCTACGCACCAACCGCAGACTTCGATCTTCTTTTGAAATCGTATAATGCGGGACTAAAAAAAGGGCTTGATTTGAAAGTCGGAAATGTATTTACAGAAGACGTTTTCTATAATGAATATGCACAACATGAAAAATGGGCTCAGTATGGCGTCCTAGCAGTTGAAATGGAGGCAGCTGCATTGTATACGCTAGCTGCGAAATTTGGCCGCCAAGCACTGGCAATTCTAACTGTGAGCGATCACCTCCTAACAGGTGAGGCGACATCATCAGAAGAACGCCAAACAACATTCAACGACATGATTGAAGTTGCACTCGAAGCAGCCATCCAAGAATAATTGTGAAGTAGGACCGCCCGCTTTATAGCGGTCCTTTTTTAGTATTGTACAAGTGTCTGGCCACTGGCTGCTGGACAGAATTGGCTTTTGTAATAATTGTAGAGAGTGGGGAATGGGATGGAAGAGAATAATGGCAACGGACAAGAAATTGAGCCGAATCGTCAACCGCCAGCAAAACGATATATTAAATTAAAACCGTTCTCTTTTGTCATGCTTGTATTCGGACTTGTACTGGCTACTGCTGGCATAACGTTTTTCGTGTTAACAACAGGTGATGATAAAGTTGTCGAAGTTGTGAGTCCACAAAAGCAATCACTAAAGAACCGAAAAGAATTTGAAAAGTTATATAATGCCTATGATGAAATGAAAGGGAATTACTTCGAAGATATCGACGAAACAGCAGTCATCGATGGTGCCATCAATGGGATGATTGATGCACTCGGAGACCCGTATTCCGATTATTTAAATCTGAAGGAAGCTCGACAATTAAACGAGAGTATTTCTTCGAGTTTCGAAGGAATTGGTGCTGAAATTCAAGAGAAAAACGGCTATATCAACGTCGTTTCTCCTATAAAAAATTCACCAGCAGAACGAGCAGGGATATTACCAAACGATACAATCATTGCGGTCGATGGTGAAAGTATCCAGGGAATGTCATCATCAGAAGCAGTTCTTCTAATCCGTGGAGAAAAAGGGACGACTGTTACTTTAAGCATAAAACGTGGTGAAGCAGCCGAGCCGGTAGACATAAAAATCAAACGCGACGTTATTCCGATTGAGACAGTCTATGCTGAGATGCTTGAAGATGGAATTGCACATATTCACCTTACAAGCTTCTCAGAAGGAACGTACGACGAGCTGCTTGTTGCCCTTGATGAGATGGAAGCTAAAGGGATGAAAGGGTTAGTTGTCGATGTACGCCAAAATCCTGGCGGTAGACTTGACATAGCCATCAAAATATCCGATTTGTTTTTGGAAAATGGAAAGAATATTTTCCAGTATAAAGAAAAAGGGTTACAACCAGAAATAACTAAAGCCTCTGGAAAAAGAAAAATAGGAGTTCCAGTTACGCTGGTCATGGATGACGGCAGTGCCTCGGCATCAGAAATACTGGCAGCTGCGTTAAAAGAGTCTGCCAATGTGCCACTTATCGGTGTGAAAACATTTGGTAAAGGAACCGTTCAATCACCTAAAAATCTTCCAGACGGCTCGAATTTAAAACTAACTACAGCAAAATGGCTGACGCCTAATGGCAATTGGATTCATAAGGAAGGTATTAAGCCGGATATTGAAGTGCCGTATCCATCTTATGCAATGCTTCCGTTTCTTGATCCAACAATTGAAATGAAAGTTGGGATGCTTTCACCATCCATTAAAGCTGCAGAAGAAATGCTTAAAGCCGTAGGTTATGAACCAGGTGAAATTGATGGCATGTTTGATGAAAAAACAACACAGGCTGTCAAAAAGCTTCAAAAAGATCTAACTCTGGATACGAACGGTATTCTTTTAGGAGAAACAACTTACGGGCTGATGGAAAAACTTCGGACGAAAATACAAGTAGACGATCCACAGCTTATGAAAGCAAAAGAAGTCTTGCTTGAAAAAGTAGGGAAATAACTAAAAAGCGTCCAGTCCTAATCCGGCCGGACGCTTTTTTAAATGTCTATATATGTTGAACAAATGAATAACAATATAAACTGAGCGAATTCAATGGATTTCTTTATCTCAACCTATTTAGTCTATCGTGTCCTAATCCGATAGCGTGCTTGGATTATTTCTACTAAAATGAAAAGAGGCGTACATATGATTGATGTTTACTTGTTTAGTGGTTTTCTAGGAAGCGGAAAAACGTCACTATTACTTCATACAATTGCACAATTGAAAGAACAAGGAAAAAAACCTGCTGTATTGATGAATGAATTTGGAGCATTGCCTTTCGATTCAGATGCTGTAGAAGGAGAAGGAGGAGTTCCGCTTAAAGAACTGCTAGACGGATGTATCTGTTGTACAGGTTCAGAGAAAACAGAGGCGCAGCTTCAGGGGCTGCTTGAGGAAAACGATGATATCGATGTCATCTTAATTGAAACAACGGGTGCTGCACACCCCGTGGAAGCACTGGACGCTATCTACTCTCCTTTATTCGCAGACCGGCTTAACATAAAAGGAATTATAACAGTTGCCGATTCGAAGCGCTGGCTGGAACGTGATAAGCTATCTCCGCAAGTACGTGCTTTATTCATGGAGCAAATTCGTCATGCTCATTTACTACTGGCGAATAAAGTCGATCTTCTAACTGAAGAAGAAGTAGCGAAAGTGACATTTGAACTAGCTAGTTTCAATGAATCTGCTCCAATTATACAAACGGTGGGCGCAAAAGTTGGGTTCTCCTTCATTGAAAAAACTCTTAGTTCATCGGAAAAAGGGACTGATAAACAAATCATATCAGGAAAAGGCCTTCCTCTATCTTCAAAACTACTTACATTTACTGATAGTGTTACGAAAGAAGAATTCGAGAATTGGGTGAAATCACTTCCTGATACAGTGTATCGGATGAAAGGTTATGTGCCAATTAGCGGTTATAAAAATCCATTTATGTTTCAATATGCGTATGGAATGGTCAACTGGCTACCTGAATATGTAAAGATGGAAGCCTGCCTAGTTATCATTGGTGAAGGCATCGAATCGATAAATTATGAGGTCGTCAACCCCTTTTCAGATGAAAATTAAAGATAGTTAACCAGACTTACCCATTTTCATAGAATTTCAGAACCTTTGCTAGGGTATTTGTTTAAGAACTGGGTTTACTGGTAAAAAACCCCGATATTCTAAATCTCCCACGCGTTATGATAGATTGCGAAGGGAGGAGTAATGAGATGAAAAAATCGATTGCAGTACTCATGCTCGGTTCGGCGCTCTTACTGCCGAACAACAATAATGTAGAAGCTTCACAATTGGACAATAATGTACAGGTGCACAAGTACATTCAAAGCTACATAGGGGGGGACAAACAACCCGACATGTACAACGTCTTGCTTGGAAAGAATATTGATTTTGAGCAACTTTATAGTTTAGCGAAGTCTTATTCAAAAAATACAGGCGTTGTTGACAAACAGGTAATTAAGCCAGTTATAGTCAAGCCAATCAAGAAACCGGTGAATAAGCCAGTTATAGTCAAGCCGGTAGAAAAACCAGCTCCAGCTAAACCGGTACCGGCACCTAAACCGGAAGCAACTCCACCGGCTAAGCCAGCTCCGGAAAAACCGTCTGAAGTAACACCGGAAAAACCAGCTGAAACAACACCAGATGCATCTGTTTCTGCGATTGAAAAAGCTGTACTTGACCTTACAAATGTTGAAAGACAAAAAGCAGGTCTTAAACCTTTATTAACAGATGCGAAGTTGATGAATTCTGCACGACAAAAATCAACAGACATGGCTTCAAAAGGATACTTTTCACATACAAGCCCGACATATGGCTCACCGTTTGATCAAATGAAGTCTAATGGTATAACGTATAAATCGGCAGCGGAAAATATTGCTATGGGGCAGCGTTCAGCTGAAGAAGTTGTAAAAGGATGGATGGAATCACCAGGGCATAGACAAAATATCTTAACGCCTGGATTCACACACATTGGCATTGGCTATGACAAAAATGGCAACTACTGGACACAACAGTTCATTCAAAAATAAGAGCAGTTAAAAGCTATCCTCCAGACCCATACTAATTGGGCTTGGAGGTTAGCTCTTTTTTTTGTTTTTTTGTCTACATACTGTGTAAAACCGCGTACTTATAAGCGGAATTCTCCAAGTAAATGTTTAAAATTTTTCTGGCATGCTCAAACTCAGCCTAGGAGGTGAGCATGATGGATGACGCGGTTTCGACTGACAGTTTGATTTTATACATAAAAAAAACATTCCATAACTCCTCTGATTTATTCGTCGAAGAGATGGAATGGCAGAATGGTCCAGCTGTCGTCTGTTATTTCACTACAATGACTGAAGGGGCAGAAGTAAACCTACAGCTCGAGTTAATTAGAAAAAGGGCAGCAGACGGGCTTACCGATTGGGGAAGGACCGCAATCTCGTCTGTTCATGCTTTTTCAATTTCTGTACTTACCGAAAGTATCAGTATAGGTTTCGTAGCAGTTATTTTTCCTGAATCAAATTTGTTATTGCAAATCATGATGCCTAAATTTGTTTTGCGTAGCCCTAACGAGCCAGAAAATGAACATGTTATCCGCGGTCCGCATGAAGGATTCGTCGAAGGATTTGATGCGAATATGTCCTTGATTCGCAAACGGCTTGCTATTCCAAATCTCGTCGTCCAGACACTGCGGCTCGGGAATGATACCCAAACCCTTGTTAATTATATATATATTGAGTCGATTGCGGATGAAGATGTTGTCGCCAATGTGAAAAGAAGGCTAGAGAGCATCAAGTCGAACAAAGTAATCAGTGCAGGTCAAGTGGAGGATTACTTAGAGGATTCCGTATGGTCGCCTTTTCCACAATTTCTGAATACGGAACGACCTGATCGTGTTGTTGCGAATTTGCTGGAAGGGAAAATAGCGATTTTCACGAACAATTCCCCAACCGCACTAATAGCGCCAGTCAATTTTTTTTCATTTTATGAATCTCCCGATGATTATAACGCACGGGTACTTGTAGGTTCATTTTATCGAATTCTTCGCATATTAAGTTTTATGACAGCCATTTTTTTGCCTGCATTTTATATAGCGGTCGTAGGTTTTCATTCTGAAATCCTTCCGATTGAATTAAGTAAACAAGTAAAGCTAGGTGTGAATGAAATTCCGTATCGACCGATATTTGAAGCGCTTCTTTTGGAATTATTTATCGAGCTCATACGGGAGTCAGCCATCCGTCTTCCGACGCCGATTGGACAAACGGTAGGCATCGTGGGTGGTCTTGTTATTGGTAATGCAATCGTTGATGCCGGTCTCGTATCGAATTTCATGGTGATTGTCGTAGCGATGACAGCCATTTCGAGCTTTGTCATTCCCTCCTGGGAAATGAATATGACCATCCGAATTATTCGATTTCCATTTATGCTTGCTGCTTCGATGTTCGGCTTCTTTGGAATAGCAATTGGAACACTTGTACTTTTCATCCATTTGATGAATGTATCATCATTGAAACAGCCCTATTTTACGCCTATTGTTCCTTTTGATCCGGCGAAATTCAAAGATGTTTTCTTCAGATCACCGTACGTTCGACTTAAAAAACAACAGAAAACGTTTACGCATGGTGCGGATAAAGAAGGTGGGGACCATTGACGTTTAAATTGTCACGAAACCAGTTTTTTTTATTTCTATTTATTGCACAGACAGGTACAGTTTTTCTCTCCTTTCAAACACCATTGGTAAGTGCAACAGGGCCTGACGCATGGCTCGTTTTCAGCGGAGTAGGAATTTTTCATTATATTCTGTTGCTTCTTTATGAAAGGAATTATGAATACTTTAAGCCCGGTCCATTTGTATCCTGGATGTACAAGGGGTATTGGCTGCTTATTATCGTCTCTTTCATTTCTTATATCGATTATACACTCGCAGTATGGGCATTTCCTGAAACGCCCCAGATTATCGTCATTTCAATTATGGTAGGCATCTCACTATATGCAAACTTAAGCCGTGCCGAAACAGTCATAAATTTAAGTGTAATCCTACTTCCTTTGATCCCAATATTTTATATCATTTTATTTCTTGCATGGCCTGATTTTGTATGGACGAACTTGTTTCCAATAGCTAAGATAGACGGTTCAGATTTGTTGAAAGGGATAATTGCTTCACAGTTCACATTTATTGGGATTGAATTATTTTTGTTTTTCAGGAAGCATGTAGACAGCAAGCAAAAAGTTAGTGGTATACCACTTTTCATATACCAAATGCTTTGGATGTTCTTTTTTTTAAGTTCGGTCTTGTTCTCTTTACTCTTTTTCTCATTAGAGGAATTAAAAATGATCCCAGAGCCAATCATGTATATTTTGAAATCACAGGCTGTCGCGCTTGTAGAGCGCCTTGATTTGTTTTTTATTTTTTTGTGGATGATGTGGAGTGTCATCACGATTTCCCTTTTTGCCTTTACAACGATCTATGTCCATCAACTTCATGCAAAAGGTCACCGTAAGAGAAATACAATTATTTTTCATATCTTGCTTGTCATCTTTCCGCTTTTCTTACGTTCGAAAGAACATGTTGATATGATCCAAAATTCGCTCGTCTATTTCCATCTGTTCTTTGTAATTGTTGTCCCAACTGTCGTTATACTTATGAACAGGAGGAAAAAGAAATGAAAAGAAGTGTAGCTATTCTTCTGGTCTGTTCATTGCTCCTAGGTGGCTGTTGGGACGAAAAACAATATAAGGATGTTACTGTCGTTTCACTCGTCGGTATCGAAGGCCAGCTAGGGGATATCAAGGCACAATTTGCGTTTCCAATTTTTGAAGATGGGTCCATAAGCTATTCAACATCCTTAGGAAGTGGTACTACTCTTCGGGAAGCGCGGAACGATGCGAATCACAGAACGAAGGAAGGGCTGGATATAGCCTCTCTCCAAGTAGTTCTTATTAGCGAAGAAACTGCGAAATCTGATTTGTATAATTACCTCGACATGTTATATAGAGACCCCCGAAATAGGCTCGGTGCTCACATGGCAATCGTTCAAGGGGAACTGGCTCCATATTTCAAACCCTCAGCTGATGTAGGGAATGATATTTCTAGTCATTATACGGAACTTATAGACACCGCCATAAAATATACATTTATCCCGGATATCAACCTGCAAAAAACGTGTTCGACTCTTTTTGCAAAAGATCTTTCTCTATCGCTTCCATATATTAAAATCGATAAAGAGAGTGGTATTCCTGAAATTGCTGGTACTGCGTTATTTAGTGAGAAAAAATTTACCGGGAAAACTCTAGATAAAAAAGAATCGATAATATTCAATCTGCTAAGAACAAAACAGGGCAGATATACACGCTTTTCCTATATGTGGAAAAGTGGTGGAAAAGTGAGTCCGCTTACAGTTGAGGTGAATAGTATTCACAAGGACTGGGATATTTCAAATAACAAGATCAATACGTTCTATAAATTAAAATTTAGCGTCGAGGAATTTCCGCATGACAGTCTAGATGAAAAGAAAACAGTAAAGGAAGTTGAGGATTTCCTTTCAAAGGAACTAACGAAGGATTTCACGAAAGTGATTCACAAACTACAAGATGCAAAAAGTGATGCAGTAGGGTTCGGGCGACCAGTACGTGCATTCCATCCCGCACTTTGGGAAAAAGGGGATTGGACTGACACATTTTCCGAGTTGGATATTAACGTCGAAGTGAAAGCGGAAATAACACGGAATGGTATCTTGAACTGAAAAGTAAAAACCCGCAATGCATATTGCTGCATTGCGGGTTTTCGCGTTTATACAAATTTCTTTTTCTGGATATAGATCAAGCGTCCTGTAAGTGTAATCGCACCAACCGTCAATCCAGCAATAAGGCCGATCCAATAGCCATATGGTCCGAGTTCAGTAAACGTCGCCACCATATAACCAATAGGTAAACCGAGGACCCAATAGGAGACAATCGCCATGATGAACGTCATATTGACGTCCTTATAGCCTCGTAAAGCACCTTGGACCGGTGCTTGAATTGCATCAGATAATTGAAACAGCGCAGCGTAGATGAAGAACTGTGTCGCCAATCCGATAATCTGTCCGTCTGTTGTATAAAGGGAAGCAATTGGCGCCCTGAAAACGAGAAGAATCGCAATTGACACAAAGCTAAACGCAACTGCAAGCCCGACACTGAGATAACTGTATTGTTTAGCATCGCGCATCTGTCCCGCGCCGACAGCTTGGCCGACAAGTATTGTTGCGCCCATCGAAATGCTCAGCGGCAACATATATAACAGCGAAGTGAAATTAAGCGCAATCTGGTGTGCGGAAATAACTGATGTCGAATAGTTGCTCATCATCAGTGTGACGGCGGAAAAGATACTTGTCTCCACAAATATTGAAATCCCGATTGGCACACCAATGACTAAAATCACTTTCCATTTTTTAAATGAAATCTTTTCCCATCCGTTGAAAAGTGCGTAGTCCTTAAAAGGCTTATGCTTCCACGCGACGGAACAAGCAATGAAAAACACGAGCCAATACGTTATAGCAGATGCATATCCAGCCCCAGCACCGCCAAGTTCAGGAAAGCCCCAATTTCCATAAATGAGCAAATAGTTTATGAAGATGTTAATAGGGGCAGATAATAAAATGATGAACATCGAAATACGTGTCGCTCCAAGTGCATCGAAAAATGAGCGTAACACTGTATAAGCAAAGAGGGGGAGTAGGCCGAAGCTCATTCCTGTCAAATAGTCCGCTGCGACAATGCGTACTTCAGCCTCGAGCGGCATTGCTTCTAGTATAGGTGCAACTGCGAATAGTATAATGGCAAAGACGATTGCAGCCAGTGCGACCGATACGTAAAGGCCTTGTTGAACGGAAGGCCGGACTTCCGCGTGGAGGCGTGCTCCGATGTATTGAGCAATGATTGGTGTAAGTCCAATTAAAATACCAGCAAGCCCTGTATAGACGGGTAGCCAAAAAGAAGACCCAATTGTAACGCCGGCAAGGTGGTATGTATCATATCGCCCTGTCATAAGAATATCGAAGAACGTCATCATATACAAAGCAACTTGCGTAACAAGGATTGGCAAGACAATAGTTGCCAATCTGAACGGCTTTTTCTTCAGTGGAACTGCAGTTTCCAAATAAATCACCCTTTAATCTACAATTAAACACCATTGTACCACGCTTCGTTTGCTATAATAGCAATGAAGTTAAGTAAAGTTACATTATATATCTAAATGTAGAAGAGGTGAATGGCTATGAAAAGGCCGGTTATATTATTGACAGGGGGCGGCACAGCAGGGCACGTATCTGTGAATGAAGCTCTTATCCCTGTATTCAGTGAAAAAGGATACGAAATTCATTACATTGGGTCGCATACCGGAATCGAAAATGAATTGATCCGTGATGGTCATCCCGAAGTAATTTATCATGCTATACAAAGTGGAAAACTAAGACGCTATTTCTCCATGAAAAACTTTACGGATCCATTCCGTGTTGGTGCGGGTGTTCTTCAAGCACTAGCGGTCATCAGGAAAGTCAAACCAGAAATTATTTTCTCCAAAGGTGGTTTCGTATCAGTACCTGTCGTATTGGCAGCGAAAATGGCGAAAGTACCTGTCGTCATCCATGAATCGGACGTAACACCAGGGCTTGCGAATAAAATGGCTTTACCTTTTTCCAATCATATCTTTACTGTGTTCGAACAGACACTTAATTATGTACCCGCAGGTAAGGCGACTTGCTCCGGTGCGATAATCAGACCCGAGTTGTTTAAGGGGGTACGAAAAGAAGGCTTGCGCATTGCGGGCTTGTCAGGTGAGAAACCCGTGCAAATTATCATGGGTGGTAGTCAGGGGTCGTCCATACTCAACGATGCCGTTCGAAAAGATTTACCTGCAATTTTGCGTACCTTTGATATTATCCATCTATGCGGGAAAGGGAATCTTGATGAAACCATCGAAGGCACTCCCGGCTATACACAATTTGAATACGTAACGGAAGGTCTGCCACATTTACTAGCGGCATCTGACTTTGCGGTTTCAAGAGCAGGGTCAAATGCAATCTTTGAATTACTGGCATTACGTAAACCGATGCTGCTTATTCCTCTTTCTGCAGCAAAAAGTAGAGGGGATCAGATTTTGAATGCCTCTCACTTTAAATCTCTCGGACTTGCACATGTATTGAAAGAGGAAGATGTGGGGCTACACCCATTGTCCGAAGAATTCGCTTCTTTTGTAGATGAGAAAGACAGTTTAATTGGGAATATGGAAAAAGTAGCAACTCCAAAAATACCGGAAGAAATGGTTGAAATGATCCTATCGTACCGGAAATAACTGGGAAAGGTATTTTACATTTTTTCGGAGGGTTAGTGAATGGTTGCAAGTAATGTGAATCCAGTGTATTCTAGTTGACGGTAATAAAGTTAAAGAGTTAACGCTAAACCCTTTAAGTTAAAGTGTTTGCGTGGTAAAATTATCGAGGATAAAAAAATATAAACACAATATGCCTTTTGGCAAATGTGGAGGTCATTTTACATGTCGAACAATGCTGACACTCATCGTTCCCCGTATGCTGCTTTTTCGGGTCCGAACCTTGGGTATATAATGGAAATGTACGAACTGTTCAAAACGTCACCTGAATCTGTAGATGCTGAACTTGCTGAGATGTTCAGCCGTTTTGGTGCGCCTACAATGAGTAACACAGAACAAGACAGAGCTGTCGGGGCAGTAGCTCCTGGCGATCTCGGCAAAGTATTGTCCGCCTATCAGTTGCAGACTGCCATCCGTACATACGGACATCTTGCAGCAGATATCTATCCGCTAAGTGATCGTCCAAAAGATTCAACACGTCTCGAACTTTCCACTTATGGGCTTACGGAAAGTGATTTACAAGCAATGCCAGCATCTCTTTTCTTTAAAAATGTTCCTGCAAGCGTAGAAAATGGGCTTGAAGCAGTAAATTATTTGAAGTCATTGTATACAGGTAAAATCGCTTATGAGTTCGATCATGTCATTGACGAAGATGAAAGAAACTGGATTCAATCCAAAATCGAAAACGGAAATGTTACGTCTACATTATCTGTAGATGAGAAAAAAGCACTTCTCGAACGATTGACGAAAATTGAAGGGTTTGAGAAATTCATTCACCGGACTTTCGTCGGAGCGAAACGGTTCTCTATTGAAGGTCTTGATACACTAGTTGTTTTCCTTGACGAACTTGTTCGACTATCTGAAGAACGAAAAACGAAAAAAGTATTAATTGGGATGGCTCACCGTGGTCGCCTAAACGTACTGACACATATTTTGAATAAACCTTATGAAACGATGTTCGCACAATTTGCAGGTGTTCCTGAAGATCCATTTCTTCCAACAGACGGTTCACTTGAAACAACACGCGGTTGGTTCGGCGATGTGAAATACCATATGGGTGCCTTATACAAAGGGGAAACAGGCATGCAGCGTTTCCTTGCTTATAATCCATCCCACTTGGAAGTCGTCAATCCTGTTGTTACAGGTCAAACAAGAGCCGCACAGGAAAACACAGACAATCCTGGAATTCCTGTATTAGAAACAGATGCTGCTTACGCAGTACTTATTCACGGAGATGCAGCATTCCCAGGACAAGGAATTGTGCCAGAATCATTTAACTATAGCCGTGTTCGCGGATTCAAAACAGGCGGTTCAATTCATGTCATCGCGAATAATATGATTGGTTTCACGACGGAATATTACGATTCTAGATCGACACATTATTCTTCGGATCCTGCAAAAGGCTATGAAGTTCCAGTATTGCATGTCAATGCAGATAGCCCCGAATCAGTAATCGCGGCAGCATCATTCGCATTCGAATACCGTCAAAAGTTCAGTAAAGATATTTTGATTGATCTTCTTGGCTACCGTCGTTATGGACACAACGAAATGGATGAACCACTCGTGACGAATCCAGTCATGTACCATTCAATCCATGAGCATCCAACAGTTCGTGCACTTTACGGAACTGAACTTGCATCTGCAAACATTTTGACAGAAGAAGATGTAACGAAACTGGACGCGGCTGTTTTTGCAACGATGCAGGCTGCATACGACAAAGTAAAAGAACATACGTCAGAAAAAACAGTGCTTTCAAACGCTACGCCTGAAGAAGTACTTGCAGGGTATCCAAGAGACCTTGAAACTGGCACGGATGAAGCTAATCTTCGCCGTATCAATGAAGAGCTACTCACATATCCTGAAAACTTCAATGTATTTGGGAAGCTTGAAAAAATCCTGAAACGCCGTGAAGATCCGTTCAACGGAAAAGGGAAAATCGATTGGGCACACGCTGAAACACTAGCATTCGGTGCAATCCTTCAAGACGGTAATCCAATCCGTATGACAGGTCAGGATGTCCAACGCGGAACATTTGCACACCGTCACGTAGTCCTTCATGATGAAAAAACGGGTGATGAACTTGTTCCACTCCACCATATTAGTGGTTCAAAAGCATCATTCGTTGCCTATAATAGTCCTTTGTCGGAAGCTGCAATTGTCGGTTATGAATTCGGCTATAACCTAGAAGACCAAAAAGTATTATCGATTTGGGAAGCGCAATACGGAGACTTTTCGAATATGGCACAAGTAATGTTCGATCAGTTCGTTTCTTCAAGCTACTCGAAGTGGGGTCAGCAATCCGGACTGGTATTGCTATTACCGCATGCGTATGAAGGGCAAGGACCTGAACACTCAAGCGCAAGACTTGAACGATATCTACAACTTTGTGCGGAAAATAACTGGACGGTAGCAAACCTTTCTAGCGCTGCAAACTATTTCCATATTCTTCGCAGACAAGCAAAAATGCTTGGGGATAAATCAATGCGTCCGCTTGTTATTGTGTCACCAAAATCGCTTCTTCGTCACCCGCTTGTCGGGGCTGATGTAGACGATTTGACAGAAGGTCATTTCCAAACGGTGCTTGAGCAACCAGGAACAGGCAAGAAAATAGACAAAGTCGAGAAAATCTTATTCGCAAGCGGTAAAGTGGCGATAGACCTTGCTGAGCGCGTAAAAGATGGCACAGACTTCGATCATTTGCATATCGTTCGTGTCGAACAGCTCTATCCGTTCCCAGCTGACAAAGTGAGCGATATCATTTCACGCTATCCGAATGCCAAAGACCTTGTTTGGGTACAAGAAGAACCGAAAAACATGGGGTCATGGCATTTTGCAAATTCTTATATCCGCGAAGTTGCGGATGGTAAGAAAGTATCTTATGTTGGACGAATTCATCGTTCAAGCCCATCAGAAGGCGACGGAGAATCCCATAAGATTGAACAGAATCGCATTCTTGATGAAGCATTGAAGAAGTAAGGTTAAGTGAAATTATACTACTAATTGATTGTTTAAGACCGTTGTAACGGTAGACTTGAGGAGGAATTTATTGTGGCAGAGATTATAGTACCAGAACTTGCAGAATCGATTACAGAAGGAACGGTTGCACAATGGTTGAAACAACCAGGTGAAAGCGTTGAGAAAGGTGAATTCATCGTTGAACTTGAAACAGACAAAGTAAACGTTGAAATCATCTCAGAAGAAGCAGGAATTGTCCAAGAACATCTTGCAGCAGAAGGCGATACAGTACAAGTTGGTCAAGTCATCGCAATCGTTGGTTCAGGTTCAGGCGCACCGGCTGCAGCTCCATCTGCACCAGTTACAGAAGCTGTTCAAAAAGTGGAAGCAGCACCAGTTACTCCAGCGGCTACTGAAGATGCAAGCGGATCAGACCGTACAATTGCAAGCCCAGCAGCGCGTAAACTAGCTCGTGAAAAAGGCATCGACCTTGCGGCAGTATCTCCAGTTGATCCAATGGGACGCGTTCGTGTTCAAGACGTTGAAGCACACGGTACAGCTCCTAAAGCACAACCAGCAGCTATTGCACCAAAAGCAGCTGCAGTAGTAGAAGATGGACGTGTTACACGCGAGAAGATGACACGTCGTCGTCAAACAATCGCAAAACGTCTTCTTGAAGTTAAACAATCAACAGCAATGCTTACAACGTTCAACGAAATCGACATGACTAACGTTATGGCACTTCGTTCACGTAAGAAAGACCAATTCTTCGAGCAAAACGATGTTCGTCTAGGATTTATGTCATTCTTCACGAAAGCAGTTGTCGCTGCACTTAAGAAATATCCTTATGTTAACGCTGAAATTGATGGCGATGAAATCATTCTTAAAAACTTCTACGATATCGGTGTTGCAATATCAACGGATGGCGGACTAGTTGTACCAAACGTAGTTGACGCTGATCGTAAAAACTTCGCAGAAATCGAAGGAACTATCGTTGAGCTCGCGAAAAAAGCACGCGATAACAAATTGACAATCGCAGATATGACAGGCGGTTCATTCACAATTACAAACGGTGGTGTTTTCGGATCACTTATGTCAACACCAATTATGAATGGTGCGCAAGTCGGAATTCTAGGCATGCACACAATCCAAAAGCGTCCAGTCGCAATTGGTAACAATGTTGAAATTCGTCCGATGATGTATGTCGCTCTTTCTTATGACCACCGTGTTATCGATGGTAAAGATTCAGTTGGCTTCTTGAAAATGGTAAAAGAATTGATTGAAAATCCGGAAGATCTACTTCTAGGATCTTAAAATAAAAAGCGAAGGGCGCCGGTTAACCCCGAAAAGCGCTGGTAGGCCTGATGGGAAAGGCGATGTTTGCCTTTATCAACAGGACTGAAGCGACTCGAGGGGATGGCGCACGAAGTCTAGACAAAAATAGGTAGATAATCGGCCCGTTATAGATAGCGGGTCGATTTTTCCTTATCCACCCCACAGAAAAGGCGTGATTTACAATGACATTCAAAGATTGGATGACTGCACCTGCAATCCGTACCGTCGTCTGTAAGCATGCAGACGCTGAAAAATATGTAGTGAACAATGTTCTGACACCAGGTAAAGAGTATGAAGTGAAAAACGAAACAGATGAATTTATTTTCATTCTCGACAATTCCGGTAAAGTCGGGGGCTATTATAAAACGTATTTTGAGTAAACAAAAGCGTAGGGTGCCCGCCCAGATGCGACAGGCATAAGGTGGACCGGCTAAGCGGCGGTTTTTGCCGCATAGCTGGGCTGGCTTATGACCCGAGCATTTGGCGCCCGGAGTCTAGACGTGAAATTGCTAAGTTGGAAATTCTCCAAAATACGAGATTTGATATTTAGTTAAACAAAAACTAAAAGCCCGCTACCCACTCGTTGGTGTGCGGGCTTTTTCATAAGGAGGTAATACTATGAACTCGCTAGTCGAAAAAGAACAGCAGCTTCGCACAACGAAAACACATGATGCCGTAGCAGTACGATTAATCCAACAAGGTGGTTACATTTCTCCTAGCCCTCATTTATGGAATGATATCCTTATCAGTATTGTATTGAAAAAACCAGTGTTATTGAAAGGTCCTTCTGGTTCAGGAAAGACGAAGTTAGCCCAAACCATTTCACATTATTTTAATCAGCCGATGCACAGCATAAACTGTTCAGTTGACTTGGATGCTGAAGCATTACTTGGTTTCAAAACGATAATTAGCAAAGACGGAGAGACTATTATTGAATTTGTCGAAGGTCCCGTAGTCCAAGCCATGAAAAAAGGACATATTTTATACATCGATGAAATCAATATGGCCAGACCTGAAACGTTGCCCATCCTTCATAGTGTTCTGGACCATCGCCGTATGCTGACAAATCCATTTACAGGTGAAGTGATATATGCTCATGAAGATTTTACGGTTATTTCAGCCATAAACGAAGGATACGTTGGAACATCTCCGATGAATGAAGCGTTGAAAAATCGTTTTGTATCGTTCACGGTACCCTACCTGACTGGAGAACAATTAGAATTGGTTATGAAGGATACTTGTCCATTTGCATCAAAGCAACTTGTTGAGACATTTCTTCATATCAGTAATGATTTGAAGAAACAAGTAACGAACGGATTATTATCCGATGAGGCAGCATCTGTGAGAAGTCTGCTCGACGCTATGATGCTGGCCGAACACATCCCTGTGAAACGTGCAGTCCAGTATGCGATCGCCGAGAAGCTTGACGATACAATTGAACGTAGACTTGTCATGGAATTAGTCGATACTTGGGTGAAATGAGGCGATCACTATGGTGAAGATGAATCGATTCATTCAATTTAATGATGAAACGGTCGATGCCAAGACGCTTTTATTGTATGAACGATTAGGGCGCGCATTAGCAGATGCACCTTTCATTGAATTAACTGAACGAAAGCTTCTTGAATTCCGTCCTCAAGAAGGGATAATCTCGATGAGTGTTTTTTGGCGTCACCGGACAGATGAAGTGATTCATGCGGGAAGGCTATCCGATATTTATTTGTTAACAGCAGGTTATTGGAAACATTTTAGTGTTAACTCATGGATGGCGTTCACGCGAAAAAATGGCCCACATCCACTGCGGAAATTTGCATCGGAACTATTGATGATGCTTGAAGAGTTTCGTCTAATCGATTTAATTGCAAAAGAAAGGCCAGGAACCACACATGCATTTGAGAACAGGAGGGAAGCGTATGTCCACTTCCACCAAGGTGTCCTATCTTCGAATCTGCAGAAACATCATCTTGCCGATGCACTGATGAATCAGCTGTTCTTATCGCTACACGAAGGGATTTTTGCAGAAACATCTATCGACTGGGGTGCCCACTCCATCGACTATGGTCTCATTCAATCCGTTCTGCAGCATGCCTACGATTCAAAAAGTACAGCGGACAATACATTTATCGCGGATAGAATTACTGGGATTGTAGAAAGGACAATTGAAAAAGACCTTGTCCATCAGTATTTTTCAGTTGGAGATTCCATTACCGAAGAAAATACGGTATTTCATTATCATAAAGGGATGTCTGACGCCGAAGAAGGCGAGGAAGGTCCAAAAGAGACAATCGAAGAAGTGTTTCGGTCTTGGCATCGTGAAAGCGAGAGTGAATCAGGTGTCCACCTTGAATTTGAACTCGAGCACGGCCGTTCTGGGAAGAGTGATGCGAACGACGCAACTCCGGGCAATGAAGACGTTGAAATCGAAGAGACGGGCTCTGGTGATTCAGAGGGGAATGATAGCGACCGCTGGACGGATGACACCAGTGACAAAACGGACAAGCGGGATCGAAAGATGAAGGCGGGCAAGATGTTTGGAAAAGAGCATGTCAACGTCGTGTACGAGGAACAACGAATAGAAGTCGTAGACGAGGTTGGAAATCGTCAACAATTGACTGTTTGGCGAGAAGAGCAAAAGCCATATGTCCGGTCCTTCGTCGAGGAGATGAAGAAAAGAATCGATTTGAAACAGGATTCGAAACGTGAGCGCCTTATGAAAGGGCGACTGTCGACGAAATTAACAACGATGGTTGTGGATGAACGACCGAAACCATTTTACAGGAAGAATGCGCCATCTGTTAATCTAGATGCAGTATTCGGTCTACTAGTTGATGGTTCTGCTTCGATGCTCGACAAATTGGACGAAACAAAACAGGCAGTTCTATTGTTTCATGATGTACTCCGTCAACTTGGCGTCAGTCATGAAATTTCGTCCTATTATGAGGATGCAAATAACGCTACAAAAGAAGTGCAACCAAACGTATTTGAGCTTATGCATACGTTTACAGATCGTAATAAGGATAACGGTTTATCAATTTTGTCGTTTGATGCTAATGAAGACAACCGCGACGGATTCGCGATTAGATGGATGGCCAATCAACTAGGGGCGAGACAGGAGAAGCACAAGTTTTTGCTGGTATTCTCAGACGGAGAACCATCCGCATTTGGCTATGATCGCAACGGTATCCTGGATACAGCAGAAGCGGTAATGGAAACTGAAAAGAAAGGTATCTCCATCATTCATTTATTCCTTTCGACGGAGGAACCGACTGTTGATCAAAAAGCACTTTTTTCAATGATGTTTGGCAATAAAACCGCATCATCCAACTCAGTGGATAGTTTCACAGATCAGACCTTGCGGATACTGAGGAAGCTACTTGCGATTGTAATTAGAACTACGTGAAGGCCGGGAATCACGGATAAACCCGCGGAATTACGGAATAAAAACACAAAACCGCCCCTAGATAGGGCGGTTTTGTGTTTTTTCATGGACAGCGAGGAGGCGCTGTTTCAATTCATCTTCCATTCGTCCGATTTCTATTTCAGCGGCTTTACGTTTTGCACGACCGTCTGCTTGGATAATCAGTGTCTCTTCAATAGTTTGAATCAAGTTTTCTTGCGTCTTTTTCAACGTATCAATTTCGATGATGCCACGCTCATTCTCTTTTGCTGTTTCAATTGAATTGATTTTCAGCATTTCTGAGTTTTTCAAAAGCAAGTCATTTGTCGTTTTCGTAACAAGTTTCTGGGACTCTACTGCTTTCATTTGACGGTTTAAGGTCAAGGCAATTGCAATTTGATTTTTCCATAGTGGAATGGATGTCATAATGGATGACTGGATTTTTTCCGCAAGTGTTTGGTTTGTCTGTTGAATCATCCGGATTTGAGGTGCACTTTGAATAGTAATTTGACGTGATAATTGCAAATCGTACAACCTTTTTTCCAACCTGTCTAGGAATTGTGCCATGTCATTCACTTCTTGGAATGCCATTTGATCATTCGATAACTCAGCTTTTCTGCGCATTTCAGGGATGATTTCGTTGGCGAGTTCATCCTGTTTTAATTCTGCAGCAGCTATGTAGATATTCAATGCTTGGAAATAGGTTTTATTTTGATCGTACAAATTATCGAGCATTCTAACATCCTCTAAAAGTCCACGTTTTGAATGCTCAAGTTGAATACCAATCCGGTCAATTTGAGTACTAAGTTTCTGATATTTTGTCATCATCTCTTGAACGGATCTCGTTGCTTTAGTAAATAACCTGCTTAGCCCAGATTTCTTCTTGTCTGATAAATCGTCAGGATCTATTTCAGATAGCTTATTCATCAGATCCTTCAATACATCTCCAACCGGTCCAATATCTTTGCCTTGAACATGATCGAGCATTTGGGTAGAGAACTTCGAAAGCTCGCTTTGAGCACTTGCACCGTACGTAATAATCGCTTCATAGTTGCCGACAGGAATTTGCTGTGCAAGCACTTTTGCCTTTTCTCTTTCCTCAGGATTTAGACGGTCGATTAGTTTAATGCTCGTTTCATCCTCTTTTTTTTCCGTTTGCATTTCCTTTGGGAGAAGGGGTTCTTGAAAATCAAAAGGACTATCAAGTAAATCATCAATTGTTTTTATAGGGTTATTTTCAGTCATTATGTGGATCTCCTTTCATTTCAAGAAGCGGCTTTTTATTATTCATGGATACATCAACAAAGTCAATTTCCATTTGAAGCTGGTTGATATCAGATGCCAAAACGCTACGTAGGTCTTGTTCCAATTGCTTGCTAACATCGCCAAGCGTTTCACGCGTATTTTGTAATGCCATGCGAAGTTCTTTATCCTTCAATGGCTGGTTGATAAGCAACGCATATTTCGAAGTCAATTCGACTGCAGAATCAAGATGGGCATAGAAAAACTTTTCTACATCGTAAAACTTTTTAGGATTCGATCGAACAAGATTAAGAATCCTTTTAGATAGGCTACTCATTTCATGAAGTTGCCTAAATGCCTGAATTGACCTAACTTGTCCATAAAGACCATTCAATCGTTTGATTTTCATTTTCGCACCAGTAATTTGACCTTTTATATGACTGTATTCAGAACGGGACATCCCGAGTTTTTTTAAGTTGGATGAAAGTTGAATCTGCTTCAGGGTAAACGTTCCGCCAAAGTAAATCGCTACCAAAAGACCAGTAGCCGCAAAAATATTCATACCTGCACCCATAACAAAGAAGAGCCAGGACCCAAAACTGATTGGAGCTGTTATAAAGTGTCTAATGAAAAATTGTTTGACTTCCTTCATGAATTATTCATACCTCCTTTGACCCTATACTTTATACGTTTCAAAATGAATAAAGTTTCATGTCAGTAGTTCAATTATACCCGATAAAGGCAATCGACACCTACCATTTGAATTCTGAGCGGAAGCAATAAATTGGACTTCAGGAGGGAGTTTGTTAAAATGAAGGGCATTCAACTAAGAGTTACATAGGGGGTATGGAAAATGTATGAAGTGATTTATATGAAAGCAGATTATGAGCCGTGGTGGATGTTTGAGGAGTGGGAAGAAACTATCCGTTCACGCCATTCATTCGATGATAGAGCACTTGCTGAGGTGCACTTTAATAAATTGACTAGTGAATTACGAGAAAAGCATAAACGTGAAGCTATGAGAAAAGATTGTTTTTTTGTGTTTTGGACTGAAGACGAAATAAATTTTTGTGAAGGCTGTGATGAAGATCTCCAACTGTATCATGGTGTTATCTTAATGAAAGACGGAAAGCCCTATGCTTTCTGCTAAGATAAGCCTTGGAAATAAAAACGCATTCGCATCTTCCAAAAGGTAATCGTCATTCTCGGTACCTTTTGGAAGATGTGAATTTATATGCAATTTAAAGGGGCGTCCTTACTAGGGACACCTCTTTAATTCGCACTATTTGTCGACAGTTTTCAACATAGAGGTAACAATAAATTCACCATCATCAGTCTGCATGATTGATTCTCGTTTGACTTCACCAAACCCTTCGACGAAATATTTACGGTTGACGAAGTCATCCGTCTTCATTTCGATAACAAAAGCATGATCAAACTTCTTGTACGGTGTATCGACAGTTGTATCCATTTCAACAATTGTCCACGTATTAAATGTTGTTCCTACTTTTAGGGGTTTCTTAAGATAAACGCCAGTCGGAATCATTGCATCCAGTTCTGCCTGGGAAGGGAAATCTTTCACTAATTCGACCGTCTTCTCGTCCAAGATACTTATTTTATCAGGTTCGATTTTATAAATATGGCGGACTAGGGAACCGCCATTATTCTCATGGATGACGACATAATTTTCAAACGGACGTGTTACTTCAACATCAAGTTCGGCAAATTCATTTCCTTCACCTATATAATGTGCCTTTGAACCATCCGGTAGAAAAAGATCGGTTAAAGAAATTTCCCCATCTTTCTCACTTTCACTTTCTTTGACAACATCTTCACCAATTGTGCCATTAGTTGACCCTGAGTTATCAAGGGTAGTCGGTTGTTTTTTCGAACATCCTGAAAAGACTAGGACCGCTATTAACAGAAAGATGAAAAGATTAATTTTCCTCATGAAAACACTCCTTTCTATTGGTTATACCCATTTCGGCGGATATCATACGAATGTGTATGAATTCCAATCGCAAATTCAACATCATTTATCGATAAAAATAGCCGTTTCCCAATCAAGGGAAACGGCTAAACATTATTTCTTTTTATTTTGTTTTTCTTGTTGTGCTTTCCACTCTAGGTAATCATCATAATTCATCAATTTATCGAAGATTGTACCATCATCATGGATTTCAATGATTCGGTTCGCTACCGTCTGGATGAATTGTTGGTCATGTGATGTGAAAATCATTGCGCCTTTGAATGAAATCAGTCCGTTGTTAAGTGCTTGAATTGATTCAAGGTCCAAGTGGTTCATCGGTTCATCCAGAAGAAGAACGTTTGAACTTGTCAGCATCATTTTTGAAAGCATACAGCGAACTTTTTCTCCACCGGATAAAACGGATGGTTTCTTGTTCACTTCATCACCTGAAAACAGCATACGGCCAAGGAATCCACGCAGGAATGTCTCGGTTTGGTCGTCCGGTGAATACTGACGTAACCAATCAACAAGTGAGTTTTCCGATCCTTGGAAGTACTTACTGTTATCGATAGGGAGGTATGCATGTGTTGTCGTAACTCCCCATTTGATAGCTCCAGAATCAGGCTCTGACTCTCCAGCAAGCAGTTGAAGGAGTGCTGTTTTTGCAAGAGGATCTCCAAGAAGAATGACTTTGTCTTCTTTGTCAATTGTAAATGAAGCATCTTTAAGCATTACTCTGCCATCTTGTGTTTTGTTAACATCTTGGATACTTAGAACATCATTTCCGATTTCACGGCCCATTTGGAAGTTGACGAAAGGATAACGTCTTGAAGATGGTTTAATATCATCCAATTCGATTTTTTCCAACGTTTTCTTACGTGAAGTAGCTTGCTTAGATTTCGAAGCATTGGCACTAAAGCGGGCTACGAATGCTTGAAGCTCTTTAATTTTTTCTTCTTTTTTCTTATTTTGGTCTTGTGACATTCTCAGTGCAAGTTGGCTTGACTCGTACCAGAAATCATAGTTACCTGGATAGATCTGGATTTTAGAGAAGTCGACATCCGCAATTTGCGTACAAACTTTGTTTAAGAAGTGACGGTCATGGGATACAACAATAAGAGTATTTTCGAAGTTCATAAGGAATTCTTCTAGCCATTGAATTGCTTTCAAATCAAGTGAGTTTGTAGGCTCATCCAGAAGAAGAACGTCAGGCTTGCCAAACAAAGCTTGTGCAAGAAGCACTTTCACTTTATCAGAACCGTTTAGTTCAGACATTTTCAGTTGGTGATATTCATCTGCAAGACCAAGTCCTTGTAAAAGGATTGCTGATTCAGATTCAGCTTCCCAACCGTTCAAGTCGCCAAATTCACCTTCAAGTTCAGCTGCGCGCATGCCGTCCTCATCTGAGAAGTCCTCTTTTGCATAGATGGCGTTTTTCTCCATCATAATGTCATATAGGCGTTTGTGGCCCATTATAACTGTGTCAAGTACGACACTTTCTTCGTATTCGAAATGGTTCTGTTTCAAAATAGCAAGACGTTCGTCTTTGTTCATGATGACATTTCCTGATTGTGGTTCAAGTTCACCTGACAATATTTTAAGGAATGTCGATTTTCCCGCACCGTTTGCACCAATTAGACCATAACAATGACCCGGATTAAACTGTATATTCACATCTTCAAATAGCTTGCGGTCGCCGAATTGAAGACTTACATTACTGACTGCTATCATTCAAAATCCTCCTAAATTCACAATGCTCCCATTATAGCACGGAATTATTCATAGTAGCAACAATGCTTATACCACATGGCTTTTGAGTCGTTTAAATAAAAATATCCTCCAAATATTCCACCAATTTAAAAGGTGACTGCACTGCTATGGACTTTGACTAATTTGATTTCAAGGTTTCTAAATGAGTGGTCATACATACTTAAAATCGTCTTTGAGTATTCCCTAAACGATTTTGGATAGTTTTTAGTGGAATATATGTACTCAACATAATTTTTGCGTGGATATGTCTTAAGTCATGTGGGGGATAGACTTTATCCCTATTTTCTTACTGATGCGTCCAATCGGTTTCGGTCCATCGTTTCTCATAACTGAGCATGATCTTTTCACACCATTTTCTATACATCTTCAATTGATTTAATAGGGAGTCGAAGACAAAGTTTGTTATATTCTAATTTAGCGTACTGGTTTCGTGGTGGTTACGAGTTCGCTCGATTGTAATTGTCAGGGTATTTTCTTGGCAGATTTAGTAGGTAAGGAGTCGACACATTATGCGAAATGAAAAAAAACCATTAAAAAATGGAAATAGACTTAAACGTCTATTTCCTTCTACATCGCTTCCAATTGTGCTTTATGTTTCTTGGAATGTCATGATACTGCTCATAGCGGCACATTCTACAAGAACAATGGACTTTACCTTTGCTTAATGTCCCACGCACGGGCATGGACTAGCCGTCTCGTTGCAGAACAACTTTTAGAATCGCCCATTTACTTTGAATGATTCTCTCTCGCTGATGTCGAGGATAGGCTTTGGAACAATTTTTCATTTAGATCAGCTCCCTTGGGAAACCCGAGCTTGCAAGGCGCGTCGCAGCACGCCCTACAAGCTCGCTATTGAGCTGGTCAACTGTATTAATTTAATCTTGGTTTATACAAATGAATTAGAATAAATCCTCTTGGCCAGCCAGAGAACAACGATTGATTACAGCATTGCTCTGTGTCATTTGTAGTTCTCTTTTCATTTCAGAAGGAGTGAGGGAAATGAAGTCGTTTCAAAGTGAACTGGTTGAATTAGGACTCCTAGCTGCTCGTACAGACGAAGTAGAAAAGAAGAGTACCAAGGCAAGGTGGAATCTGGTAGAACGTTCGTTCTGTGTGGAGTGGCAAGAATTGATGGGACAAAATCGACAGACCTATAAACAGGTGAATGGGGCAATTCGTAACCGATAAATAGGGGGCGGGCTTATGATGGAGAAGCAGATTAAGCAATTGTTGAAGGATTATCACTAGATGATTAATAGCGTGTAGATCATGCGCGAGGGATTGAATGATGTTGGCGGTAACTTCACGGCTCAATTCGGATTGGAGGCAGCTATGCCGAAAGCGGCTGTGGGTCATAGTGATCCTATTTATCAAGAGTTTTCGAGACGTGAAAAGCGGTGGAAGAAGATTAGTGATTATGAGAAAAAGATAAAGGTGGTGCAGGATAAAATTCATTAGTGAAAACTTTGAAACTGACACTCTTTATGAGTTTAGTAAGATATATAATATGGCTCTTGAAAGCGAATTGGGCATTTCGCGCGCTCAAATTAAAAATGAGCTTAAAAAATGATGTCGTCCGGAGCAGCAGAATTAGTTAACGGCAGATACTATCGATTTCTTTACTAATGAACAATTTTATTCATTTCAGGGGGGATGTGCAGGTGTCCTTTTATTCGGAAATAGGTATAATGGACTAAAAGAGTATTGGGGGATTTAAGTTGAAAAGATTATTATGTTTATTCATAGCTATTCTACTATTGACGGCGTGTGGCAATGATTCCACGAAAGAGGAACCAGGACTGATTCCAAAGGTGGATGACGTCGAAGAAATACAAACACAAGTTAATACAGAAGATAAAGAAGTTGAAACGGAGATCGACGAACCTGAAAAAGAACTGAATGAATATATAACGCCTGAGGAAGTTAAAGAAATCCTAGAAGACGCTGGGATGGGAGAAGAGGACAAGTTAGTTAGTGCATCTGTAGAGGATGTCGAAATTAAAGCAGTCATCGAAACGGCACCGGATGATTTATTCTCAGCTGACGTTCTAGCTGTAACTAGATATAGCCAAGCTTCTGACGAATTACTAGACCATGAAGGATGGCAAGTGCTGACAATTGAATATGTCGATATCGGAACTATCAGTATGAATCGTTCTGAAAAGGAAACAAACGAATATGATATGGATTATTTTCCGACAGAAGAAATCGAGAAACGATTGAAATAAATATCAACTAGATCATTTTTGATTGTGGGTAGGTCGCTTTTTTATTTTATCATCTACTTCGAGTTTGTGGCATTAGCCACATTTTTTCTGAATCTGTTCCGCGAAAAAACAAGAAAGGCCGCGAGCATAATAGAAAAACCATAGTTTGTCGGTATGGTTAAAATAACTAAAATAATAAACCACCCTCGTTGATACCATCTATAGTTAACGGTACTTAGAAGGCTAGGATTTATGACATTTAACTTTTTCAATGGAACCCTCCTAATGGGTAATAATACCATGTTACAATAATTATAATGAATTAGCAAAAATTGGCTGTATCTGGATTAAATGAAAAGCGACCATTCCGCTGAATTGTGGAGTGGAAAGATTTGTCCGCATAGAATCATTGAAGAAGGTCGTACTCGGTCGGTCAAAGAATGGATTGGAAGCTAAATTGAAAGAGCTGAATAACCAAGTTCAGCAACGATTAAAACGGCTTAAGAGCAGTTCTTATCCAGCGCAATTTAAGATGGTGCGATTGCAACTAAATGGGTAACGAATTTAAAGGCTGACAAGCGTTTGCGCTAAAAATTATTGTTGATAAACGTGAATAGTAAATATGAACAAAGAAAAAGCAACCTGTCCACATTTTCTGTGTAGGTTGCTTTATCTATTATATAGACAGTCACCATTTATTGTTGCATACATAAGATTCACTTAAACATATAGAAATAAACTGAAAGAACTATTTACCATTACGAACCTTTACGCATTGATTTCATAATAAGGCTCAAAATGAACACAAGTATAATCGCACCAATGAAAGCAGGGATTATGTAGAAATCAGAAATTTTAGGACCCCAACTTCCAAGTAACATTCCACCAATCCACGCACCTATAATACCAGCAATAATATTACCAATAATTCCACCTGGGATATCTTTACCTAAAATCATACCTGCAAGCCAACCGATAATCCCGCCAATAATTAAAAACCAAATGAAACTCATACTGTCCATCTCCTATTTAGTAGTTTAATTTTTTGCTATAGTCTTTACAATAACCTATATTACACTTTATCAAACATCAAGGAGGAAAAAATTAACGGAAATTTCAATGGGGTAGCGGACAACAGAAACACTTAACGTATTTTGAGAAATGTAGAAGTGGTCATCCGTGACCTTCAGGGGCAAAGCTTATTTGGTAATAGTTAATAATTTCTACTATCCACTTGCAATGAGAACGATAGTTCTATATGCTAATGAAGTGTAGGGAACAAGTGTGCTTAGTGGATTAATTACGTCTGTTGAATATAATGTATATAGCAAAGGACGATACAATCTGCAAGCAAAGAATTAATGTACTCCAAGTAGGTGAGGTATCATTCCGTGCATACTGTTTACTGCGCCAATCCAAATGTACTTATACAATTGATAACATACTCGTGCTCGTTCCCGTCAAATCTTAAGAAAACATGGTGATCTAAGTCGTGTTTCAAATTTCAGAAGCAGCCCTTTCATATTTCGAGAACGCGATTTACTTGCCGATAATCATCGGTGTTTTAGAGCGGGATCTTGAAGCAATAAAAAATGGCCCGTTCAAATTAAAGGGACCAAACATCAATTTTATAAAAGGTACATTAAAGACCCCTCGCCTCGAACTATAACAAACGAATAACTATGTAAAAAGTAACAACATGCGAGTTATTAAAGGCGGAAATGACGGCACATTTACTGAATACAAATTCATCCACAATGGTCACGAAGACACAAGGCGCTATATGAACGTAAGATTGCGCAATCTAAAAGAAGAATTAATTCATGTGAAATTCGCTAAGATAGAAAATCCAAATCTGAAAGGAAGATGAAAATGACGGCAATTCCGAAACCACCAAAATCAAAGGTTGTGGCAGGGCCAAAATTAACAGAAACCGACTTTCTTGAGATAGGCGAAAGAATCGGCGAATCTAAAGAATTCGGCGTTGAAGTTGAAATTACGATATATGCTCACAAGAGGTATGAGTCAGTTAGAGGAGTCGTTAAAGAAATCGAAGGCCAACGAGGATTTTTGTCGATGCATGTAGGTTATGATAATATAAAAATCAATATGAATAATATTGTGAGCGTCAAATGAGGTGTTAGAAAAAAAACGTGATCGCGGAACAAAAAAGTGGACTGCTTTGATGCTCCCTGTACACATTGTGGAGCTCCGGAAATGGTTGAAAGAAGATAATTACGAAGAACATCCTAAACTAAGCGATTTTGATCTGCAATCCATACAAGAGGAAGTAGAAGTGGCATATAAAAGGAAATGCCTAACATTCGTAAAGTCCTGGGATAAAGGTAAAATCATTTTGCATAGCGGGGTCATAAAAGAAATTAATGTGCAGTCAATGTGTGTCATGATTGACGGACCGTTCGGAACGGATCGCATGCCTGTATCGAATATTATCCGTGTCCAATGCGCAGAATAACGCATAGAAGCCCTTTCCTGTCTTGGATTGGGCTTTTAATCCGTCGAAACATTATAAACAGACTTACTTCCCACTCGTAGAATAGCGATAAATGGAAGGAAGTCTAAGTACGCCACGTCCTGCGGCAATAAGGAGGGATGCAGTTCAATCGCTCACGCCTGCATGACCCACATCCTGTGGGCTTCCGAGCCTCTAGGCACTTGAGTCTGGACGTGAAATGTCTAAGTTACAACTTATCCACAGTAAGAGGTTTTATAATTATCTATGCAATAAAAAAACCCTCTTTTTTAGAGGGACGATGACATTAATATAATGGTCCTTGGTTCTGACAAGATGGAAATCCATTTATATCCTGAATCATATGAAAATCGTATTTTTTTAAAGCGAATTGTGCTTGATATAAGTATTCAACTACAAGAAGTTTCCCGTTAGATGTTCCGCACAAAACCCCCGAAGCTCCTTGCCCATTTGTTAATGAAATTCCAACAGGTTGACCGATTAAATATCCGATTTTTTGATGCCATGGCATAGTCATCACTCCTTCAATACATCATATTAACTATGGAGTTTTCAAGTGCCTGTCTGGCTTTAAAGAGAAGAAAATTAGTTCGCAATAAGAAAAAAAGACCACTGATTACAAATAATCAGCAGTCTTTATCACAGTCATCGTTTGATATAGCTAGTGTTTGCGAACTAGACAATCTATAAACGTAGAAGTATTTGGCAGTAGACGCATCATGCGTAACCATCGCAAATAAATACCGAAATGAAAATCCTACACTATCCCTTTTGAAGAATAAGCTCTTTTAATATGTTGACATGTTTTTGATCGTGATTCAAAATATCATTAACAAGTTCTAAGCTTTTGGGGTCTAAGTCGCCTTTTACAAGTTCCTTAGATATTTCTATGCCTTTATCTTCTCCCTTTAGGGCATCTTTCAAAATAAAGGTGGAATCGTTGGACGAGCCCTTGAGATTGTTTACAATTTCAGCAATAGTACCCTTAAAACCTACATCATCAACAGGTATACCCCCAAGATTTTGTATTCTCTCTGCAATCACCATTGCATGTTGTTTATGATCTTTCTGGATTTTTTGGAGGGTCTGTTTAATAATTGGATCTTCGATGTGATGAATGTATCTTTCGTAGGCTTGTATGGCCATATAGTTTCCTCCAAGGAAGGTATTCAATTCTTTGATCACACTAGTTTTCATATTAAAACTCCTTAATCATTTTAATCATATGGTTCACTAGTTCAAGAAAAATTATACGGGATAAACAATCAACATGATTGACGGCTACCACCCAATTTAACTAGTTTTAAGGCATATTTCGACCATCAAGCGAAGGTGTGAATCACGTGCCAGCATATCAGAAAATAATCAAGGCTTATACCTTAATTACCGTTTGAGGTATTGAAAGACGTCGAGAGATGCACTGGCGATTGGCTGATGTCCAGCGGTAATGAGGATGATCCGTATATTCACCAGCAATTGCGGTACACACAGAATTTTGAAAAGGAGTGATAACTGTGGTGAAGCAACCTACTATTTTTGAAATGCTGCCAAAGAAAGGAACGTTTGCTAGTAGGGATATAGTTGAAGTGGTTGTCAATGTGGAGGAGAAAATTGACGAGGTTTATTGAAGTTCGTTGTACTGTGGAAAAGTCAATGGTATGGGCGATAACGTTTACTATATGAACCATTTCAATCGATTGGACGAACTACCAAGTGACGATGATATCCTTCCTATTGACATAGCAACGGACACAAGGAACCAAGTATCTGCGACTACTCACTTGGCGCTAGCATTTACCAAGAAGCAGAATGTGAACCGGCTTGATATATTCTATTAATGACCCGCTAACAAAGTAGTCAAGAAGGAACCGAGTGACATATAGAAATCTCTAATCGAAATGGGACACATCACGATTGAGGATGTGTGTGTGCCATATCGGATGGCAATTGAACCGTATTCTGAGCATTAAAGGCGAACCCTACCCTTTCTTTATGTAAAATGGATAATAGATTGAGAAAGGGTGAGGGATTAGTTATGATTAATGAAGAAAGAAATAAACTATCGGATATACTATTACGAAGTCTTTACGATTATCATTTTGCTAATAATGGCGGAAGTTATAAATTGCCCAAAGCAATGATAAATGCTGACGTAAATAGCAAAATGGCTATTGAATACCTTATCGAAAAAGAATACGCCGTAGATAGCGGGCAAGGGTCAGATAATCTTGTTTTAGCAATAACAACGCAAGGTATGGACTATATAAAAAATAAATAACTGTATGCATTAAGCGATTAACAGGAACGTCCATACCAGGGCGTTCTTTTTGTTTATCCATTAACGGAAAAAGGTGAATTTAATCAGTAACTATTAGACCAAATTGAGAAGCAAATTGAATTGCCTGGAAAGAATTCACTTTGCAGCCTTTAAGATCTTCCGGTGATACTGTAATTGATTCAAAAGTAGAATTACTAATATCAATCCCCTTTAGTGGTGTTTTTTCAAAGTTTGTACTGTTTATGTTGCATAATTTAAATTCAACGTTCTTAAATATACAATCATAAAAATCAGAACTTACTAATGATGTGTCTTGAAATTTAACTTTTTCTAGTTTTGAATTTCCGAATGATGCCAAGTTCAGTGAAGAATTATCAAACTCAACATTGCCAAAGCGAGACTCTGTAAAATCCACACCTAATAATTTGCAATTCTTAAATACAGCCCTATGTATAGAAGAACTATTCAAATTAGCATTTGAAAAATCGCAGTTATCAAAAATGACATCAGTAATGTCGATATTACTGAAATTAGTATTGTTAAACCTACAATTTTTTAAGGACATTTTAGATAATCGCACTCTATGCAACACTTCATTAGAAAAAAAGGAATCATTAATTATGCACATTTCAAGTTCTGGATCTTCTTGATAAAAAATATCTTGGAAATTGATTGTAGGTAATTCGTTTGGTATTTTTGGTGAATCGATTTTCATTTAACTACCTCTCTCAAACATGAATTTTTTGCATTTGTTCAAGGAATGAACTTCATCATGCCTTGATTAGTAACTCTAAGCTATTATTGATTATTATAAAAGACTATATTTTTATGGAAAACTGTGTGCAATGTTAGGCGCATTTCTTAAATTATACGTGAAACTCAGTTAAAGATTTACAATGTCACAACCGCAAACTTATATATATCAAGAAAACAAAGTATTGTCGGACGACTTCTTACATATGTTTGGAATTATTCGGATGCCAGGTGAATGATGAACTTTGAATATTCTCTAAATGGGCGCTGTATTTGTTGAATTAAAGAGGTATTCAAATTAAGAGAGCCGAATAATAGAATAAAGTACTTGGCTCTGTTCTTATTCAACTAACAGGATTAGTTAGTTTTTTAAAATGAAAATAAAACAGATAGTGAAAGGTGTTTTTTATGAGCTGGTGGGGGAAATAGATTACTAGCATGAGGCTCGAAAGATCACGTGCTTACTAAATAAATAGGAGGGTAGTATGAAAAAAATGTATAAAGTAAATCACGTAGAGAATATGAATAACGTGAATATGGGTGGCATTTTAGTTACATCAACTTTTATTTTGTTCGTTAGCTTGGCGGTATCGATTAGAAAGTGGTCAAATAATGAAAAGAAAAAAACTCAATACTGCATAAATATTAATCGAAAATTAGATAAGATAATAGTTTTGTTGGAGACAAAAGATAGTGGTAGATAACGGGAAATCCCTAGAAAAATAGGGGCTTTTTATTTGCTTGAAATACTCATGCTTGTTCTGAGCACTGAACCGAAAGGAGGAATCGAGTGTTCGTAATCAATTAATGAGGTCGATGGAATATAAAGAGTCACTAGATATGCTACACACGGCAAGAGGCGGAACCGTTAGCGAACCGAGAATCGATGTACTGCAGGTGGGTGAGGTATCGTTCCGCGCATATTATCATCACAGAGGATCCGAGCTGACTTTTACAATCGACAACGTGCTCGGCCTTGTTCCCATTGCATCGACAGAAATTTATCTTAGAACACAATCGTGATCGAGGTACGAAGAAATGGGTAGAATCATTAGCTGGTTGATGGGCAGTCCAAACAAAAAAATCACTAATTACAAATAATCAGCAGTCTATAGCACAGTCATCTGGTGATATAGCAACAGTATTGGAGGACAAGGAAATCATTAAACATAGAAGTATTTGATAGCAGCCAAGTAATGCGAAATAAAAAAAGCCATTAAAAAAGAAATAGACTTAGTCGTCTATTTCCTTCTTCATCGCTTCCCATTGTGATTTATGTTTAGACTTTGGAATGCCATGATACTGCTCAAAGCGGCACATTCTACAAGAACAATGGACTTTTCCTTTGCTTAATGTCCCACGCACCGGCATTGAGTCGCCCTCTCGTTGAAGAGCATCTTTTAGAATCGCCCATTTTCTTTGAATGATTCTCTCTCGCTGATGACGAGTATAGGCTTTGGAACGGTTTTTCATATGGATTAGCTCCCTTGAAAAACCGAGCTTGCAAGGCGCGTCAAGGGGTGTCGCTGCACGCCCTACAAGCTCGGTATTGACCTGATCAACTGTATTAATTTGATCATGGCTTAGTTCCTTTCATCACGTATTAAATGATAGTACCACAGACGCAAACGGAAAACAGTATAAAAACTATTAATTATGCTGTACGACCATAAAGCGATGAGATAACTGTGATAAAGACCACTGAAATTAATCAGCAATCTTTATCACAGTTATTTTTTGTGGCGAGAGGTCGGTAAGTTTTGATAAGTATATGGATACAGTTGGTCGCTGTATGGGTCTATATAATTTGAATCTTCATATGAGGTGCTAACATTTTCCTTGTTGCAGTCTATAGGCGGTCCAATAAATGTAGCTGATTTTACGGGGGCAATTGCTATTTTCCATTGACTCTCATCCATGCAATAGGTGTGCGCCATGATATTTGCCGGAGTTAATTTTAAGAGGTCCGAGCCTAGAATTACTTCCGGGGTTGGTGCATCAAAGATTCCTAAAAAGTGAGTGTTATCAGCTGTAGCCACTATATAATGCCACCATCCTTGAGGCACATTAGCAACTCGCCCAGGTGTGATGGGGTAATTTTGAATTTCTTTTGTAAAAGGATTCAAAAATGATACAGTACAAGCTCCAGAAATACAATAAACTAGCTCTGCAGCATGTTGGTGGTAATGTGGTTCGACGACATTGCCGTCGCTAAGAAAAATATCAAGTAAGGACACATTTTCTAGTGTGTTTAATTGGTTGATACCTAACACATTAATAAAGTTTTGATTGTCTTTTTGGAAATTCAAACTGTCATTCACGTCAAAAGTGAACTGCGTAGTTGGTGAAGTGTAATCAATATTTGAACTCATAACTACATCCTTCCATAGATGATGTCAAATATGCTTTGTTGGCACATGTTTATAGAATATGTATGAATTCATTTTAGTGTGATGAACCATTTATTTTCTTGGACTGAAACTCGGGCGGTCAAATAAACAGTGAATCAATAATACGAAACAAATGAAATTGGGCATATTATAGGAATAACTAGACGTGATTTTGAATGCACTTTCCGTTGATTGATCTATCGAGTGAATTGTTTGTGAATTGAAAAAGACCTCTTTCATAAACACAGAGGTCCCCCTTATAACTCAGTCTACAACTACGCTATCCGAATAGCTTGAATGCTTCGGCAATCTACAATGACAACTGTACCAGGTACTGCTGGATCGCTAAAGAGCGCACAGCAAGTCTCCTCGTCAAGGCTAAGAAAAACTAATGCTCCTAACTCATTAAAACCTGCCAAGTATACATTCACTGTAGTATTCATTTGTAAGTGTCGTAATTGATCACAAATGCACCCCTTACAGTGATTGACAACTTCCTTTTGTTTCTCATCCTTTTTATTCTGCTCACACTTATCACATGAGCAATGCTTTTTATTTGAATAATTCTCCATCTTCAAGACCTCCTTTCTGGTTTTGTTAAGCTTGGCTTACATTTATAACATATGAATTTTAAGTGAAAAGCGATTGGACAACTGTGGGGAGTAAAGGGAGAAAATTTTAAAATACCTGTAGGAGCGGTTATATAAACCCGACTTTTGAAATATCCAAGATTGCTGATCATTTATTAATCGAAAACTTGCAGGACATCCATGCGCGTATTAATGAGAAAGGATAATACGGAAATCATACCTAAATTGATTGAAACAATAATAATAAGTGAATAATAAAACTACATTATTGTTGTTCTAAGAAATGAGGGCATGGTATGAGTGAGAAATCGACGGGAGAGGAAGAAAGTGTGAATATAACATATTATTTTACAGTGCTATTCACAGCAATTGGAACCGTTTTAGTGTTCTATTTTTTGTATCAAAAAGTAGGAAAGATAGATCTTTTTATTACCTTACTTTCAACATCGGCAGGCGGAATACCGTTTGGATTCATTGGTGCATTTATTGATTATAAGGTTTCAGCATATAAGTTTGAAAAGCGAAGTTTCGAGCAATGAAATAAGTTGGAATTCCTCCTGTATAACACTGAGAGGGGATTGGTAACGGTAATGGCGGAATTCATACTAGATTTTTCAATATTGGATAAATAATCCGGTTAGCTATACATACATGGCACTATTTGAAACACTACTCTCATAAAGTGATAGAATGAAAACCAGACACCCTGGTGATAGTTTTTGTTTTCATTCGGATATGTGATGTGATTGAGCACCACACACTAATTTATTTTGAAGTCGCTGTTTCCCTCACAAATGAACGCCCAGAGCCATTTTTTTACTGAAAGAAAGGAACGAGTAAATGTCTAAAAAAGTAACTAATCAAAACGCATTTCTTATTATTTTTGCGATATTTGCGATATCCATTAATATGAGGCCAGCCATTACATCGATTGGCCCCATGCTTGAAACGATCCGTGAGCAGTTAACGCTTTCTAATGCACAGGTGAGTCTCTTAACGGCGGTTCCGGTCATTTGTATGGGTATTTTTGCCTCAATGGCTCCAGTATTGAACCGGAAATTTGGATTAAAGCGTACAATCTATACGATGCTAATTCTAATCGGACTAATGACCGCATTACGGGGATTCATTTCCAGTTTTCTACTTCTAATCGGGACGGCATTGCTTATAGGTATAGCTATCGCAGTAATCGGGCCGCTTCTCTCTGCAATGATCAAGCAGTATTTCCCGGAGCGTGCGGCATCCGTCATCGGAATTTATTCATTCGGGATGGGGGTCGGGTCTGCAGCTAGTGCAGGATTGACCGCCGTATTTTTTGATAGAACAGGTTCATACTTGTTTGCACTTAGTATTTGGTCGGTGCTGGCATTACTTGGTCTAGTTGCATGGTTTTTTGCGATGAAAGGGAATATGGAGGTACGGCAACTCGATTCTGTTGTCGTGAAGGGTAAACAGAAAAAGATGAGGTCCCCATGGCAAACACGGAAGGCATGGCTATTCTTACTATTCTTCGGTTTGCAGTCATCTGCATTTTTTTCAATTATTACATGGCTCGCTCCCATTGCGATTTCCGCGGGAATGACATTGCTGCAGGCGGGAACGCTCCTTAGTATCATGACGACTGTCCAAATTTTTTTAAACATACTCCTTCCGTTGCTGATGGAGCGTTTTCCAGCACGAAAGTTTTGGCTATTGCTAATGCTCATTGCTGGTATGCTCGCAGTCGTGCTGTTCTGGACGGGGATCCATCCACTTATGTGGGTAGGTGCATTCATCATGGGCATACCACTTGGCGGTTTATTCCCCATAGCACTTCTTTTACCACTTGACGAGACAAAGACTGCTGAGGAGGCTAGTTCATGGACTGCAATGATGCAAACAGGCGGTTTCATTATTGGGGGATTATTGCCACTTGCGATTGCAGTTGTTTACGACGGTACCACGAACCATCATTATACGTTTGGCATAATAATGTCGCTGTATGTGATGATGATCATCCTGACGTTTATGATTGGGGATAAAAAAATAAGTGAAATTTAATGAAGTACACGTCTGTTCATTAACCATTCACTTGCATAAGATACTGAGAAGGTAGGCGCAAAAGTCTTCATTTGGACGAGTAATTTTCCCGCTCGCTTTCGGCTAAACTGATCACGACAGGTTTGGGGAGGAATTCCAGTACATTCCTCCTCGAGCCACCCTTGTCGATAATCCTGTCGCGTGCATATAGATCAAAATATCTCGGACCCGGTGTAGGGGTCGTTCAATTTAAGCAACTGTACTCGGAACGCCTAGTCTTTTCTAGTTGCTTTGGTTGATCTGTTACTTCGAATTATCGAAGAATACAGGAAATGTCATAAAACTAACGGTTTATCTTTGTACGCCGTAAAAGATAAAGAATCTACTGAAATTATAGATGGTGCCGGATTTACTTTTAAAGTCATGAAATTGTTTGAAGATATAGAGCAAGAAGGGCCTAATTATGAATACAGGATATAGAATTTATAACTAATCCGCAAACTGTAAATAATTTACAAAAAAACTCTATAATCCCTATTCTTTTTCACCTATCTGGCGACAGAATAGTACCATATTGCTCACGCCCAGCTTTGATTTCACTCTTTATATTCCCGTCTAGCGTATCATCTGATAAAATACTTTTATTTATAAAACATTGTGGCAATCATCCCAAGGGGGTAATTATTTCTGGACCTACTTGCTATCTGAACATGGAAGCTTTATTCGGTATATTTAGGAAAGGACTTCTACCCTTTTTTTACTATATTAAAATCTTCAAAAGATAGGAATTTTAGCAAGTTTTATCGAATATGGTTACATAGGATTCATCGTAGACAGAAGATAGACGAGTGTCATTAAAGAATTCCTGAAAAAGGTTTTCAGAAAATAAGGGGGTGCTACATGTTAGATTTGAATCCAGAACAATATATTTTGAAACAGGTATTTGCCACTATTCAATGTGAGCCGACCTGGCAATGGAAAAAACGGGATAAACCGTTCCCTAATTATGATTTATTTTATGTTTGGAGCGGGGAAGGAACACTATTATTAAACGGAAAGCCGTACGATGTACAAAAAGGTCACTGTTTTCTTTTTAAACATGGAGACATGACAACAGCCACGCATAATCCCCAAAACCCCCTAGTATTGACCTATATTCATTTTGACTTAACTGAAACACCACAATTAGTCCCTACCGCTCATCGGCTAGTCGAAAATACTATGAGCTTTGAATCACTCTTAACTAGGTACGTTCGCTTGTTATTAGTAAAATCATTTGGAATGGAAATAGAGGCAAAGCTCATCTTAAAGCAATTAATGATTCATCTTTTGAGAGAAGCAGAAGAAAAGACAGAGCAAATGGCAAATACGAGCAACAGCTTGCTGGAAACTGTTCGGGAAATAGCTAACTATATTCAGCAACATCCCAGTGAACACCATTCAATTGAAAGTTTAGCAGCCCGAGCCAATCTTTCTTCAAGATATTTTTCCCTGAAGTTTAAACAAATAATTGGCCATACGGTTAGATCATATATCATTCGTTCGCGCATTGAACGAGCCGAACATTTACTCCGTTATTCAGGGTTGACGGTGACAGAAGCTGCGTGTGTCCTTGGATATAGCGATCTCCATTTTTTCAGCAGGCAATTTAAAAAGTACACAGGTAAAAACCCTTCAGAAATTCGTTAAACTCGCCAGGCTCTTATGCTTGGCTTTTTTTATTGTGAATTTCTGGTATTACCAATAAAAAGTGCAAATGTTTAATCAATGAGTCTAAATCAATTCCGTTTTAAAATCGATATTATAAAAGTAGAAAATGATTTCAAGCAGTGAAGGAAGGTTGCAAATGGCAAGGATCTAGATAACAAAAATCGGTGTAAGTTCGAACACACTGCTATTGGAATTGCGACGCTGACGAATACAAAAGGCACTAAATCATATAAAGTTGTCGATTAAACCTTAACCGTACTCGAAAAATTCTCCAATCGTAGTTAGAGAAGAGCGGGTACAGTGTTAGGTTGGGCGATTCTAGATGGTAAGGAGGGGTTCATGGAATTCAATGAGTCCACGATGAGCAAGATGGCCTAAATGTTTGGGAGGAATGGATATGTCAACTGAATATATACAACAGTTGTTCGCAGACCGTTTAGGTGGTCCGGAGTTTGGCTTAAAAGAGGAAATCTATAAATTCGAAAAAATAAAGAGAATAAAAAAAGAGGCATCGCTAGAAAACCCTCACATGGAATTGATTGATCTAGGCGTAGGTGAGCCTGATGGAATGGCAGATGAAGCAGTTGTGAAAATACTAGCAGAAGAAGCAAGGAAGCCTGAAAATCGCATGTATGCGGATAATGGGGTAGTTGAGCTGAAGTATGCTGCTGCGAAATATATGAAACAAGTATTTGGAGTGGATGATCTTGACCCAGAAACAGAAATCAACCATTTGATTGGGGCAAAGTCGGCCTTGGCGATGCTTCCTGCAGCCTTCATCAATCCTGGCGATATTACACTTATGCCATCGCCCTGTTATCCTATTTTAGGCACTCACACAGAATACTACGGAGGAGAAGTTGTCCATCTGCCGCTTTTGGAGGGAAATTCATATCTGCCAAAACTACATTCATTGAACGAAGGTATTCTGAAGAAAGCGAAGCTACTTTACTTGAATTATCCCAACAACCCAACAGGAGCTGTAGCAAATGCGGAATTCTTCGAGGAAGTAGTTCAATTTGCAAAGAATAACCAATTGATCGTTGTGCACGATGCCTCTTATGCTGCTCTCGTTTTCGAGGATGAAAAGCCACTAAGCTTCCTTTCTGTACCCGGGGCAAAGGAGGTTGGAATAGAGCTTCATTCTTTATCAAAATCATTCAATATGACAGGGTGGCGCATTGGATTTATGGCAGGAAATTTGAAGATTGTCAAAGCGTTTAAGACAGTGAAGGATACTGTTGATTCTGGTCAATTTATCGCCATACAAAAAGCAGCGGCATTCGCCCTTTCTCACCCAAAAATTACAGAACTTACTGCTGCGAAATATTCACGGCGTCATGATCTTTTGGCGATAGCACTAAGTGAGTGCGGCTTTACTGTTAAAAAACCGAACGGATCATTTTTCTTATATACGAAGATACCAAAAGCGGTTGCAAGCGGTCCTCAATTTCAGTCTGCGGAAGAGTTTAGCCACTATTTATTACGTGAACATTTAATATCTAGTGTTCCATGGGATGATGCCGGACACTATGTGCGATTTTCAGTTACGTTTCAAGCTATAGGAGTGGAGGAAGAACTACAAGTAATCACTGAAATCAAAGCAAGGTTGAGTACATCTAAGTTCATCTTTTAAGGGGGGGTAAAGTTGTTGTTTACAAAAATGCATGGATTGGGGAACTCCTATGTTATTTTCAATCAATTAGAAGCTGAAATGGACTATCAAGACTATAATCAGCTGGCTCAACTAGTTTCTGATGTCAACTTCGGAATCGGATCTGACGGCATGATCCTAATCTGTTCTTCAGATGTAGCAGATTTCCAAATGAGAATTTTTAACGTGGATGGATCGGAGGCGAAGAATTGTGGCAATGGATTGCGTTGTGTAGCAAAGATTCTTTTTGATCAAAAGTACGCTACAAAATCCCCGTTTACAATTGAAACGCTGGGAGGGGTTATGAGTGTGGAACTAGATGTAGACAATGAAAAACACGTGCAGTATATAACTGTCGATATGGGAGAACCCAAACTATTGAAAAATAAGATACCGATGCGAGGAGATCCATTTACGTTTGCGATAGATGAACCGCATTCATTTGAAGGTGAAGTGTATCGCATAACTTGTGTATCGATGGGGAATCCACATGCGATCATGTTTGTCGATGATGTGAATGAAGTTTTGTTAGAAAAAATAGGTCCTGAGATAGAAAATTCCGATTTATTTCCAAATCGAATAAACGTCGGCATTGTTCATGTCAAAAATAGCCGAGAAATTGATTATCGAGTGTGGGAACGAGGATCGGGCATTACAATGGCTTGTGGAACAGGGGCTTGCGCTGCGGTAGTGGCTGCCACATTAAACCATATGATTGACAGACATCTTCCAATTACCGTTCATCTTCCTGGGGGGGACTTGACGGTAAGTTGGGATGAACATGGACGCGTATGGAAAAGAGGAAAAGCGACATATATCTGCCAAGGGGAATTGGATAGAGACATCTATATTATTGGGTCCATGATAGATGATGGTAATGATTTTAGACAAAATGGAAGGGGATAAGTATGAACAAAGAATCTGTATTAAAATTGGCAAAGGAACAAAATGTAAGGTATATTCGCCTGCAATTCACAGACTTATTCGGAGCAATTAAAAATGTTGAAATTCCGATTAGTCAGTTGCCAAAAGCATTGGATAATAAAATGATGTTTGATGGCTCATCAATTGAAGGATTTGTACGTATTGAAGAATCGGATATGTATTTATATCCAGATTTAGATACGTTTATGATCTTTCCTTTTTCAACAGAAAAAGGAAAGATCGCGCGCCTTATCTGTGATATATATCATCCAGATGGAACACCATTTGAAGGTGACCCTCGAAATAATCTTAAGAGAGTTTTGGACGAAATGAAAGAACTTGGGTTTACTGATTTCAATGTTGGTCCTGAGCCTGAATTTTTCTTATTTAAACTCAATGACAAGGGTGAACCATTACTGGAATTGAATGATCATGGCGGTTATTTTGATCTTGCACCAACTGACTTAGGAGAAACTTGTCGTCGTGATATCGTATTTGAACTGGAAGAAATGGGATTTGAAATCGAAGCTTCCCATCATGAAGTAGCACCTGGCCAGCATGAAATTGATTTTAAGTATCAAAGTGCAATTAGAGCCTGTGATGATATACAAACCTTTAAGCTTATCGTTAAAACAATTGCTCGCAAACATAGGCTGCACGCGACATTTATGCCTAAACCATTATTCGGCATTAATGGATCTGGCATGCATTGTAACTTGAGCTTATTCACAAATGGCGAAAATACTTTTTATGATCCAAACGGTTCGCTAGAAATAAGTGATATTGCAAGAAATTTTGTAGCAGGAATTCTGAAACATGCTCCGGGTTTTACTGCTATAACAAACCCTACTGTAAATTCCTATAAAAGGTTAGTCCCCGGATATGAGGCGCCATGCTATGTGGCTTGGTCGGCAAGAAACAGAAGTGCACTTATTCGAATCCCGGCATCACGTGGGATGAGTACACGTGTAGAAGTTCGTAGTGTTGACCCTGCTGCAAATCCGTATTTAGCCATGGCTGTCCTGCTAGCTGCGGGATTAGATGGGATTAAAAATAAATTAACACCACCTGAAACAATTAATCAAAATATCTATGTAATGTCAACAGAAGAGCGGGAAACAAATGGAATCATTGATTTACCGGCTACTTTGGCTGAGGCACTAAAAAATCTAAAAGCAGACAAAGTGATTACTCTAGCGCTAGGAAACCACTTGTTGGACCGGTTTGTAGAAGCAAAAGAGTTTGAATGGGATATGTATAGGATACAAGTACACTCATGGGAACGCGATCAATATATGTCGCAATATTAATGAAGTGGTGAATGGTGAAAAAAGAGAATTGGGGAATTTCTAATAAGAAGGAGTGATCGCTAGTGTGTGGAATAACAGGATGGATTGATTGGCATCAAGATTTGACACAACAAGTATTCATTGTGGAAAAGATGGTAAATACATTGGCGAAGAGAGGTCCGGATGCTTCAAATGTATGGAGTTCGCGCCATCTTTTGCTAGGTCATACACGGCTAATAGTTGTTGATCCTGCCGGAGGTATACAGCCGATGTCAAAAGAAAAAAACAGTCATACTTTTACTGTCGTATATAACGGAGAGCTTTATAATACAGAAGAAATTAGAATGGCATTAATAAAAAGAGGGCACTCTTTTCAGTCTTATTCCGATACGGAAGTGTTACTAACGGCATATATCGAGTGGGGAGAAGATTGTGTAAAGCATCTAAATGGAATATTTGCATTTACAGTTTGGGATCAACATAGGGAACAGCTTTTTATGGCACGAGATCGTCTTGGTGTTAAACCTCTATTTTACCGTGAAGAAAATGGAACACTATTGTTTGGTTCAGAGATTAAGGCGATACTAGCACATCCTAAAGTGAAAAGTGAAGTGGACAGAGAGGGGTTTCAGGAAGTGTTTGGATTAGGGCCATCCCGGACTCCTGGTCATGGTGTCTTTCGCGGTATTAATGAACTTCGTCCAGCGCATGCAATGACTTATACTAGAAATGGGTTGAAAATTTGGCGTTATTGGAATGTAGAAAGTAAAAAGCATCATCATACGTTAGATGAGACGGCTGAACAAGTAAAAATTCTTGTGCAGGATGCTGTTGAGCGGCAGTTAGTTGCTGATGTGCCTGTTTGTACATTCTTATCTGGAGGCATTGATTCGAGCGCAATAAGTTCATTTGCTTCAGATTTTTTTAAAAAAGAGGGACGCGGAACCCTTCATACGTACTCCATTGACTACGAGCAGAACAATCAATATTTCAAAGCGAGTTCCTTTCAGCCTGATCAAGATGCACCATGGATACAGAAAATGCAACACTATTTGGGCTCTATTCACCACTCAGCCATTATAACTAATAATCAGCTGGCAAACCTGCTAGAAGAAGCAGTAATGATGAGAGATTTACCTGGTATGGCAGACGTAGACTCATCATTGTTATGGTTTTGCGATCAGATAAAACAAGATTATACTGTAGCTTTGTCTGGTGAGTGTGCAGACGAAATCTTCGGAGGATATCCATGGTTTTATAAAGAAGAATTGATGAATGGAAATGAGTTTCCGTGGATGAGGTCTCAAGCGGAAAGACAGCAGCTATTGCTTCCTCATTGGCAAAAGAAACTCGATTTAGAAGGGTATGTGAGGGATCGTTATAACGAAACGATTAGTGAAGTGCCTCGACTAGGAGGGGAAACCCAACTTGAAGTGCGGCACCGGGAAATGTCTTATCTAAATATGATTTGGTTTATGTCAACGCTTTTGGAGCGAAAAGATCGTATGAGTATGGGAGCGAGTTTAGAAGTGCGTGTTCCATTCGCGGATCACCGCATTGTTGAATATGCTTGGAACATACCATGGGAAATGAAAATGCTGAACGGCCATGAGAAAGGGATATTACGAAAGGCTTTAGAAGGAGAACTTCCTAATGAAATTCTTTACCGGAAAAAGAGTCCGTATCCTAAAACACATCATCAAATATATATGAACCTAGTTAAGACTAAGTTAAACAACATTTTAGATAATAAAACATCTCCACTACTAGAGCTCGTCTCAAAACAAAGAGTCAAGGACATCATCGATTCAGACGGATCCTCATTCAAAGTTCCTTGGTTCGGTCAGCTTATGACAGGCCCGCAACTTATAGCCCACTTAGTCCAAATTAACATGTGGCTAGAAAATTACAATATAAACATCATTGATAACTAATTACGTTCGATCTTTATTGATTTTGGGTGGCGGCAAGCGGTACAGGGTTTATTTCGGTGACTCTGTTCTTTTATATAGCTTGTTTGACATGTAAATGAAGTAACCCCAAGGGCAATAGCTTAATCCCTGGGGTTATTATTCCCACATTATGCCGTTCAAAAGGTCTTTTCATTTACCTAAAGAAAGAGAAGAAATGCCGAGAGTATAACCACAAAATGAACATGGATTTCAGGATATATTCATAGACAAGTATTCGGTCATTGGCTATAAACAATGAGGGAAATCACGTCATATCTAATTGAGGATTATGAGGCTGTACATTTTAAAAATGAAACAAGAATAGATAGAATGACTCAAATAAAAGAGCATGAGAACTAACTAATACGTGACTGTCCTTCACAATATTCAGCATTTCACAAACAGATATTTCAAGCGAAGTAGAAAACTAATCCTCATTAATTACTCTTTTAACGGGAACTACTAACCAATTTGGTGTTCCTTTATTTGTTCGTCAAAATCAACAATAACATTTGACATAGCTAATGAAATTATAGATATTGCTAGATTTAGTTGTATGAATTCATTAAGTGATGGAAAATAATTTTTCATTTCAGTAAAAAGTCTTGGGGCAAAGGTTTCGCAACAGAAGCGGCGTATCCTTGCTTAGAAATTGCCGGAAATCATGTGGAAGTACAAATGCTCACAGCATCTGCAAGTCCTGATAATCAAGGGTCTTTAAAGGTATTGGAAAAGGTCTGCTTTACTATTGTAGGTATGAAATGGTCTGAGGATACGAAGCACGATGAACCTTGTTATGAATATCACTTTTAACTAATCGTGCATATACTGTTTGGATTCAATAGGAGAGTGTAAAATATCTTGTGTAAATGAATAAATGCAAAAAGGAAGACCTTTTCTTGGTAGAATTAAGTCACCACAACCAATCCTAGAAAAGAGGCCT